>NZ_JAYRYM010000456.1:0-1500 GCF_041917035.1 Devosia sp. | reverse complement strand
TCATCCGCGGGCGCCTGCGCACCCTGGTCAACGGCTTCGAGACCGCCAACGACCTCAAGGCCTACCGGGTCGAGTTCAGCTACGCCGGTGCGCGCATGCATTTGAAGAGTTTCAAGGAGGTACCCAATGCCGGCAACTGAACCAACCCAAGCCCGATCCTTGCGTCGGTTCGTCCTTGTGCCTCGGCACGGATGGGCGATGAGTGCCGCAACGGCCGCCATGGCCACCTTGACGGCCGTGCCCGCCCAAGCGCTGCAGATCGTCGAGGCCAGCGACGGCGTGTCGGTCGAAGCCATCGTGTCGATCAAGGAGCCGACCCGCATCCGCATCGACGGGGCACCGATCACCGACGTGTTCGGCAACATCCATTCGAGTCATTGCGGCGCGGCGACGGCCCTTCCCGCCACGCCGGGCATGAGCAGCACAGCACCCGGAGGCGGCGTCAGTTCGGCGATCAATCCGGCCGGCGAGGTCGTGCTGGAGTGCGACCGCGACAAGGGCGAAATCTACGTTCGCCCGGTCGGTGATTCCGTGAAACCGATCAACCTGTTCGTCTCCTCGGCGAATACCACCTACACACTGCTGCTGCGCCGCGCGGACACGCCCGCCGACACCATCGTCATCCGCGACAAGACGCCCAGGGCGTTGAAGCCAGCCACAGCGGCCCAGGCCGGAGCCGGACCGTCACCCAACCCGGTCCGCGCAATGAAGGCGCTGCTGTTGGCGATGGCTTCGGACCGGGTGCCGCCCGACGTCCGGGTCGAAGAGACCCATCGCTCGGTCCCCCTGTGGATCGAGGCGCGCTTCTCGCTCGTGCGTCAGTACGAAGGACGCGGCCTGATCGGCGAGAAGTATCTGCTGCAGAACGTCAGCAATGCCCCCATGGTGCTGGCCGAACCGGAGTTCGATCGCGAGGCCGGCGGCGTCGCCGGCGTCAGTATCGAGCAGCACAACCTGCGCCCCGGCGAGAGCACCAGCGTCTACGTGATCCGCCGAGGAGAGGCGCCATGACTACGCCGCAGCAGCCCTTCCTGTCCCTGCGCGGCCTGCCGCAACGCCTGTCGCAGCACGTGATGCAGCACCTTTCCCCCCGGCAACGCCAATACGCCATGCTCGGCACGCTCCTGGCCGGCGGAGTCGGGCTGCTCTGGCTGATCTTCGCCTTTACCGGCAACCCGCCGAAGACCGGCGCCGCCCAAGCGTCCGCCGGGCAACCGAGTGCGGTCACCAACATCGGTGTGATGCCGCCCGGCGGCCAGGTCAATCCGGTGGATCAATGGGTCGGCACGGCCGGACGCAAGCTCGCCCAGTACGAGAACGAACGCGAAGAGCAAGGACGGCTCAACAAGAACGCCCAAGCCTTCGAAGCGAAGACCATGCAGCGCTTCGCGGACCTGGAACAGCGGCTCACCTCGGCCCAGCAAGCGGCCGCCACCCCGGCGGCGCCCACCCCCGTCGCGACCACGCCGACCGCCCAGCCCCCGGCGGCCACCCGGCCCC
>NZ_JAYRYM010000455.1:0-1525 GCF_041917035.1 Devosia sp. | reverse complement strand
CGTTCGACCAGGTGCTGATGGTCGGGGATGGCGACAATGTCACCGTCGGCGCCCCGCTGGTGGACGGCGCGCTCGTCGCCGGCCAGTTCATCTCGACCAAGAAGCAGCGCACCATCATCATCCTGAAGAAGGAGCGCCGCCAGCACTACGATCGCCGCAACGGGCATCGCCAGCAGCTGTCGAGCGTGCGCATCACCGAGATTCTCGTCGGCGGCGCCAAGCCGACGACGCAGGTCGACGAGGTGGCCAAGGCCCGCTATCGCAAGGCCGCTGCCGAGAGCGGCGCCGCGGCGAGCGTGACGGAAGCGGTTCCGGCCGCCCAGGCGGCCCCCGCCGTCGAGGCCCCTGCCGCAGCCAAGGCTCCGGCCCGCAAGGCGGCGCCGAAGAAGGCCGCGGCCGAGACCGCGGAGGCGGGCGACAAGCCGGCCAAGAAGCCCGCGGCAAAGAAGGCCGCGCCGAAGTCCGATACCTCGTCCGCCGAATAAGGAGCAGCAGCTATGGCACACAAGAAAGCAGGCGGTTCCTCCCGCAATGGCCGCGACACCGCCGGCCGACGCCTCGGCGTCAAGAAGTTCGGCGGCGAAGCCGTGATCCCGGGCAACATCATCATCCGCCAGCGCGGCACCAAGTGGCATCCGGGCACCGGCGTCGGCATGGGTATCGACCATACCATCTACGCCGTCGTCGAAGGCCAGGTGACCTTCAAAACCCGCGCCAATGCGAAAGTCTACGTGTCGGTACTCCCGGCAGCCCAAGCAGCAGAATAACCCGGTGAGGCCTTGCAACCCCTGCCGGAGACCAGCTCCCCGGCAAGGCGACGAGGCACACTAGCCGACAGTCGACCGAGCAGTCGAAAAGACCAGGGGGAGCCGGAATCCGGTTTCCCCTTTGTCTTTTTCGTCGTGAGGGCGGCTGAAATGAGACTGTATCTGAGTTCCTACCGCATCGGCGAACGCGCCGGTTCGCTCCTGGCGCTGCTGGGCGGCGGCACGCGCGCCGCCATCATCGAGAATGCACGCGACATCCTGCCGCCCGGACCGCGCGCGGCGCTCCGTCACGAGGTTGACGAACCGGCGGCGGAACTGGCCGCGCTCGGCATCGGCGCGGAACGGCTCGACCTCAGGGTCTATTTCGGCCGGCCCGAGGCGCTGGCGACGGACCTCGAGCGCTTCGATCTCGTCTGGGTCACCGGCGGCAACAGTTTCGTCCTGCGTCGCGCCATGAAGCAGTCGGGCTTCGACGAGGCGATCCTGGCGCTGCTGGAGCGCGACGCAATCGTCTATGGCGGTGCGGGTGCCGGCGCCATGGTGGCGGCGCCCAGTCTGGTCGGCATGCACCTGATGGACGATCCCGACGCCGCCCCACTCGGCTACGACGCGGAGACCCCCTGGGACGGGCTGGGGCTGATCGACCATGCCATCGTGCCGCACTATCGCTCGCCGCACCCCGAAAGCGCGGCTGCCGAACGCGCCGTGCGACACCTGTCCGCCCGCGGCCTGCGCTACCGGGCGCTGCACGACGGCGA
>NZ_JAYRYM010000454.1:0-1533 GCF_041917035.1 Devosia sp. | reverse complement strand
TGCTCGAACTGCTGCGCTGCGAGGCCGTCGGCGCGCGCCGGATGCCCGGCATCGGCGACAACCTCGTGGCCGCGCACCGGGCGCGCCTCGCGCGCTCGGACCTGCTCGGGGCGCACCTGGCCTCGCTCGTACCCCTCGACGAGGCCATCCGCATGGTGGTGGGCGACGCCCTCGTGGGACGCGACGATCCGTCCATCGCCACCTCCGGCTTCTGGATGTGGGCGCGCTGGATGCACCAGCGGCTGACGCCGCACCTCCGTGCCCTGGCGGCCGCCGTCGACGATCAGCGGGCCTACGGAGCGGCGGCGCTTGCGTATATCGCCGCCCTCCATGCGGCGCTGCACGGGCGGGGCGAGGGGCCGGCGCGGCGTCAGATCAGCAACCGCGCCGGCGGGCCGGAGGACGGCGATTTCGACCATGGTTCATCCGAGACCGAGGACGAGAGCTTCGAACCCGGTCCCGAGGCTCTGACACCGGACGAGGACGCGCCGCCATTGTGGCCGATCCTCGAGGTCCCGGTCACCACCCGGTTGCCCTATCGCGCCTATACCACCCGTCACGACCAGGTGGCGCGCGCCGAGGACCTCGTCCCGCAGCAGCTGATGCGCGAGGCGCAGGAGGCGCTCGACAAGCGGCGCGGCGCCAGCAAGCGCAGCATGGCCCGGCTGGTCGCGCAATTGCAGCGGCGGCTGATGGCCCGGCAGACGCGCTCATGGACGTTCGACCTCGAGGAAGGGCTGGTGGATGCCTCGCGGCTCGACCGGGTGGTGGTCAACCCTGGCTTCGCCGATGCCTACAAGCAGGAAGAGGAATCGCAGTTCCGCGATACCTGCGTCACGCTGCTGATCGACAATTCCGGCTCGATGCGCGGCAAGACCATCGAGCTCGCCTGCGTTGCCGCCGACCTCATCTGCGCGGCGCTGGAGAACTGCACCGTTGCAACCGAAGTGCTCGGCTTCACCACGCTGGGCTGGAAGGGCGGACAATCGGCGCAGGACTGGATGCGCGCCGGCCGGCCGGCCGATCCGGGCCGCCTCAACGACCTGCTGCACGTCGTCTACAAGAGCGCCGACGAGCCCTACCGGCGGGCCCGGCTGAACCTGTGCGCCATGATGTCGCCCGACCTGCTCAAGGAAAACATCGACGGCGAGGCGCTGGCCTGGGCCGCCCGGCGCCTGCTCGGCCGCCCCGAGCAGCGGCGCATCCTGATGGTGATTTCCGACGGCGCGCCCGTCGACCAGGCGACCATCGAGGCCAATGCCGACAAGCAGATCCTCGACCGGCATCTGCGCGAGGTGATCGGCGAGATCGAGCGCGGCGGCCAGATCGAGCTCGCCGCCATCGGGGTCAGGCACGATGTCGACCGCTACTATCGCTCGGCCCGCCGGATCGACACGATCGACGAACTGGGTCCCGCGCTGATCGGCGCCCTCGACGCCCTGCTGCTGCGTCAGTGAATGCCGATCAGCCCCGGCTCGAGCCGGTAGTAGCCGGCCAGCGTCAGTTCCACCGAGACCGGCTCGAAGGTCGGAT
>NZ_JAYRYM010000453.1:0-1561 GCF_041917035.1 Devosia sp. | reverse complement strand
GGCTAGCCCGAGGATGGAGTGAGTTCTGTTCATGATGTCCCTCAATCGTGTTGCCGCCCGGTGGCGCCGTTCTCTAGGGCGGCGCCTGCTGGCCGGACAACAGTGGATGGGGGCACGATCCGTGCCCCGCTGGCCGCGATATTGCATATTTCGCCGCATTGAGTCATCCGCTTTTGATCGAACGGTAAAAGCCGCCGGCGCGGGTGTTCGCGACGCCGGCGCCCCTGTAGGATGGGGCAATTCGGCACGAACTGAAGGGCACAAGGTGCGTCTGGGCATTCTACCGATCCTGGCCATGCTGGTTCTGCAGCCGACGGGCGTCACGGCACAGGACTCGATCCAGGTCCTCGGGGCGCCGGGGGTGGAGAGCGCGCCGACCGTCGACCCGGCGCCCGCCGCGCCGGCCCCGCAGCCACCCTGCGGTACGCAGCCGCTGACCATCGCCCGGATGGCCTGGCCCTCGGCGGCGCTGCTCGCGGAGGTGCATTCGCGGCTCCTGACGGCGTTCTACCAGTGCAACGTCATGGTGCAGGAGGGAGACCTGGCGGCGACCGGCTCGTCGATGGGATCGACCGGACAGCCGGCCGTAGCGCCGGAACTGTGGACCGCTCGCATTGCTGACATCTGGAACGCCGCCATGCAGGGCCAGAAGGTGCGGCAGGCAGGCCTCGCCTACGCCGATCCGGTGTTCGAGGGCTGGTTCGTGCCCGACTATGTCGTGGCGCAGTGGCCCGAGGTCGCCACGATGGAGGGGCTCCGGGCCAATGCCGGGATATTCGGGGAGGGTGGCGGTCGCGGTCGCATGATCTCCTGTCCGCTGGACTGGGGCTGCGCCCTGATCAACCGCAACCTGCTCAGGGCCTTCGGGCTCGAGCAGAGTTTCGATGTCGTCGAGCCGGCGAACCGCTTCGAGATGGACACCCTGATCGCCGAGGCGGTCGGGCGCAAGCAGCCGATCCTGTTCTACTACTGGCAACCCAACGCCATCCTGGCGCAGTTCTCGTTCCGGCAGGTGACGCTGCCGGCCTATGACCGGGAGGCCTTTCTGTGCATGGGGCGCGCCGTCTGTCCGCTGCCGGCACCGACCGGCTTCGCGCCGGATCCGGTGGTGATCGCGCTGGCCGAGTGGGTCTACCTCGATGCGCCGCAGGTTGCCGCCTATTTTGGCCGCACGCGCATGCCGTTCAGCGAAATGAACCTCATGCTGCAGCAGCTGGGGCAGGCCGGCGAGACGGTGGAGTCGGTGGCCGATCGCTTTGTCGCCGAGCGGGGCGAAATCTGGCGACCTTGGGTCGGCTTGCCGGCCGTCGAGGCTCCCGCTCAGTAGACGCGCAACGGTACCGTCAGCCGGAACCTCACCGCCTTGCCTCGTGCCGTGGGCGGTGTCTATAAAGGACCGGGAAGTCTCGGGCGCTCGGAGTATCTGACTTGGACGTGAAGCGGATCAACGACCACGTAAGCGTGTCACCGCAAATCAGCCCAGAGGATATCGCGACTATCAAGGCCCGGGGCTTTGTCGCCATCATCAACAACCGGCCGGACGGGGAAGCCCCGGATCAGC
>NZ_JAYRYM010000452.1:1055-1565 GCF_041917035.1 Devosia sp. | reverse complement strand
GATATCGTCCAGGAGCAGATCCGCGTCGCTGCCGGCCAGAAGCTGCGCTACCGGCAGAAAGACATCGAGTTCCGCGGCCACGCCATCGAGTGCCGCATCAACGCCGAAGACCCGTTCAAGTTCACCCCCTGCCCGGGCAAGATCGGCAACTGGCACGTCCCCGGCGGCCCCGGCATCCGCGTGGATTCCCACGTTTACAACGGCTACACGGTGCCCCAGCACTACGACTCGATGATCGGCAAGCTGATCGCCTACGGCGACACCCGCGACCAGGCCATCCGCCGCATGCGCATCGCCCTGTCCGAAATGCTCGTCGAAGGCATCAAGACCAACATCCCGCTGCACCAGGAACTGATGCTCGACGCCCGCTTCGTCGAAGGCGGCACCGCGATCCACTACCTCGAGCACAAGCTGGCCGGGCGCAACGAAGTCAATAAAAACTGATGTGGATCTCCGTCATCCTGCAGGCTGACGCGACGCGCGCCGAAGCCCTCTCCGAAGCGCTGATGG
>NZ_JAYRYM010000452.1:0-1045 GCF_041917035.1 Devosia sp. | reverse complement strand
ACCACAGCCGCGTCGTCGCCCTCTTCGACACCGACGCCGACCTCGCCCAGGCCCTGGCCACCGCCTCCGCCGCGGTCGGGCTCGATGCCGTGCCGCCCTTCACCATCGAGGAAGTCGAAGAACAGAACTGGGTGCAGCTCACCCAGAGCCAGTTCGACCCGATCCGCATCACCGACCGTCTGTGGATCGTGCCATCCTGGCACGACGCCCCCGACGCGGGCGCGATCAACCTCGTCCTCGACCCGGGCATGGCCTTCGGCACCGGCTCCCACCCCACCACCCGGATGTGCCTCGAATGGCTCACCGAAACCGTCACCCCGGGCGTCTCGGTGCTCGACTACGGTTGCGGCTCCGGCATCCTGGCGATCGCCGCGGTGAAGCTCGGGGCGGGTGAGGTCACCGGCGTCGACATCGACGAGAAAGCCGTCGAAACCGCGGCCGACAACGCCGCCAACAACGGCGTCAGCCTGCACCTGCAGGTCTCCGCCAAGCCCCTCGACGGCACCTTCCAGCGGGTCGTGGCCAACATCCTGACCAACCCGCTCAAGATGCTCGCGCCGCTGCTCGCCGCCCGGGTCGCCCCCGGCGGCAAGCTCGCCCTCGCCGGCGTGCTCGAAGCCCAGGCCGACGAGGTCATCGCCGCCTACGCGCCCTACATAGCCCTGCGCGTCGGCGCAACGCAGGAAGGCTGGGTCCGCCTCGAAGGCGAGCACCCGGCACCGGCCGTGCCATGATCCTCGCCCGCTGCCCCGCGTGCGCCACCACCTTCCGGGTGCGCCCGGAGCAGCTGCGCGCCCGCCAGGGGCGGGTTCGCTGCGGCCACTGCCAGCACGCCTTCAACGCCCTCGAAACCCTCGTCGACGAAGGCTCGGCCGACGAAGCCCCGGCGCAGGCGCAGGCCCATGCCGAACCGCCCCTCGCCGAGAGCCCGTCGCCGCTCTTCGTCCTCGAAGAGAAGACCGAGATCGAACCCTTCCCGCCCATCGAGCCCTCGCCCGACGAGCCGCCTTCCGAGCCCATCCAGGACGCCCACCCGGAGCCCGAC
>NZ_JAYRYM010000451.1:0-1571 GCF_041917035.1 Devosia sp. | reverse complement strand
TGATGTTGGCGCCGTTCGAGTAGCCCAGCGCCAGCCGCTCGCCGGCCGGCGCCGTCGCGGCGACGAAGGACGCGACCCTGGCCGTGGCGCGGGCGAGGTCCTGCATGTCGTAGCGTCCTTCGGCGAGGCGCCGGAAATAGCGCAGCGCCCCGCCTTCCGAAACGTCGCCGCGCAGGCCGATGCGGCGCGTGTCGGGCCTCAGCTCGGTGGCGAGATCGAGGAACTGGTGCTCGTCTCCGCCGGTACCGTGGAACAGGAAGAGCGTTGGTGCCTCGGCGGAGGCGCCGGGCCGCTCGGCCGTGACATAGCCCTGGTCGGGGTTCATCGCGTCGTCTCCATCCGATCCTCAAGCGGCTGCAGCGTCCGCTCGAGCGCGGACCGCAGGTGCTCGTGCTGGCGGGGCAGCCTGAGCGCTTCGCCCAGGTGCGCGCTGTCCTCGTCGCGATCGAAGCCGGGCTCGTTGGTGGCGATCTCGAACAGCACCCCGCCGGGCGTGCGGAAGTAGATGGCCCAGAAATAGTCGCGATCGATCACCGGCGTCACCTGGTAGCCGGTATCGAGCAGGGCCTGGCGGACCGCCAGCTGCGCGGCGCGATCCTCGACGGCAAAGGCGAGGTGGTGCACCGAACCGGCCCCGAGGGCGCCGCGCTCCACCGCCGGCAGGACCTCGATGTCGATCCGGTCGGCGCCGTTGCCGCCCGGCCGGACGAAGCGACGCACGCCATGCGACTCTGCCTCCGCCTCGTAGCCCATGAAGCCGAGCAGCTCCTCGCTTCCACCGCCATCGCGCAGGCGAAGGGCCGCCGAATGAAAGCCCCTGATCGCCTCGCCGGCGCCGACGCCATTGCCGGTCCACGGCGCGCGGGCGTCGTCCGCCACCTCGACCAGAGCCAGCGCATCCCCTTCCGGCGCCCGGAAACTCAACCGACGCTCCCCGAAGCTCTCGGAGGCCTCAAGGTTGCCGACGCCCTCCGCGACCAGCCGGTCCTGCCAGAAGCCGAGCGTGCCCTTCGGCACGGCGAAGGCCGTGGTGCCGACCTCCCCGGTGCCGGGCCGGCCGCGCGCGATGCGGGGAAACGGGAAGTGCGTCATGATCGTCCCCGGCGAGCCGGCGGCATCGCCATAGTAGAGATGGTAGACGCTGGGCTCGTCGAAATTGACCGTCTGCTTGACCCGCCGCAGCCCCAGCGCTCGGGTGAAGAAGTCATTGTTGAGCGCCGCATCGCGCGCCATGGCGGTGACGTGGTGCAGTCCCTTGATCTGCGTGAGCATGGCAATCATCTCCTGTCGCGGCCTTGCCGCCGTTGCGACGACATATGGTTGCCGAACGCACGCACAAAACCCGTCGGGCCGGGACAGATTGTTCGACGATCCCGACCAGTCTCAGAGCCGTTCGCGAAAGCCGAGAGTCGGCAGCGTCGGCCCGCCCGGCCGGTACTCGAGGCCGACGAGCCCGGCGTAACCCGCCTTCTCCAGCCATGCGAGCCGCTCGGCATAGTCCATGCCGCCGCTGCCCGGCGCTCCCCGTCCGGGGGCATCGGCAAGGTGAACATGCGCCAGCCGGTCGACCC
>NZ_JAYRYM010000450.1:0-1572 GCF_041917035.1 Devosia sp. | reverse complement strand
AACTGCGGCTGGATGACGGCGGAATCGACGCCGAAGGTGATGTTGGAGGGCATGTTGAGGATGATCTGCTGGCCGACGCGGGTGACCGATACGCCGGTGCCCTGCAACTGGGCGCGCAGCTCGGCCTCCTGCTGATCCATGTACTTGCCGATGGCCGCGCCGGTGAGGCCGCCGAAACCGGCACCGATAAGGGCGGTGACGCGCGGATCATTGCCGGTCGCAACGCCGATCAGGCCGCCCACCACGGCGCCGCCGCCGGCCCCGACGATGGCCCCGCCGGTGGTGTTCGACAGCTGGCTGTCGCCGGTATAGGGATTGATCGAGGTGCAGGCGCTCAGCGACAGGGCCGCAAGGCCGGCGAGAAGAAGCTTGGAGTGCATTGACGTCCCCCGTTGACCGGCGCCCGTTGTCGCCATCGAATGCGGCAGCACGGTGTCGCGCGCGACCCCCGCCTGCCCTTGCCTGTCGCGATACTAGCCGTGGGCCCAGCCGCCGTCGACCACGAAGTCCTGCGCCGAGATCATCCGGGAATCGTCGGCGGCGAGGAACAGGGCCATGCGGGCGATATCGGCCGGGTAGAGCCGGCCGGCCAGCGCCTGCTGCTCGTCGATCAGGCGGTTGGCGGCATCGTCCACCCAGTGGGTCAGCTGCCGCTCCGTCATGATCCAACCCGGCACCAGGGTGTTGACCCGCACGCCGTGCTTGCCGACATCGCGGGCCAGCGAGCGCGACAGGCCGTGCATGGCGGCCTTGGAGGCGGTGTAGGCGGCAAGGTTGCCGGTGAGGATCATCCAGCTGATCGAGCCGAAATTGACGATCGAGCCCTTGCCGGCAGCGATCATGCCGGGCAGCACCGCCTGGGCGGCGAAGAAGGCGTGCCTGGCGTTCACCGCGATCGACTGGTCCCAGAACTCCGGCGTCACCTCTTCCCACTTGTGGCGGAGGTCGTTGGCGGCGTTGTTGACGAGCGCGAGGGCCGGGCCATGGGCGGCTTCGAACTGACGGATGACGGCCTGATACGCCGTGACGTCGGTGATGTCGCAGCGGGCGAACGCCACCGTGGCGCCGGCAGCGTTGAGTTCGGCCTCGAGCTTCCTGCCGGCCTCGGCCGCGATATCGACGAAGCCGACCTTGCTGCCCTGCGCCGCGAAGGCGCGGACGATGCCCTCGCCGATGCCGGAGGCGCCGCCCGACACTATGACGGGCATGCCATCGAGGCTGGGATAAACAGCGAATTCGGACATGTGGCTCCCCGCAAATGTGTGCGCGGGTCTCTAGCGCGAGGGGTACGAGGAGGCAAGGGCGGGGTGTCACGGCAGCGACATCCGCAGTGGCTAGGAGCGGGGCATCCGCAACCTTCAGATCACCCCGCACATGACCCTCGACCTCGTCAGACCCGCCCAGATCGCCCCCCTCAACGGTCCGTCGCAGGAGGAGCGCCGGAGGTTGCTGGGGCTGGAGCGCACCGAGCCCAACCATGCCGCGGCGCTGGCCGGGCTCGCCTGCCTCAACCGGCTGGAAGCCCCCGCCGAGGGGCCGACGGCGCCGCTCGCCTTTCCGCTCACGGTGGCG
>NZ_JAYRYM010000449.1:0-1573 GCF_041917035.1 Devosia sp. | reverse complement strand
ACACCGCCGAGCTCGAAACCCTTCGCCTCAGGATTGCCGCGCTCGAGAATCGACCGGCCCTCGCCTCGACGCACTCCGGAGATGGGGCAGGGGACGGGCTGGCACTGCTTGCCCCGCCGGCAGGCCTCCTGCACGAGGTGTTCGCCGATGAACAGCGCGCTGCGGGCGCAGCTCTCGGCTTTGCGCTCGGGATGGCGCGAAGCCATCTGGTCGGTGGGCGCACGGCCATCCTCTATCTCGAACTCGTCTCGGAGGTGCAGGAAGTCGGCATGCCCTATGCCCATGGCCTGGCGAGCTACGGCATCGACCCCGGGCAACTGGTGATCGGCAGAGCCGCAAACCCTGCGCAGCTGTTCTGGGCCATAGAGGAGGCTATCGCGTGTCGGTCGGTTGCCGCGGTGATCGCCGATCTCGCCGCCGGCAACAGGGGGTTGGATTTCACAGCTTCGCGCCGGCTGAGCCTGCGGGCTGCCGCGGCCGGCACCTCGGCACTGCTGCTGCGGTATGGCCGTGAGCGGGAAGCCAGTGCGGCGCAGTTGCGCTGGCGGGTGCGACCGGCACCGAGCCAGGCCGATCCCTACGATCAATCCGCCCCCGGGAAGCCGCGCTTCCTCGTCGACATCGAAAAGCGCCGTCTCGGTGGCGGCAGGCCGGCACCTGACGACACGACCCTGATTCTGGACTGGACTGGACATGGCTTTGTTGCAGCACAAGATCGCCGGCAACCTGCCGCTCCCCATCGGTGGCGGACGGCGCCATCTCGCCCTCAGCCTGCCGCGCTGGGCGACCGACTGTCTGAGGCGAGCTGATCCCTCTGTCGATCGGAACCGGCCGCTCGCCCTCTGGCGTCGCGAGAAGGGGGCCATGCGCCTTGTCGCACTGGACCTCGTCGCGAGCCGTGCCGGCCTCGGAATCGGCCAGAGCCTCTCCGATGCACGGGCTTTGCTCCCCGGACTAGAGGTGCGCGAACTCGACGAGGAGTTCACCGCCCAGGTGTTCGCCGATTTCGCCGACTGGCACAGCAATGCCAGCCCCATCGTCGCCGTTCATGACGATGTGTCGCCCTGGGGCGACCTGATCCTCGACATCACCGGCGTCGCCCATCTGTCCGGCGGCGAGGAGAAGCTCCTCGAACGCCTGCTCTGCCGGCTGCGAGAACTCGGCTTCAGCGTTAGCGGGGCAATTGCCGATAGCGTCGGTGCCGCCTGGGCGCTGGCACATTTTTCTCCGGACCGGATCGCCGACAGCGGTTCCCTATCGGATGTTATGGCATCCCTGCCGGTGGCAGCTCTGCGGCTGACAGAGGCGCAGGTCCTTGGACTCATCCAGATGGGGCTCAAGCAGGTCGGCCAGCTCTATGGGCGGGACCGAAAGGCGCTGCAGGCCCGTTTCGGACAGTCTCTGCTGCTTCGGCTCGACCAGGCTCTCGGACATATCGAGGAACGTGTCACGCCGCGACTGCCGATCCCCGAGTACTATGCCGAACGGCGTTTTGCAGAGCCGATCGGCTATCTCGACGACGTTCTGATGACGACTCGCGACCTCAGCATCCAGCTCGGCAACAAGCTGGGGG
>NZ_JAYRYM010000448.1:0-1596 GCF_041917035.1 Devosia sp. | reverse complement strand
CAGCGACGCAACCGGGCATAGGTCCCCAGGGCATCCGCCAGATCATCGGTCGAAGCGAGGGCCGCCGACAGCGCGGCGGCGTCGAGCAGCGCCATGTTGGCCCCCTGCCCGAGCTGGGGGCTCGTCGAGTGGGCGCTGTCGCCGACGAAGGCGATGCGGTCACCGACGGGACGGGTCAGGGTCTGGTGAGCATAGCGGGCGAGCGTCAGCGCCTCGAACCCGCCGAGCGCGGCGAGGTGCGGCGCTGTCGCCGGCCAGTGCCGGCGCACCTCCGCCGAAAAGGCCTCGAACCCACCCTGCTGCAGGCCGGAGAGTTCCCCGGGTTTGAGACTCCAGAAGAAGGCGGCCTCCTCGATGCCGCCTCGGGTGCGACGACCGAGCGGCAACACGCCGATCATCACCTTCGCCCTGACGTAGCGCTGCGACAGGGCGTGGCGGCTGAAGCCCTCGTCGACCCAGGGCACCGTGCCCCATATCGCGCCGAAGGCCAGGGACCGCTGGCGGTGTGTGCCCGGCGCCTCCGCGCGGAGCGGCGAGCCGGCCCCCATGGCATCGACGACGAGGTCGAACGGTCCCTCGAGACCATTGGGCGAGCGCAGCCAGATGCGGCTCGTGTCGCGCTCCACCGCCGAGACCGCATAGGCGGTTCGCATCGGCAGACGGGCCTCGCCAACCGGCTCATGCAGCAGGTTGAACAGCGTTGCCCGGTGCATGCCGACGGCGTGGACGTGCCTGCCGAGCGGCCAGTAGCCGACATCGAGCACGACTCGGCCGGTGCGCGCGTCGGTGCCGGAGAGGCGGTCGATCCGCGCCCCGAGCGCGAACGTGCGCTCGCCCAGCCCGAGATCGGCGAGCACCGCGAGGCCGGTCGGCTGCAGCATCAGGCCGGAGCCGACCGGCTGGGGGCGGGCGAAGCGCTCGAACAGGTGCACCCGGTGCCCGGCGCGGCTCAAATAGAGCGCCGACGCGAGTCCCCCGGGGCCGGCGCCGGCCACCGCAATATCCAGTACCTTGCGCAGTCTCCCGCCCCCGGGTGATCAGGCGGCGACTAGATCACTACCTGGGTGCCGATTTCAACCACCCGGCCGGTGGGGATGTGGAAGTACTCGGTTGCGTCGGTGGCGTTCTTGGCGAGCGCGATGAAGATGCGATCCATGAACAACGGCATGCCGCCCTTGGTGGAGGGCTTCAGGGAGCGCCGCGACAGGAAGAACGACGTGCTCATGATGTCGAATTTCCAGCCGAGCTTGCGTGCCAGCGCCAGGGCCTTCGGAATATTCGGCGTCTCGATGTAGCCGAAGGTGATCACCACCCGGTAGAACAGATCGTTGTAGGCGTCGATCCGCACCTTCTCGTCATCGGCCACACGCGGCCGGTCAGAGGTCCGGATGGTGAGGATGACGTTGTGCTCGTGCAGCACCTTGTAGTGCTTGAGGCTGTGCAACAGGGCCGTGGGCGCGCCCTCGATATCGGAGGTCAGGAACACTGCCGTGCCCGGCACGATGGTGGGCTTCTTCTTGGCGAGGTTCTCGACGAGGAACTCGAGCGGGACCTCGTCCCGCCGGGTCTTCTCGGCGAGCCGCCGGCGGCCGATAA
>NZ_JAYRYM010000447.1:0-1603 GCF_041917035.1 Devosia sp. | reverse complement strand
ATCGGCGAGCGCTTCGCGACCGGCGAGGAAATTGCCGGTGATGCTGAGCTGGCGCACCGAGAACATCTGGCCCTGGTCGAGCGACAGGGCGCCTCCGGTGGCGAGACCGACGGCGATCAGGGCCGACATCAGCAGGCGGGCGGGGTGGGTCACAGGTTCACGAACTCCACGAAGGGCGACAGGGCTGGCGCGGCCGGGATCAGGCGCACAAAGATGGGCGATTTTGCGACTGCGCCGCAAGGGGAGCAGCCGATCACGTCGATGCTACATGCCCGAATAATTGGGGCCCGAGCCGCCCTCCGGCGGCACCCAGGTGATGTTCTGCGCCGGGTCCTTGATATCACAGGTCTTGCAGTGCACGCAGTTGGCCGCGTTGATGCGGAAGGACGGCCTGCCGTCCGCCTCGACCAGCTCGTACACGCCGGCCGGGCAGTAGAGCGGCGCCGGCTCGCCGTAGCGCGGCAGGTTGTCCCGCACCGGCAGCTCCGGGTCGGCGAGCCTGAGGTGCACCGGCTGGTCCTCGTCATGGCTGAGATTGGCGAGGTAGACCGAGGCGCTGCGCTCGAAGGTGGTCTTGCCGTCGGGCTTGGGGTAGCTGCGCGGCGCGACCCCGGCCACTGGCTTCAGCTTGGCGAAGTCCGCCTTGGTGTGCCGCTGCGTGCCGAACGGGGAGACCCCCAGGATCGCGTTGCACCACAGGTCGAACCCGCCCAGCAGCACGCCGGCGAGCGTGCCGAAGCGGGACCAGAGCGGCTTCATGTTCCGGACCGGGGTGAGTTCGGCGCCGATGCCGGTGGCCAGCACGCGCTCGTTGAGCCCCTCGAGCCGGTCGTGCGCCCGTCCCGCCGCGATCGCTTCCACCACCGCCTCGCCCGTGGCGCGGCCGGAGCGGATGGCGCTGTGGATGGCCTTCAGCGCCGGCACGTTCATGAACCCGGCGGCGCAGCCGACCAGCGCCCCGCCCGGAAAGGCGAGGTCGGGGATCGACTGCAGCCCGCCCGAGGTCAGCGCCCGCGCGCCATAGCTCACCCGCGTCGCGCCCTCGAGCAGCCGGGCGACGGCCGGGTGGGTCTTGAAGCGCTGGAACTCGCCAAAGGGCGACAGCGTCGGGTCGGCATAGCTCAGGTGCGTGACGAAGCCCAGGTAGAGCCGGTTGCCCGCCGCGTGATAGGCAAAGCCCCCGCCCGAGGTGGCATTGTCGAGCGGAAAGCCCAGGTAGTGGTCGACCCGGCCAGCTTCGTGCCGGTCCGGGGCGATCTCCCAGATTTCCTTGATGCCGAGCCCGTACAGTTGCGGGTCGTGCCCGTCGGCCAGCCCGAAGCCGGCGATCAGGCGCTTGGCGAGCGAGCCGCGCGCCCCCTCCCCGATCAGCGTGTACTTGGCCCTGAGCTCGATCCCCTGGGCATAGCCGGCCTTGGGCCGGCCATCGCCGCCGACCCCGAGATCGCCCGTGACGATGCCCTCGACCCGTCCGCCTTCGCCGCGCACCAGGTCGACGGCGGCGGTCATCGGGAAGATGTCGACGCCGAGCGCCTGCGCCTGCTCGCCCAGCCAGCGCACCAGGTCGCCGAGGCTGACGATCACGCCGTTCTTGACGTGCATC
>NZ_JAYRYM010000446.1:0-1605 GCF_041917035.1 Devosia sp. | reverse complement strand
CTCGCCGCGCTCGAAGCCGAGGCGCAGGCATCGGGCAGCGCCATCGGCATCGTCTCGGCCCTGCCGGTGTCGATCGACACGGTGGCCGAATGGGCGCGCGGGCTCGCCGACAAGGGGATCGAGCTGGTGCCGGTGAGCGCACTGATGAAGGACCAGAATGGCTGACCGCGAGAAGATGCCGTATCGGGACTGTGTCGGGACGGCGGTGTTCAATGGCGACGGGCTGGTGTTCATCGGCCGCCGCAAGCCCGAGGACGATGCCGAGGCGCCCGCCGATACCGGCGCTCCCTGGCAGATGCCGCAGGGGGGCATCGACAAGGGCGAGGCTCCGTATGACGCCGCGCTGCGCGAACTCTACGAGGAAACCTCGATCCGATCGGTCGAACTGATCGCCGAGGCGCCCCGGTGGATCCACTACGACCTGCCCGACGCGGCGCTCGGCATCGCGCTCAAGGGCAAGTATCGTGGCCAGCGGCAGCGCTGGTTCGCCTTCCGCTTCCTCGGCGAGGAGGCGGAGATCGAGGTGACCCGCCCGGGCGGCGGCCGGCATCCGGCGGAATTCGACCGCTGGCGCTGGGAGCGGCTCGCGGCGCTGCCGGACCTGATCGTGCCGTTCAAGCGCGCCGCCTATCTCGAGGTCGTCGCGGCCTTCCGGGACATTCCGGCACGGCTCGGGGGCCGTGGCTAGGGCGCTTCCCCGGATACCGCGGCGATGCGGCTCTCGAGGAATCGGCGCTCTGCCGCCTGCCGGGTGAGCGCGAGGGCCCGGCGGTAGGCCGAAAGCGCCGCCGCGGAATGGCCCAGCCGCTGCAACAGATCGGCGCGTGCGGCGTGCGCATAGCGATAGCCGTCGAGTTCGCCGCTGGCCAGCAGCGGCTCGATCAGGGCAAGACCGGCCGCCGGCCCGTCGCGCATGGCGATCGCCACGGCCCGGTTGAGCCGGACGATGGCGGAGCCGTCGGCGCGCAGCAGCAGGTCGTAGAGCGCGGCGATCGCGGCCCAGTCGGTCGCCCCCGGGTGTGCGGCCCGGCAGTGCTCGGCGGCGATCGCCGCTTCGATGGTGTAGGCCGAGAGCGGCGGGCGGGCGAAGGCGGTGCGGACCAGCGCCAGGCCGGCCTCGATCCGGTCCCGGTCCCAGAGGCGCCGATCCTGGTCATCGAGCAGAATCAAGCCGCCGTCGCTGCCGGTGCGGGCGGCACGGCGCGCGTCCTGCAGCAGCAGCAGCGCGAGCAGGCCCTCGGCATCGGCGGCGCCGGTCAGCTCGACCAGCGCCCGGGCGAGCCGGATGGCCTCGGTGCAGAGCTCGGCGCGGATCGCCGCCTCTCCCTGCGATGCAGCGTAGCCCTCCGAAAAGATCAGGTAGATGACGTGCAGCACCGCATCGAGCCGGCCGGCCCAGGCGTCCGGCTCGGGGACCGCGTAGGGCAGCGCCAGGTCACGGATACGCGCCTTGGCGCGCACGATGCGCTGCGCCATCGCCGACGGGGTGGCGAGGAACGCAGCGGCCACTTCCTCGGTGGTGAGGCCGCAGACCTCGCGCAGCGTCAGGGCGATCTGCGCGTCCGGCGGCAGCTCGGGGTGACAGCACACGAAGATCAGCCGCAG
>NZ_JAYRYM010000445.1:0-1620 GCF_041917035.1 Devosia sp. | reverse complement strand
CCTTTGCCTTCACCCGCGACCTCAACGCCTTCGACCTCATTCCCGCGATCGCCATCCTGCTGCGCGAGATCTTCGTGTCCGGCCTGAGGGAGTATCTCGGCAATCGCTCTATCGAGGTGCCCGTGACCCTCCTCGCCAAGTGGAAGACCACCACGCAACTCGTGGCGCTGGCGCTGATCATGGCGGCGCCGATGCTGCTCGGACTGGCATTCATCAGCCATGCGGTGCTGTGGATCGCCGGCATGCTGACCGTCTGGACCGGCTGGGAGTACCTGCGCTCGGCCTGGCCACACCTCGCGGGGCCCGAGCTGTGAAGATTCGCTATTTCGCCTGGCTGCGCGAGCGCCTCAACCGGGGTGAGGAGGAGGTCGACCTGCCGGCCGAGGTGGTGACGGTGGCCGACCTGATTCAGTGGCTGAGGAGCCGCGACGAAGCGGCTGACCTGGCCATGCAGAAGCCAAGCCTGATCAAGGCCGCGCTCGACACGGAGATCGTGCCGCACTCGACCCCGATCGGCAACGCCAGGGTCGTCGCCCTTTTCCCGCCGATGACGGGTGGGTGACATGGCGACGCCCGCGTCCGCCCCACCCTTCTCCCTCGTCGGCATCGACCACGTGGTGTTTCTCGTCGACGATATCGATCTGGCGGTGAGGTGGTATCGGGAAGTGCTGGGCTGCCGGCCGGGCTATTCCTACCCGACACTGGGCATGGAGCAGGTCTGGTGCGGCGCCGCTCTGATCGTGCTGTGGGACATCACCCATCCCGGGGCCGCCTCCGCCATTCCGCCCGTCGGCGGCGGTCGCAATGTCGACCACGTCTGTATCGCACTGAGCTCGTTCGACGAGGCCGAGATGCGCGAGCACCTTGCCGCACACGGCGTCGCCATCGAGCGCGAGGCCTTCCATGGCGGCGCTCGCGGCATGGGCAACTCGTTCTACGTGCTCGATCCCTGGGGCAACAAGCTGGAGTTGAAGGGGCCGGCGGTCTATCCGGATGGCCGCGACTGGGGGAAACAGCAATGAACGACACCGACCTGAAGCATCTCGTTCGCGCCGTCGATCTGGCCGAGGCGGCGCTGGCCAGCGATAACGACCCGTTCGGCTCGGTGCTGGTTGGGGGAAACGGTCAGGTGCTGTTCGAGGACCACAACTGGACCTCGACCGGCGACGAAACGCGACATCCGGAGATCGACATCGCCAGATGGGCCGCGGCCAACATGACTGCCGAGGAGAGGGCCGCCGCCACGGTCTACACGTCAGGTGAGCACTGCCCGATGTGCGCGGCGGCACACGCGTGGGTCGGCCTCGGCCGCATCGTCTATGCCGGGTCCTCGTCGCAACTGGGCGAATGGCTGTCAGAGGTCGGCGCGCCTCCGCCGCCCGTTGCGACCCTGCCCATCAACGTGGTCGCGCCCGGGATACCCGTAGCAGGACCGGCGCCATCCTTGAGCGCCCGACTGCGCGAACTGCACCATCGCCGGGCGGCCCGGAAGGCTCGGCTCCATCTCGGTTCGTGAGGCATGGTACTCCGGCTCACGGAACGGCCACGCCAGGTCAACGTGCGCCATGTCAACGTGCGCGAGGTCAAAGCGCCTGCGCCGGCCCCCTAGTAGCCGGCCAT
>NZ_JAYRYM010000444.1:0-1623 GCF_041917035.1 Devosia sp. | reverse complement strand
CCCGTGCCGGGGCCTCTGCAGTCAGCCGCGCGGCAGCCCGACGCGGCAGGTCTGTTTGGGCGAGGACAGGACGATCTGCGTCTCGGTCCGCTGCAACCCCGGCACCTCCTTCAGCACGCCGGCGAGAAAGCCCTCGAGATCGCGGGTGGTGCGAAGCCGCACCTTCATCAGGTAGTTCCAGGCGCCGGTGACGTGATGCGCCTCGATCACCTCGGGCGTCCGGGCGATGGCGGCGAGGAAGCGCTGTTCGGTGGCCGGATCGCTCCAGCCCACATAGATGAAGGCCAACAGGTCGAGCCCGACCTTCTCCGGGTCCACCCGGGCGTGAAACCCGGTGATCACGCCCTGCTTGACCAGCCGGCGGATACGGTC
This sequence comes from Devosia sp., assembly GCF_041917035.1. Classification (GTDB taxonomy): domain Bacteria; phylum Pseudomonadota; class Alphaproteobacteria; order Rhizobiales; family Devosiaceae; genus Devosia_A. Next base: position 1,251 of record NZ_JAYRYM010000444.1, on the reverse strand, counting down.
GTTGAGCGTCGACGGCGCGACGCCGAGGATCTTGCCCAGTTCGGCCACCGGAAGCCGGTCATCGTCCTGCAGCAGGTCGAGCAGCCGGTAGTCGATCTCGTCCAGTCCCGTCGCCATCCGTCCGGCCTCCGTTGTCGCCACGAGCCTACCGGCCGCATCGCGAAAGGCAACCCGTCGCACCCCTTGCAGGCGCGGCCCCGGCGCACCACCTCCCCGCGCGTACGCAATCACGAGACCGGAGCCCGCGGCATGTTCAACATCGATGGCATCATCAAGGCCCTGCAGACCGACCCCAATGCCCAGCGCACCGCCATGACCGGTGCCGCCGGCCTCGCCGCCGGCATGCTGCTGAGCGGCGGAGGCCTGGGCAAGCTGGTCGGCAATGCCGCCAAGGTCGGCGCCGTCGCCGCCATCGGCGGGCTGGCCTATTCGGCCTGGCAGAACTACCAGAAGCAGCAGGGCAACACCGCGCCCGCCAATCCCGACGCCTTCACCCCGCCGCCCCAGGCCGGCGCCGCCGCCGAGGACCTGGGCAAGAAGCTGGTGCGCGCCATGATCGCCGCCGCCAAGGCCGACGGGCAGATCGACGCGGACGAGAAGCAGCGCATCTTCAAGCGCCTCGAGACCATGCCGCTTTCCGCCGACGAGAAGGCCTTCGTCTTCGACGAGCTGTCGGGTCCGCTGAACCTCGACGCCGTCGTCGCCGGCGCCGACACGCCCGAGCATGCGGCCGAGATCTACGCCGCCTCGCTGGTCGCCATGCACCCCGACACCGAGACCGAGCGCAACTACCTGACGACGCTCGCCGGCCGGCTGCGGCTCGATCCCGGCCTCGTCGCCGAAATCCACCGCACCGCCGGCCATCCGCCGCTGGCCTCGGCGGACCTCACCTCGTCGAGCAACGTCTAGGGCGAGCGGGCGCCCGGTCACACGGCTGTGCGCTCTTGCACCGGCAGGTCGCGCCCGCCATCTAGGGCGCGACCACCCGGGAGCCCCTCATGCAGTTCGGCCTCTATTCGTTTGCCGAGAATACCCCCGATCCGCTCAATGGCGGCCGACTGCAGTCCCCGGCCGAGCGGCTGGGCGACCTGCTCGAGGAAATCCGCCTCGCCGACGAACTGGGGCTCGACTTCTACGGGCTCGGCGAACACCACCGCCCGGATTTCGTCGCCTCGGCCCCGGTGACCATCCTCGCGGCGGCGGCGGCGCTCACCCGGCGGATCCGGCTCTCGACCGCCGTCACCGTGCTCA
>NZ_JAYRYM010000443.1:0-1658 GCF_041917035.1 Devosia sp. | reverse complement strand
TTCGGCGTTTCGTTGAAACGCCGAACTTTGTCCGTGCAACCGACGGGGCTACCCCCGGTCAGATCGAGACGAGCCCTTCGCGCAGGATGATCGACACCGCGTCGGCCCGGTTGCGGGCGCCGAGCTTGTCGAGGATGGCGGTGACGTGGAACTTTGCCGTGTGGACGGAGATGTCGAGGCCGCGGGCGATGAGCTTGTTGGAGGCACCATCGACCAGCAGCACCGCCACCTGCCGCTCGCGCTGGCTGAGGCGGGGCAAGGCGCCGCCCTGCCCGTCCGCCGCCATGCGCTCGCGGTCGAGCGCGTAGCCGGCGGCGACCAGGGTCGCGGCAGACAGGATCAGGCCCGGATCGAGGCTGTCGAGAACGTTGCGTCCCCCCTGCTCGGCACCGACCCGCAACAGCCGGCCGCCACCCGGGACGCCCGCATCCGAGGGGGTCCGGTCCGTGATGACCACGGCGGCCTCATCGGAATCGGCCTCGTAGAGGTCATGCCGGCCCTGCACGATAGCGCGCAGAACCTGTTCGAGACCGACGTCGAGCAGGTCGAAACCGATAGCGTAGCGCGCTGTGGAGAGGACGGCGCGCGCGGCCTCAGTGCCGCGGGCGTTCCCCGATAGAGAGGTCGAGTTCCAGTGCACTGCCACCGCGCAATACTCCCAATCTTGCTTTGGTTCCGACGGTTCCGGCGCCGAGCCGCAGGGCGACATCGGCGACGGACCGAACCGTGTTGCCTTCCCATGTGGTGACGATATCGCCGACAAGTAAGCCCCCCTGGGCTGCCGGACTGTCGGGCTCGATGCCGATGACGATGACGCCGCCCTGCCCGACCGGATGCAGGCTGAGGCCGAGCCAGCCGCGCGGCACGTAGCCCTTCTCGGCGAGCGTCGCCACCGCACGGGAGAGGGTCGAGGCGGGGATGAGCAGGGTGCGCCCCCGGGCGCCGCTGACCGCCATGCCGAGCAATCGGCCCGCGGGCGAAACGACGGCGCCTCCCTCCAAGCGGGACGGGAGGCGCAGGCCGAGCGTCACCAGGGCATCGATCTCGCCGCCGCGCATGCTGCGCCAGGCCGGCCCGACTTCGCTGACGGCGGCAAGGCTCGAGAGGACGGACTCCGCGGTTCGGCCGACCAGCACAGAGAGCGATCCGGCCGCGGGCTGGTCGGCCCAAACCCAGTCGGGATACTCGGCGGTTGCCAGACGAAGCAGGGCGACGTCGGTGGTCGGGTCGCGCCCGGCCAGCTGGGCCCGCGCCACGGTACCGTCCGGCAGGATGGCATCAGCCTCCTCTTCGCTCTCCAGCGCCTCATGGGCGGTGACCACGAGGCCGGTGCGCCAGATGAAGCCGCTGAGGGTACGCCCCTCGCCATCGCGGATCGCGACGACCCGCCGCGCGGCGTCCGCGGTGAGGGCGGCAAGGGCATCGGAGACGGCAGCGAGGGGCGCAAGGGACGCTGTGATGGACATGGCGAAGAAAGCCTCGGTCAACGACTGGTGCGATGCTGCCGTGCCACGCCTGTCTCGGAAAGCTCCCCAGTTGGGCAGGATTGGGCGACGCATGGCGGCCGGAACGGGGGGCTTGCCAGACGCCGAGGAAGTCCCGACAAGGACGTGGTCGTCGCGTGACGTGAAAACCGACGCCCGGGGGGACAAGGTGCC
>NZ_JAYRYM010000442.1:0-1693 GCF_041917035.1 Devosia sp. | reverse complement strand
AGCACGAAAAGGGGCTCAGCCGCATCACCGTGGTCACCGTCGCGACCCCCAAGGTGCTGATCCAGATCAAGCTGCAGCTCGAGCGGCTGATCCCGGTGCATCGCGTGCATGACTTGACCAGCGAGGGCAAGTCGCTCGAGCGCGAGCTGGCGCTGATCAAGGTCGCCGGCTCGGGCGAGCCCCGCGCCGAGGCGCTGCGCCTCGCCGACGCCTTCCGCGCCCAGATCGTCGACGCGACAACCGAGAGCTTCGTCTTCGAAGTCACCGGCAAGCCGAGCAAGATCGACAGCTTCATCTCGCTCATGGTGCCGCTTGGGCTCGTCGAAGTTGTGCGCACCGGTCTGGCCGCGATATCGCGCGGCTCCGAGGGCATGTAAGAGCGGGTGGCCGGGAGCGATCCCGGCTTTCGCTTGGGAGCTTCCATTCATGGCGTCGCCGCACCCGTTCCGCGGGCCCCTGTTCATGGTCCTCTCGACCGGCTCGTACCTGATCAACGACACGCTGATGAAGCTGGCGACGGCCGGGCTGCCGCCCTACGAGGTGCTGATGCTGCGGGGGCTTGCCGCCCTGATCTGGGGCACCCCGCTGCTGCTGGCCCTCGGCTATGCAAGCCAGTTGCCGCTGCTGTTCGAAAGGCGCGTGCTGGCCCGCAACCTGGCAGAGGCCGCGGCGGTGCTCGCCTACATCGTGGCGCTCGCCAACATGCCCATCGCCGACGCCACCGCGCTGGGTCAGGTCACGCCGCTGCTCATCCTTCTTGGCGCCTCGATTCTCTTCCGCGAGAGGATCGGCGGCCTCGCCATGGCGCTGATCGGAATCGGATTCATCGGCGCCCTGATGGTCGCCCAGCCAACCGGGGCGGGGATATCGGTCTACGCGCTGCTGGCGCTGTCGAACGCGGTGCTCTGCGCCGTGCGCGACCTGGCCGGGCGGCGCATCCGCGCCGAGGTTCCCGGCCTGATCGTCGCCATGTCGGCGGTGATCGTCGTGCTGATCGGCGCGGCCGTGCTGCACGTCGTCACCGAGACCTGGGTGATGCCGCGCGCCGAGCATCTGGCCCTGCTGGGCGGCGCCGGGTTCTTCCTGATCTTCGGGCACCTCTTCATCTTTCTTGCCTATCGGGTCGGGCCGACGGGCGTGGTGGCGCCGTTCTACTACTTCTTCACCTTCTGGGCCGTGCTCTCCGGGGTGGTGGTGTTCAACCAGTTCCCCAACCCGCTCGCGGTTGCCGGGATCGCGCTGGTGGTCGTCAGCGGCATCGCGGTGGTGCTGCTCGACGAGCGCCGCCGTCGACTTGCCCCCGTGGCCTGATCCGCACTTCGGTGATCCGGTCATCACAAGGTTCGATTGGCCGGCGGCCCGCCCATGGGCTAAGCCTCCGTTCCGCGCCGGAGCGCTGCCAGGACTTCTTGCGATGACCCACCTGTCCGTCAACCTCAACGCCGTCGCCATGCTGCGCAATCGCCGCAGCGTGCCCTGGCCGAGCGTTACCGGCATTGCGCGGGTGGCGCTCGAGGCCGGTGCCGACGGCCTTACGGTACATCCGCGGCCCGACGAACGTCACATCCGCAGGACGGACGTCTTCGACCTGGCCACGCTCCTGCGCCGCGACTACCCGGGCCGGGAGTTCAACATCGAGGGCTATCCGACCGACGACTTCCTCGCCCTGTGCGAGGCCGTGCGTCCCGACCAG
>NZ_JAYRYM010000441.1:0-1703 GCF_041917035.1 Devosia sp. | reverse complement strand
TTGACCTTGGTCGGGTCGAGCACGGCGACGCGGCCCTTGATCACCCCGTCCTCTTCCATCTTCTGGATGCGGCGCCAGCAGGGGGTCGTCGAGAGTCCGACCTTGCGGCCGATCTCGGCGACAGGGGTGGTGGCATCCTTCTGCAGGAGCGCCAGAATCTTACGATCGATCTTGTCCAAGGCTATGATCGCCCCCGGAAATAAGTTCCGACAACTGCGACAAATCTTACCCATTTGCGCAAAGTTGCCGCCCAAGCGGGCGCATACAACGCAAATATCTTCCGGGTGTCAACCGGAAAGCACGGCCAGCAGCCAGGCGAGGAATCGCTCGAACCGGCTGGGATTCGGCGCCGTCTCTGCCTCGTCGCGCCCGCTGTCGCGGCGCCAGTCGGCAGGCGCGACGAAACGTCCCTGCCAGATGCCCCGGCCCGACGCCCGAGCCGCATCCTCCTCGCGGCGATAGCTCTCGCCGCCGAGCGCGAGGCCCAAGTCGACCAGCGCCGCGGCCACGTCCCGCCCGGCCTGCCTGCACGTGGCAAGGGTCCGACCATAGCGATCCGTCCCCGAGGGGGCGCAGTCGATGGAGCCCGCGGCAAGAGTGCGCAGCGCTGAACGCGCCTCGGTGCCACACGCCCAGGTGCCCCCCGTCGAGGTGCCGCAGGTCTGCTGCAACTCGGGCGCATCGATGCCGACGAGGCGGATCCGTCGTCCGGCGAGGTCCAGCGTGTCCCCGTCGACGATGCGCCCGGGGGCGCCGGTGATCGGGGTGTTGCCGGGGGCCGGCGCCGGATCCGGCATGGCGGCATAGACGACGAGGGCGACAAGCCCGAGCGCGATGAGCAGCCATCGCCCGCTGCCGCGAGGCTGCGGCCGGCGTCCGTCGGCCCAGGCCGGCATGGGTCGCACCGGCACCGTTGCGGGATGTGGCCCTGATCCACGACGCTTCGGCATCCGCATCCCCGGCTTCACCTCGGCTTAACCATGCTGCGCGTAGGGTTTTTGCGCAATCGCAGCGAACGCGTTCTGTTCGCCCCGGTATCGAGTTTGAGTAGGCGTTATGGCGATGAAGCCCGCGAAGCACGGCGACGGCCTGCGCGGCCCGCTGGGTCGCGAGGCGCGTCGCAGCTCGCAGAAGGCGGTCTTCGAAGCCCGCCAGCGGCTCACCTCCAGTTCCGGAACACGCGCCTCCTTCGACTACGAACTGCTCGAGGAATACGCCCAGTCCCGGCTGAGCGGCATGCTGGCGGCGCCCGCGCTGGTGCTGATCCTGGCGCTGTTCGCCAGCCTCTGGGTGGCGCCGATCGCCGCGATCGGATGGGCAGCCGCAGTGCTGATCGGCTATGGAGCGGTGATGCTGCTCTGCCGGCGCTTCCTCAGCGCCGATCCGCAGAAGTTCCAGGCGGCGCGCTGGACCACGAGCTTCATCGCGGCCGAGACCGTGTACGGCATCGCCTGGGCGCTGCTTGCGCTGTTCTCGCTGATCGCGGCCGATACGGTGGGGTTGCAGGTCTCGATGTTCGCCATGGCGCTGGTCGGGATCGCCGCCAACGCGGTGTCGACCCGAACGCTGCCGGGCGCGACGCTGATGAGCACCCTGCCCTCGGCCGCCGCCGTGACCATCAGCCTGATCCTGGCGGGCGGGACCCTCAACTGGGCGCTCGCCGCCGTGATGGTGGGCGGCGAAATCTTCTTCGTGTTCCTCGC
>NZ_JAYRYM010000440.1:0-1712 GCF_041917035.1 Devosia sp. | reverse complement strand
CACGACGGAATGGCCGCGCCGCATCAGGGCCAGCGACAGCGCGACGAAGGGCTGAACATCGCCCATCGTGCCGATCGCCGCTATCGCGATGCGCTTGCCCATGCCTTGCCCATTGCCTCCGACCCAGTGCGGCAGTCCCATCCGATCAGAGTGTGGCCGCCTTGCGGCAGACCGTACCGTTCTGCCGCCCGAGACGTCCAGCGGCGCCTTCGAACCACAGCGGCGCCCGGCATGCAATGGGTCACTTGGGAGGTTCCCCATGGCGGAATGGCGTATAGCGGGCCAGCGTCTGCTGCTCGTGTTCCACGGAGTTGCGCTCCTCGGCAAGGAAGCGCGCCACCGCGTCCCTCAGACCGGGATGGCCGATCCAGTGGACCGACCGGGTGGTGGTCGGTGCGTAGCCCCGCGCCAGCTTGTGCTCGCCCTGCGCCCCGGCCTCGACCACCTTCAACCCGTGGGCGATGGCATAGTCGATCGCCTGGTAGTAGCACAGTTCGAAATGCAGGAACGGCACGTCGCGAATGGCGCCCCAGTAGCGGCCGTAGAGCCGTTCATGCCCGATCAGGCTCAGGGTGCCGGCGATCGGAACGTCGCCGTCACAGGCGAACATCAGCAGCACGCGGTCTGCCATCGCCTCCGAAAGTAGCGAGAAGAACTCCCGATTGAGGTACGGTCGCCCCCATTTCCGGCTGCCGGTGTCCTGGTAGAATGCGAAGAAATGATCCCAGGCGGCCTCGGTGAGATCGGTGCCGGTCAGCCATCGCACCGACAGGCCATTGCCGCCGATCGCCTCGCGTCGCTCCCGCCGCATCGCCTTGCGGTGGCGGGACGACAACGTTCCGAGGAACTCCTCGAACGAGGAGAAGCCGTCGTTTCGCCAGTGGTACTGCGTGTCGTGCCGCAACAGCCAGCCGGACTGGCGGGCGAGTTCGGCCTCGTCCGCCTCGACAAAGGTGGCGTGGACCGAGGAGATGCCCGCACGCTCGGCCAGCTGCCTTGCGGCGGTCAGCAGCGCAAGCCGGCCCGCATCGCTTTCGGCGAGGAAACGCGGACCGGTCACCGGCGTGAAGGGAACGGAGCACTGTAGCTTGGGGTAGTAGGCCCCTCCGGCGCGCTGAAAGGCCTCCGCCCAGCCGTGATCGAACACGTACTCGCCCTGCGAATGGGATTTGAGGTAGAGCGGCATCAGCCCGACGGTCCTCCCCTCCGCATCGGTGAGCGCGAGGTGATGGGGCTGCCAGCCGGTCCGTCGTCCCGCCGATCCCGAGCGCTCCAGGGCCGAAAAGAAGGCGTGATCGAGGAACGGGTTGTCCGGCCGTCCGTCGCGGCCGGGCACCAGCCGGTTCCAGGCCTCCGCGGCGATTTCGCCGACGGAGTGGACGACGCCGACGGTGAGCGGGGAGTCAGGCACTTGGGGGCACGAACCCCTCGAAGACGATCTGGTCCGCCTTGCCCATGACCGCCATCGCCGCGGCCGGGCTCTTGATGGTCCAGGCCGTGACCGGCACGCCGAGCGAGCGGAAGAAGCGCACAGCGGGCAGGTCCAGCGACCTGTCGCGGCACGAGATGAAGTCGAAGCGGGTCAGCGGCCAGTGCAGCAGGTGCCTCAGCACGAAGCGCTGCGAACCGGTCAGCTGCTGGTCCCACTCGGGTTCGTCATAGCCATAGGTGACGATGCCCACCGGCATGTGGGCGCCGCGCTTTCTCACCGC
>NZ_JAYRYM010000439.1:0-1730 GCF_041917035.1 Devosia sp. | reverse complement strand
TTTGCCGGCACGATGAGCGACGAGCAGGCAGTGGCCGACATGGCCGGCCGGTTCCGGGCGCTGGTGGGGATCTGGGGGGAGACGTGAGTTTCGAGCGTGTGGCACCCCCCTCCCCAACCCTCCCCGCAAGGGGGAGGGTGCCGATCGAGTTAGTGGCACGATCCAGGCCGAACCCACCGGCAGACACCCTCCCCCCGGCGGGGAGGGTTGGGGAGGGGGGTGAAACCGGCTCGGTGCGCGAGGAGGAACAAGAAGAATGACCAACAAGACCATCCGTCTCACCATGTCGCAGGCGCTGGCGAGGTTCATGACCCGGCAGATGACGGTGATCGACGGGCGGACCGTGCCGATCTTCGGCGGTGTGTTCGCCATTTTCGGGCACGGCAACGTGGCCGGGTTCGGCGAAGCGCTCTATCAGGTGCGCAACGAGTTGCCGACCTATCGCGCCCACAACGAACAGGGCATGGCGCACGCCGCCATCGCCTTCGGCAAGGCGAGCTTCCGCCGCCGCTTCATGGCGGCCACCTCCTCGATCGGGCCGGGGGCCACCAACATGGTGACCGCGGCGGCGCTGGCCCATGTCAACCGCATCCCGGTGCTGCTGCTGCCCGGCGACGTGTTCGCCAACCGGGCGCCGGACCCGGTGCTGCAGCAGGTCGAGAGCTTTGCCGACGGCACGGTGAGCGCCAACGACGTGTTCCGGCCGGTGTCGCGCTATTTCGACCGTATCACCCGGCCCGAGCAGATCATCCCGGCCCTCAACCGCGCCATGCAGGTGCTGACCGATCCGGCCGAGTGCGGGCCGGTGACCCTCAGCCTCTGCCAGGACGTGCAGGCCGAGGCCTACGACTATCCAGAGAGCTTCTTTGACGAGCGGCTGTGGGTGCCGCGCCGGCCACGACCGGACGACGCGGAACTGGCCGCGGCGCTCGCCGCGCTCAACGGGGCGGAACGGCCGGTGATCATCGCCGGCGGCGGCGTGCTCTATTCGGAGGCGGCGGCGACGCTCAGGGGCTTTGCCGAGCGGCACGGCATCCCGGTGATGGAGACCAATTCGGGCAAGAGTTCGCTGCCGCACGACCACCCGCTCAACATGGGATCGGTCGGCGTCACCGGCTCGTCCGCCTCGAACCTTCTGGCAGAGCAGGCCGACGTGGTGCTGGCGGTGGGCTCCCGGCTGCAGGACTTCACCACCGGTTCGTGGGCGTTGTTCAAGGCCGAGGGCGTTCGCATCCTGGGACTGAACACGCAGGCGTTCGACGCCGGCAAGCATCGGGCGCTGCCGCTCGTCGCCGACGCGAGGGTCGGACTCGAGCTGCTCTCGGCCGGGCTGGGCGCCTGGCGCAGCCCCGGGGGCTGGGTCGAGACGGCGACGGCGGCCAAGACGCACTGGCTCGCAGCCGCCAAGGCGGTGACCGACCCGACCAACCAGCTGCCCTCCGATGCGCAGGTGATCGGTGCGGTGGCGCGGGCCAGGGGTTCGGGGGTGACGCTGGTCTGCGCCTCGGGCGGGCTGCCGGGCGAGCTGCACCAGCTCTGGCCGGCGGGCGCGCCGGGCAGCTACCACATGGAATACGGCTACTCGACCATGGGCTACGAGATTGCCGGAGGCCTCGGGGTCAAGCTGGCCAAGCCCGACCACGACGTGGTGGTGATGCTGGGCGACGGCAGCTACATGATGATGAACTCCGAGATCGCCACCTCGGTGATGCTGGGCAGAAAGCTCACCA
>NZ_JAYRYM010000438.1:0-1741 GCF_041917035.1 Devosia sp. | reverse complement strand
TTGGCCAGTTCGGCCAGATCGGTGGAGAAGAACAGGATGGCGAAGCCGCGGGCGGCGAGATCGCGCATCAGCGCGAAGATCTCGGCCTTGGTGCCGACATCGACGCCGCGGGTGGGATCGAAGAACAGCAGGATCCTCGCCTCCGCCGCGAGCAGCTTGGCGAGCACGACCTTCTGCTGGTTGCCGCCCGAGAGCGTGCCCGCCGCCTGCTCCATCGAGCCGGCCTTGATGCGCAGGCGCTCCATGGCGTCACCGACCAGAGTGCGCTCGGCGGCGGGATCGAGCAGCCCGTGCCGGGCGATCCGCTTGAGGGCCGAGAGCACGACGTTCTCGCGGATGGACTTGCCGAGCAGCAGCCCCTGGTTGCGGCGATCCTCGGGCAGCAGCGCCATGCCGATCTCGGGCGACAGCGCCTGCCCGGGGCTGCGCGGGGTGACGCGGCGGCCCCACACCTCGATGTCGCCCTCGGACCGCTCGGCGCCGAACAGCGCCATGAACAGTTCGCGCTGGCCATGGCCCTGCAACCCGGCGACGCCGAGGATCTCGCCCTCGCGCAGTTCGAAGCTGGCGCTGCGCAGCAGGTGGCCGACCCTGAGGCCGTCGACGCGCAGCGCCGTCCGCTCGGTGACGGTCGACCGGCGTTCGGGGAACAGCCGCTCGAGCCGGCGTCCCAGCATCATCGAGACGATGGCGTCGTCGGTGAGGTCCGCCGTGCGCTCGGTCGCGACGGTCTGGCCGTTGCGCAACACGGTGATGCGGTCGGCGACGCGGCGCACCTCGTCCATGCGGTGCGAAATGTAGAGCACCAGCCGGCCGGCGGCGGCGCGCTCGCGCGCCTGTGCGAGCAGCCAGTCGACCGCGCGCGGCAGCAGCGCCGACGTCGCCTGGTCGAGGGGGTGGAGGGCGGGATCGCTGGCGTGTCCCTTGACGATCTCGATGAGTTGCCGATCGCCGATCGAGAGGCCGCTCACCGGGGCATCGGAGCGGATCGGGTCGAGCCCGAGCGCGGCGAACAGGGCGCGGGCGCGCTCGTTGAGGTCGCGTTGCGAGATGGTGCCGAAGGGGGAGAGCCGTTCGTCGCCGAAGAAGATGTTCTGGGCGACGGTGAGATCGGGGATGAGGGAGAGTTCCTGGAACACCGGGCTGATGCCGGAGCGCCGGGCGGCGCGCGGATCGCGCGGGCGGTAGGGCCGGCCGGACAGCTTCAGTTCGCCGGCATCGGCGGCCACCGCGCCGGCGAGGATCTGGATGAAGGTGGACTTGCCGGCACCGTTCTCGCCGAGGATGGCGTGCACTTCGCCACCCTCGGCGGCGAAGTGCATGGTATCGAGCGCGAGGATGCCGCCATAGCGCTTGCTGATCCCGAGAGCTTCCAGCAAAGGCACCATCCCCGAGCCCGGCCGATCCGCGACGCCGGGTCAGCCGCCGGTCCCGGCAGCTTCCCCCGCCGTGATGTTCACCCAGTCGGGGCTGGCCGGCAACACCAGGCCGGGCGGCAGGTCGGGGAACACGTTGACGCCGATCTCGAGCTTGCGCAGGTCCGTCCCCGGCGAGAAATCGCCCGTAACGATGTCGGTGGTGAGCCGCGGATAGTCGCCGAGAACGGTCTTGTCGGCCGGCGGATTGCCGTCGAGGATATCGACCGCGAGCTTGATCGCCTCGGCGCTCAGATAGGGCGGGTGCGTGTAGATGAAGCACTTGAGGCCGGGGTCGGTCTCGGTGGCGCAGGCCGTGGCCGAGC
>NZ_JAYRYM010000437.1:0-1743 GCF_041917035.1 Devosia sp. | reverse complement strand
ATGCCGTCGCAACGAAGCCGGATGCCACCGCAAAGACCAGTTGCAGGCCGTGCTGACCGCCTGCGGCGGTGCCGTCCGAGGCCAGCGCAAACAGCGCGCCCATGGCGGAGGCGCCGGTGATCAGCCCGACATTGCGGCCGAGGGACAGCAGAGCCGAGATCACGCCGCGCTGGTCCTTCGAGGCGCCGGCCAGCAGCGCGGTGGTGTTGGCCGCCTGGAACAGGGCATAGCCGGAGGTGATCACCACAAGGCTGCACACATAGCCCGGCAGGCCGATGGCACCGGGAAGGATTGCCATGGCCAGCGTTCCGGCGAGGAGCGCCGACAGTCCGACATGGCTGACCGGGCCCGGGCCGCGGCGATCGACGATCCGGCCGGCGGGAAGCCCGACAAGGGCCGATACGGCCGGTCCGATCGTCATGACCAGGCCGGCGGTTGCCGTATCCAGCCCGAGCACCCCGGTGAGGTAGAAGGGGCCGACGACCAGCGTCGTCATCACGATCGCCGAAGCGAGGGCGATGGACAGCAGTCCGGCGGCGACGGGCGGGTGCCGCAGCAGGTCGAGCTGCACGAGAGGGGCGGCCGCCCGGCGCTGCATCGCCACGAAGACGGCCACGCCCAATGTGGCGACGGCGGCGAGGCCGGCGTTGACCAGAGTGACGGGGCTCACCGTGGTCGCCAGCGCGAAGGCGGCGACCGTCAGCATCAGGGCCGATGCCCCCGGCAGGTCGAAGGCGGGGCGGCGCCCGTCGGCGGTGGTGGCGGCCGGCAGTTGCGTGCCGACGAGGAGCGCGGCGAGCAGACCGGCGCCGGCCATCAGCAGGAAGATGGCGGGCCAGCCGAACAGGCCGACCAGCAGGCCACCCAGCGAGGGGCCGGCCGCCGTGCCGACGGCCGAGACGGTGCCGAGCAGCCCCATCGCGGTCCCCGCACGCTCCGCCGGGACCGCGTCGCTGACCGCGGCGACGGTCAGCGACATCATCACCGCCGCCCCGACGCCCTGGACCGCCCGCGCCAGCACGACCATCCAGATCGACGATGCGAAGACGGCCGCGAGCGCGGCGAGGGAGAAGATGGCAATGCCGACGAGGAGAAGCCTCTTGCGGCCGAGCAGGTCGCCCAGCCGGCCGGCGGTCACCAGCGACGCGGTGACGACGACCAGGTAGGCGATGACGACCCACTGGGCCTCCTGGCTGGTCACGTCGAACGCCGTGCGGAGATTCGGCAGGGCGATGTTGGCGACGCTGATGCCCAGCGAGGGCAGCAGCATCGCCATCGACAGCGAGGCGAGACGCCAGCTCAGTCCGGTGGTGGAGGGCGCGCTCATCGGACTAGCGCGAGGCGGGCGCGGGCGCCTTGACGAGGACGCCGACCAGGCGACGGGCGATCGGGGCGACGACCAGCACCACCGGGAAGGCGATCAGCCAGGACGGAAGCCAGGCGCCGATCCAGGCTGCCAGGAAGCCGTCGGCGAGACCGGCGTTGCGGAAGGTGGCGATGCCTGAGACGAGCAGCGACATCAGGGCGGAAAGGATGAAACCGAAGAGGATCGGGGCGTAGCGGGCGGGCATGGCGAACTCCTGTGTGAGGACTGCAGGCCAGATACGCCAGTGCGGAGCATTGCGGAATGCGCAGCGTTTGCATCATATACGTGCACGCAACGCCATGTCTCGGAGGGCCGGGATGCCCGACTTCAATCTCCTCGTGACGCTCGACGTGCTGCTCTCGGAAGGCAGTGTCGCC
>NZ_JAYRYM010000436.1:0-1769 GCF_041917035.1 Devosia sp. | reverse complement strand
GACCGCGACAGCGCGGTGGTCCGGGCGATGATGGACGGGCTGCGCCAGTCGCGCGGCTTCGCCATACCCGCGCCGGCGCTCGCTGCGATCCGGGCACGATTTTCCGCCGGCCGCGCCGACGAGGCGACCACCAGCCGGACCATCGCCGAGACCCGCGCGCGGGCCGGCTACCTGCTCGATCCACACAGCGCCGTGGGTGTCGCGGTGGCCGCGAACCTGGTCGGCGGGGTGGCCCCGGTGATCACGCTGGCCACCGCCCATCCGGCCAAGTTCCCGGCTGCCGTCAAGGCGGCCTCGGGCATTGAACCGGATTTGCCGGTGTGGTTGGCTGACCTCTACACGAGGTCGGAGCGCCTCACCGTGCTCGACAACGACCAGGATGAAGTCGAGGACTTCATCCGCGCCCGTTCGCGGGTCCTGGAGGAACGCAAGTGACGGTTCGGAGTACGACGCTTCCCAACGGCATGACCGTTTTGACCGACGACATGCCGCACCTGGAAAGCGCCTCGCTCGGAATCTGGGTCAAGGCCGGCTCGCGCAGCGAGACCGAGGCCGAGCACGGCATCTCGCACATGCTCGAGCACATGGCCTTCAAGGGGACTGCGACCCGCGACGCCCTCGAGATCGCCTCGACCATCGAGAATGTCGGCGGCGACCTCAATGCGGCGACCTCGGTCGAGCACACCGGCTACTTCGCTCGCGTGCTCAAGGAGGACGTGGCGCTGGCGGGCGACATCCTCTCCGATATCCTGCAGAATTCGCTCTTCGAGAAGGACGAGCTGGAGCGCGAGCAGCACGTCATCGTGCAGGAGATCGGCGCAGCGCGCGACAACCCGGACGACCACGTCTTCGACCTGTTCCAGCAGGCTGCCTATCCCGGCCAGGCGATCGGTCGCACCATCCTCGGCACAGTCGACTCGGTCCGCAGCTTCGGGCCGGACGCCATCCGCGCCTATATGGAGCGCAACTATGTCGGCGATCAGATGGTGTTGTGCGCTGCCGGCAATGTCGACCATGATGCCCTGGTCGACATCGCCAACGACCGATTCCAGGACCTGCGTCCGGCCGGCGCGCCACCCCCTGCGAAGGCCGCCTATGTCGGCGGCGAGCAGCGGCTTGTGTCCGACCACGAGCAGGCGCACATCGTGCTCGGCATGGAGGGCAGGGCGTACAACTCCGACGGCTTCTATGCCGTGCAGATCCTCGCCTCGATTCTGGGCGGCGGCATGAGTTCGCGACTCTTCCAGGAAGTGCGGGAGAAGCGCGGCCTCTGCTACTCCGTCTATGCCTTCCACTGGGCGTTTGCCGATTCAGGCATCTTCGGGGTAGCAGCCTCGACCGGCGAGAACGAGGTGAGCGAACTGGTGCCGGTCGTGCTGGACGAACTGCGCCGGGCCGCCGAAACCATTTCGGACGAGGAAGTGATCCGCGTCCGCAACCAGATTCGCGCCGGCCTCCTGATGTCGCTCGAAAGCCCCTCCTCGCGCGCCGGTCAGCTGGCGCGTCAGCAGGTGCTGTGGGGACGGCCGATCCCGCTGCAGGAGACGGTGGAGCGGATCAACCGCATCACCGCCGAGCGGGTAAAGACCATCGCCAGGCAGGTGTTCGATGCGGGAGCCGTGTCGCTGGCCGGCATTGGTCCGGTCGACAACCTGCCGGACTACCGCGACATCGCCACCCGGCTGAAGAACTGACGTGCCGGCGCCATCGCCCCGTCGTGGACGTGCGTCATGATGCTCGGCTGGTTCGGGCGCGATGATTTGCCGGTG
>NZ_JAYRYM010000435.1:0-1816 GCF_041917035.1 Devosia sp. | reverse complement strand
CGAGATCGGCGGCGATTCGACGATCTTTCACGCCATCAACCGCTCCAAGGAGAGCCTGGCGCTGGACCTGAAGAGCCCCGACGACGTCGCGGCGCTGAAGAAGCTGCTGGCCCGCGCCGATATCGTGCTGCAGAACTTCCGCCCCGGGGTGATCGAGCGGCTGGGGCTCGACTATACGGCGGTCAAGGCGCTCAACCCGGACATCGTCTATGCCTCGATAACCGGTTATGGCAGCGCGGGACCGTGGGTCGAGCGGCCGGGGCAGGACCTGCTGGCGCAGGCGCGGTCCGGGGTGATGTGGCTCAATGGCGATGCCGACCAGGGGCCGGTGCCGTTCGGGCTCGCCATCGCCGACATGCTGGCCGGCGCGGCGGTGGCGCAGGGCGTGCTGGCGGCGCTGGTCCGGCGCGGCCGTACCGGCGAGGGGGCGCATATCGAGACTTCGCTGCTCGAGGCGCTGGTCGACTTCCAGTTCGAGGTGCTGACCACCCATCTCAACGACGGGAGGCGGAAGCCGCGGCGGGCCGGCTTCCGCTCGGCGCACGCGTACCTCTCGGCCCCTTACGGCGTCTATCCGACCGCCGACGGCCACCTGGCGCTGGCGATGACGCCGTTGGGCAGGATTGCCGACCTGCTCGAGCTGCCGGCGCTGGCGCCCTACCGAGATACGCCCGGGAGCTGGTTCACCGAGCGCGACACGATCAAGGCGATCATCGCGGAGCGGCTGGCGACACGCCCCACCTCGGCTTGGCTGGCGCTGCTCGAGCCGGCGGACATCTGGTGCGCCAAGGTGCTGGAATGGCCGGAGCTGCTGGCCAGCGAGGGGTTCAGGGTGCTCGACATGCTGCAGACGGTGCGCCGCTTCGACGGGGTGTCCATCGAGACCACGCGCTCGCCGATCCGGGTCGACGGGCAGCGCTCGCGCACACATCGCGCCGCGCCGCTGATCGGCGAGCAGTCCAGGGCGATCCGCGAGGAGTTCGGGCTGTGACGACCCTGCGCGGCATGACCTGGAGCCATCCGCGCGGGTTCGACCCGATGGTGGCGACGGCGCGGGCGTGGCAGCAGCAGACCGGGGTCGAGATCAGCTGGGACAAGCGTTCGCTGCAGGATTTCGAGACCTTTCCGGTCGACGAGCTGGCGCGCGCCTACGACCTGATCGTCATCGATCACCCGCATGTGGGGCAGATTACCGCCGAGGCCTGCCTCGCGCCTCTCGACGAGCGCGGCCGCGAGGCCGACCTCGCGGCGATCGCGGCGGGCGATGTCGGCGGCTCGTTCGGGAGCTACCAGTGGGGCGGGCGGCAATGGGCGCTGCCGATCGATGCGGCGGCGCAGGTGCAGCTCTACCGTCCCGACCGGGTCGCGCCGGCCCGCAGCTGGGAGGACGTGATCGAACTCGGCAAGGCCGGCGAACTGGTGCTGCCGCTGCTGGCCCCGCACAGCCTGATGTGCTTTTTCACCATTGCCGGCGGACTCGGGACGCCCTGCCATACCGGGCCGGGCGAGCTGATCGAGGGCGCGGCGGGGATCGCCGTGTTCGAGCGGCTGCGGGAGCTGGCCGCGCTGATCGAGCCCTCGAACTTCGCCATGGACCCGATCGCGGCCTCCGAGGCAATGGCCCGGGCGGACGCGGTGGTCTCGGCGATGCCCTATGGCTACGGCTATGTCAGCTATGCCAAGGAGGGTTTCCGGCCGGCGCGCCTCAAGGCCGCCGACATCCCCGACCTCGGGCGCGGTCCGGTGGGCTCGGCGCTCGGCGGCACCGGCATAGCGGTCTCGGCCTTCTCGGGCCATCACGGCGCGGCGGTGGACT
>NZ_JAYRYM010000434.1:0-1816 GCF_041917035.1 Devosia sp. | reverse complement strand
GCGGCGGCGAGCTGTTCCGGGCGCACCGGCGAGATCAGGCGGATCGACACCAGGCGGGCACGCCCGCCGCTGGCGCGGAAGCGCTCGAGCGCCTCGCGCACCGGCCCGGTGGTGGACCCCCAGGTCAGCACGGCGATGTCGCCGTCGCCCTCGATGTCGGCCCAGTGCGTGCCGTAGTCGTGCAGGGCGAGCTTGCGCAGACGCTTGTCGAGCTGGGCGCTGTGGTCGGCCGCGCCGCTGGACGGCGTGCCGAACTCGTTGTGCTCGAGGCCGTCGGCGGTGTACTGGTAGCCCTTCATGCCGGGTACGGCCATCGGCGAGACGCCCGACGCGGTGTTGGTGTAGCGGCGGTAGCGTTCGGCCGCCTCGCCCTCGGGCATCAGGCGGACCGCGCGCAAGCCGGGATCGGCGGGCGGCGAGATCGTCGCCCGACTCTGGCCGAGGGACTGGTCGGAGAGCACGATCGCGGCGGTCTGCAGGGTATCGGCGAGATGGACCGCCCACTGGGTGGCGAAGGCGCAGTCGGCGAGCGAGTTGGGCGCCACCACCAGGTGCGGGGCGTCGCCGTGCAGGCCGTAGAGCGCGATGTTGAGGTCGCTCTGCTCGGACTTGACCGGGATGCCGGTGGAGGGGCCGCCGCGCATCACGTTGACCACGGTGATCGGGGTCTCCGAGGCGACGGCGAGGCCGAGCGATTCGGTCATCAGCGCCAGGCCGGGGCCGGAGGTCGCGGTCAGCGAGGGCACGCCGGCGTAGGAAGCGCCGATGATCTGGTTGATCGAGGCGAGCTCGTCCTCGGCCTGCACCAGCACGCCGCCGAGCTTGGCGAGGTTGGGTGCGAGCCACTCCAGCACCTCGGTGCCCGGGGTGATCGGATAGGCGGCGACGAAGCGGATGCCGCCGCGCACCGCGCCGAGACCGGCGGCCTCGTTGCCGGTGATGCTCCACAGGCGCTCGCTCTGGCCCTGGGCGGTGGCCAGGCGGGGGCAGGGCGGCAGGTCGGCCGCGAAGGCCATGCCTGCACGCACCGATGCCTCGCTGGCGGTGCGCGCGGCCTCTCCCTTCTTGGCGAGCGAGTCGCGGACCACACCGAGCACGGCGTCCTCGGGAAGGCCGACGAGGCCGGCGACCGCGCCCAGGGCGATCATGTTGGGGCGCCCGCCCTCGATCGTCTTGGCCATCTTCTTGAACGGGATGTCTGCCGACCGCGTGCCCTTGGCGCGGATGGCCTCGGGGAATTCGCCGCCGTCGGGATCGCCGACGACCAGGCTATCGGCGGTCATCGGGATCTCGGCGGAGAAGCGCCCGACGTTCTCCCAGTCGATGGCGACCAGCAGATCATATTGATCGTCGTGCGACTGCACCGGCGACGTAGACAGACGCATCATCGCGGCGGCCTCGCCGCCGCGGATCTGCGCGCCCGACGAGCGGGTCATGTAGGCATACCAGCCGGCACGGCCGGCGGCGTCGAGCAGCATGTTGCCTGCGGTCATCACCCCCGCGCCGCCGCTGCCGGCGAATGTTATCGATACCGATCGGGCTGTCATCCTCGTTCTCCAATGTTCGACCTTCGACCGGCGGGTGCCGGCGCGGTCCTGTTCAGGGCCCATGCGCGCGTCCCCCTCGGGTGAAGCGGGCACGGCGCCGACCGGAGGCTGGTTGGGTTGCAGCGCCGCCTTCGCAGCGCTCACCTCCGATGTGTCGAAGTTTACGTTGACGCAAACGTCAATCTGTTGACTTTGGTCAACTGCCCTCCTGCCGGCCTGATTTAACTTTGCATCCAACGCGGCGGCAGGAAGCAGTCGATCCAGTCGCC
>NZ_JAYRYM010000433.1:0-1817 GCF_041917035.1 Devosia sp. | reverse complement strand
GCCGTCGTCGACCAGACCGGCAAGCTCCTCGACACCGGCGTGATCTACCCCCACGAACCCCGCCGCGACTGGGACGGCAGCCTGCACACGCTCTCGAAGCTGTGCGAAAAGCACAAAGTCTCGCTGATCGCCATCGGCAACGGCACCGCCAGCCGCGAAACCGACAAACTCGCCGCCGACCTCATCAAACTGCGCCCCGAGCTGCATATGACCAAGATCGTGGTGTCGGAAGCCGGCGCCTCGGTCTATTCCGCGTCCGAACTGGCCGCCAAGGAATTCCCCGACCTCGACGTGAGCCTGCGCGGCGCCGTCTCCATCGCCCGCCGCCTGCAAGACCCGCTGGCCGAACTGGTCAAGATCGATCCCAAATCCATCGGCGTCGGCCAATACCAGCACGATGTGAACCAAACCCGTCTCGCCCGTGCGCTGGATTCGGTGGTCGAAGACTGCGTCAACGCCGTCGGCGTGGATGTGAACATGGCCTCGGCCGCGCTGCTCACCCGCATCTCCGGCCTCAACCCCACCCTCGCCGCCAACATCGTTGCGCATCGCGACGCCAACGGCCCCTTCCCCAGCCGCGCCGCCCTGCTCGACGTCTCCCGCCTCGGCCCCAAGACCTTTGAACAGGCCGCCGGCTTTTTACGCATTTCCAACGGCAGCAACCCCCTCGACGCCTCGGCGGTTCACCCCGAAGCCTATCCGCTGGTCGAACGCATCCTCGCCGACATCGACAAGGGCGCCCGCGAAGTGATGGGCGACACCAAACTCATCGGCCAGCTCAAGCCCGAGCGCTACACCGACGAACGCTTCGGCCTGCCCACCGTGCAGGACATCCTCAAGGAACTCGACAAGCCCGGCCGCGACCCGCGCCCCGAGTTCAAGACCGCCAGCTTCAAGGACGGCGTCGAAGAACTGAAGGATCTGACGGTCGGCATGATCCTCGAAGGCGTCGTCACCAACGTCACCAACTTCGGCGCCTTCGTCGATATCGGCGTGCACCAGGACGGCCTCGTGCACGTCTCGGCCCTCTCCGACCGCTTCGTCAAAGACCCCCACACCATCGTCAAAGCCGGTCAGGTGGTGAAGGTCAAGGTCATCGAAGTGGACCTCCCGCGCAAACGCATCGCCCTCACCATGCGCATGGGCGACCAAGCCGGCGCCGGCGCCAAGCCCGCCGCCGAGCGCCGCGACGCCCCTCGCGGAAACCAACGCGCCGCAGTCGCCAAGCAGAACCGCGAGCCCACCATGGCCGGCTCCCTCGCCAGCGCCTTCGCCAAGGCGCTCAAGAAGTAAGTCGCCCGCAAGGGCAAGCAACAGAAACCGCCAGCCGCCCCGCTCATCGGATCGATGAGCGGACGCTCCTGGCAAGTCTCGCTCTTCGTGCAACCGAACACCCCTGAAGCTCATCGGCAAGCGCCTTGCGCTGATCGTGCTGGCGCAAGCGCTCCGGCGCCTCTCCCGTGCCCAGCCCGGCGCCCCTGACATCGATGCTTTCCTCCGCGGCCGGGATTGCGAGCATCATCGTGAGTACCAAGCGCCCGCCGCCCCAAGCTCTCATTGAAAACAGCCACCTCCCGGCGGCCCCTTTTCCGGGTCTCGGAACGCCATGAATAAATACGCAATCCTCCTGCGGGGAGTGATGCCGACCGGCAGGAACCGGGTGCCCATGGCCGAACTGCGCGTGGCGCTCAGCAAGGCCGGCTTGCTGGATGTGCAAACCTACATTCAAAGCGGCAACGTCATCGCACAGACCGAGCTCACCCAGTCGTCCCTCGAAGCCCTTGTGCATCAAGTCATTCTCCGCGAGATCGGCGCCG
>NZ_JAYRYM010000432.1:0-1821 GCF_041917035.1 Devosia sp. | reverse complement strand
AGCCCGGCTTCGAGCACGAAGTCTCGGCGTTCAACCTGTTCGCCTACCTGTCGCGCTCGGACGTGACGTGGAATCCGTCGGTCTGCTCGGTGGTCAAGGACAGCCTGTTCTGCCCGACCTCGGAGGAGTACATCCTGCCCGTCGAGCACGGCAATGACCGCTGCGAGTGGTTCATCCAGCTCACCGACGAGATCACCTGGAACGTCAAGGACGGCCTCACCGGCCGGCCGCGCGCGGTGATCAACATGAAGGCCGGCGATTGCTGCTGCATGCCCGCCGACATCCGTCACCAGGGCTTCTCGGCGAAGCGCTCGATGCTGCTGGTCTGGGAGAACGGCTCGCCGAAGGTGCCGGAACTGATCCGGCAGGGCCTGGCTCCGCAGGTGGCGGTCGAGTTCTAGGAACGGGCGGTCGCTCCCACTTCCGCCCTGCGGCCGGTCCCTGCTCCCACGAGAAGGGGCCGGCTGCTTCCTGTCTACAACCAGCGCGGGTATCAACTGTGCAGACCAAGCTCTTCATCGGCGGCGAGTTCGTCGACGGCCTCGCCGGGGGCACCATTCCGGTGTTCAATCCCTATTCGGGCGAGGTGCTGTGCGAGATCGCCGAGGCCCGCGCCGAGGACGTCGATCGCGCCGTGGCGGCGGCCAGGGCGGCGCAGCCGGCCTGGGGCCGGGCCGATGCGGCCGAGCGCGGCAACCTGCTGCTCAAGCTGGCCGACGCCATCGATGCGCATGCCGAGGAACTGATCGTACTCGAGGCGCTCGACACCGGCCATCCGGTGCGCGACGCGCGCAAGCTCGACGTGCCGCGCACCTCGCGGTGCTTCCGCTATTTCGGCGGCATGGCCGACAAGTTCGAAGGCTTCGTGCCGCCGGTCTACCCCGGCTTCATCAACTATGTGCAGCGCGAGCCGGTGGGCGTCGTCGGCCAGATCGTGCCGTGGAACTTCCCGCTGATGTTCACCAGCTGGAAGATGGCCCCAGCGCTGGCCGCCGGCAATGCCATCGTCATCAAGCCGAGCGAACTGACCCCGCTCTCGACGCTGCGGGTGGCCGAACTGATGCGCGAGGTCGGCTTCCCGGCGGGCGTGGTCAACGTCGTGCCCGGCTACGGCCAGACCGCCGGCGCCCGCATCGCCGAACACCCCGAGATCGGCAAGATCGCCTTCACCGGCTCGACCGCCACCGGCCGCCGCATCGTTACGGCCTCGGCGGGCAATCTCAAGAAGGTGCAGCTGGAACTGGGCGGCAAGGGTCCGAACATCGTGTTCGGCGATGCCAATATCCGCGCCGCCATCGGCGGCTCCGCCTTCGCCATCTTCCACAACCAGGGCCAGGCCTGCATCGCCGGGTCGCGGCTCATCCTGCACAAGTCGATCGCCGACGAATTCATCGACGGCTTCACCCGCTTCGCCAAGTCGATCCGGCTGGGCGATCCGCTCGATCCCGCCACCGAGATGGGGCCACTGACCTCGCGCCAGCACCAGGAACGCGTGCTGCACTTCTCGCAGGTGGCCAAGGACGAAGGCGGCGAGATCGTCACCGGCGGCAAGCGGCCCGACCGGGACGACCTCGCCAACGGCTACTTCGTCGAGCCGACCATCGTCCTCGCCAAGCCGACCGACCGGGTCAGCCAGGAGGAGGTGTTCGGCCCGTTCGTCACCGTCACCACCTTCGAGGAGGACGAGGAGGCCCTCGCCATCGCCAATGGCGTGCAATATGGCCTCGGCTCGGGTCTGTGGACCAACAACCTGACGCGCGCCCACAAGATGGCCCGCGACATCCGCGCCGGCATGGTGTGGATCAACTGCTACAAGGTGGT
>NZ_JAYRYM010000431.1:0-1830 GCF_041917035.1 Devosia sp. | reverse complement strand
AGGGCGTCGAGGATTTCCTGTTCTAGCCCGGGAACCGGCACGACGTCTGCGTCCGCGGCCGTCGCGTCTGGGCGATCCCGCAGAATGCTCAACGGGGGCGCCGGATCCCGGGGCTCTCCCCCGGCCGGCCCGGCAGCGACCGGCATCCGCCTTGTTTTGCTTGCATTTTCCGAAAAACTGTTCCGTCCTTAGCCGTCGTCACGGCCGAGATTGGGCCGCCAGCAGGAAACGAAGCGGTTGCCGATCCACGTCTTTCACGGAGTCCTGGCCGACTGGAGCGTCGACAGCAGGCTGGATCGGCTCTACGTGCCGACCGTGGCGTTCAGCGGCTTTCTCGACAGGCTGACCAGCAGGTATGTCCCGGCGGAATCCTGCGGCCCCGACGACATCGCGCTGACGATCGACGACTCCACCATGGCCGCCGCGGAAGCCGCCCTGCTTGCCAGGGGACGAGGCCACGATGTCACCCTGTTCCTCAATCCCCACCAGATCATCGCGCAGACCCCGTACTTCTTCACGATCCTCGGCATCGCTATCGACCGGCTGGTGGAACGTGCGCGGAAGACTGATCCACGGGCCAGCTGGAGGTCGCCGCATTTCCTCCAGCTCAGGCAGGAGACGCGTGCACAGATAGCGGCCCTCGATGGGCCGGCGCTCGATGGGGCGATGCGCGCCTTCCTGGAGCGATGGGACCTCGACTGGCCCGATGTACCGGCCGGCGTGCGCGCGATCGACCCTCAGACCCTGTCGCGGCTGACGTCGGCAGGCGTCCAGATCGGCAATCACGGATGGTCGCACACCGACATTGCGGCAATGTCGCCCGATCAACTCTGGAACGATATCTCAATGGCGCAACGCTGGCTGGAGGACGCCACCAGCCAGCGCATCACGAGCTATGCCGTCCCTTTCGGTCTTGTCACGCCGCCTCCGGAAGTCCTCACCCGCCTGCCCGGGACCTGCATGCTGGTCGATGGTACCAGACCGGTGGGTCCGCTTGCCCCCGACCTCGTCAACCGTCTCGACATCACCGACGACATCGTGGCACGAGCTAGGTTGCGGCAGCCATGGTTCGGTGCCGTCCCCCGGTCGCAACCGGAGCGTCGGGGCTGGCGCGTCGCGATGAAGCAGCTCTTGAGAGGTGGAAGGAGCCGTCGCGGATGATCGAGATGCCCCCGACTTGCCAAGGATCCCCAAGTAGCGCCACCCTGACAGGCCGGCGTGGTCTCGCCCGGTGACAGCCCCCAGGCTTACCCTGCTTGCCGCCACGCGCAACGGCGAAGCCGTGCTCGGGGGAACCCTTGCGTCCATTGCAGCCGCCGAGTCGCCGGCCACGCCATGGCAGATGGTGGTCGTGGACAACGGCAGCACGGACGGCACCGGCGCCATTCTCAGCGCCTATGCGGCGAGACTGCCGCTCCGCATCGTCTCACAGCCTACCCCCGGGAAGAACGCCGCCCTGAACGCCGGGCTGGCAGCCTGCGATGGCGAGCTCATCGTCATGGTGGACGATGACGTTCTGGTCGATGGCCAGTTTCTGCAGGCCTGGAGCCGCTATCTGGTAGAGGGTACCGAATACGCCCTCCTGGGCGGCCGCATTGTCCCCGAATTCGATGTGCCGCCGCCCCGCTGGCTGCTCAGGGATCGGCGGTACCATGCGCGGATGTTCGGCGCGAGGGACCTGCCGGAGGGACCGACCGAGCCGGGCGAGATCTACGGCGGCAACATGGCGGTGCGCCGAACCGTATTCGACGCCGGCTTCCGCTTCGACGAGGCGATCGGGCCGAACCGCACCGTTCGCAGCTACCGAATGGGCAGCGAGACGGAGTTCCT
>NZ_JAYRYM010000430.1:0-1833 GCF_041917035.1 Devosia sp. | reverse complement strand
CTCGGCTCCATCTCGGTTCGTGAGGCATGGTACTCCGGCTCACGGAACGGCCACGCCAGGTCAACGTGCGCCATGTCAACGTGCGCGAGGTCAAAGCGCCTGCGCCGGCCCCCTAGTAGCCGGCCATGTCGAACAGCCTGAGGCGGCGCACGGAAAGCGACTGCTGCCGATCGAACGGGACCTGCCGCGCCTCGCAACTGCGCCGGGCCTCGTCGAACATCTTCCTGACCTCGGACCGCAGCCCGCTGCACGTCGTCGCGGTCGCTGTGCGAGCCCGGGAGACGAAGGCGCGAGAGCAGGAGAGGTAGGACTGCTTGTGCGTCTCCTCGTGCCGCCGGGCGAAACCGGCGAACTCGTCCCACGCTGCGCGCACCCCGCCGGTCATGCGCGCCCGATCGGCGGCGACCGGCAGGGTCACAACGAAGCGAATGCTCACGCCGACGTCCTTGACACGGCAGAGCCTGCCGCTGTCACCGACATCGAGGGTCAGGCGATAGTGCGGGCGGATATTGGCGAACGCAGCGCCATGGTCGCCTGGAAACGGATGCCGCAGCATATGCCGGACCACCGCGCGGGCCGTCGCGCCGGGTACCGGGTGGGTCCGGTTCTCAACGCTCGACGTCACTTCCGCCAACGCCGGACACGACACGGCAATCAGGCAAACGACAGCGGCCGCCCTCCTGCGCAATCCCGCCAAGAATGCGCCGGACACGCCCCCTCCCGCACCTTCTGCCATTGGCAGCAGTCTGCGTCGCACCGCAGACGGCGACAACCGCCGGTAAGCACGTAGCCCCGCCTCGAGGGCGGGGCCCGCTTGGGCTGTCAGCTCGACCGACTACTCAGCGGCAGCCTTCTTGGGGGTCACTGCTTCGGTATAGGCGTTGATGAGTGTCGTGCAGGCCTTGCCCGGCTTGAAGCTGAATTCACCGATCTGGCTCACCGGCGTCACTTCCGCCGCGGTACCGGTGAGGAAGCACTCGTCGAACCCCGAGAGCTCCTCCGGCTTCATGTGCCGCTCCACGACGTTGTAGCCGTTCTCGCGCGCCAGCTGCACCAGGGTCTGCCGGGTGATGCCGTTGAGGAAGCAATCGGGCAGCGGCGTATGGATCTCGGTCCCCTTGACGAAGAACACATTGGCGCCGGTCGCCTCGGCCACAAGCCCGCGATAGTCGAGCATCAGCGCGTCGGCGAAGCCATTCGCCATGGCCGCATCCTTGCTGAGCGTGCAGATCATGTAGAGGCCAGCGGCCTTGGCGGTGCACGGAATCGTCTCCGGGCTCGGGCGTTTCCAGCGGCTCCATTCGAGCCGGATGCCCTTGAGCTTCTCCTCGACCGAGAAATAGCTCGGCCAGACCCAGGAGGCGATGGCGAGGTGCACCTTGTTGTTGCGGCCGGGAACCGACAGTTCCTCCGAGCCGCGCCAGGCAACCGGACGAACATAGGCGTCAACCAGCCCGTTCTTTTCGAGCACCAGGCGCTTGGCGGCCTCGATCTCGTCGACCGAATAGGGAATTGTGAAGTCCAGCGTCCGGCCCGACTGGATCAGCCGCTCCGTGTGCTGGCGCGACTTGAAGATCTCGCCACCATAGGCCCGCTCGCCCTCGAACACGCAGCTGGCATAGTGCAGCCCGTGCGTCAGCACGTGGATCTTGGCGTCCTTCCAGGGGACCATTTCGCCATCGAACCAGATCCAGCCCTCACGCTGGTCCATCGGCACGCCTGCCATCTTCTTCTCCCGTTCGTTTTCTGAGTGGCCTACCCGGCCACCGTTGTTGCCAGCAATCCTGCCCCAGCGGCCCGCCCTTGGCAAACCTGAACGGCTTTGGGATAAGG
>NZ_JAYRYM010000429.1:0-1839 GCF_041917035.1 Devosia sp. | reverse complement strand
GAGTCAGGTCGATGCTGACCGTGATATCCTTGCCGAAGGCGACGCCCGGAATGAAGAGGGCCGTTCCCACGAGAAGCAGGGCGGTGAGCTGGCGCATTTCTGATATACCTTGGTTCATCGTCGTTGCCGGCAGCAGACGCCATGAAGCTGACAGCACACTGAAGCCGGGAACGGCGCGCCTTCAGGCTGCCGTCAGCAATCGGCGGCATGACAATGGCGGAAACGGGGGCCAAGGTGCGCGTGCTGCTGATCGAGGACGACCATGTGCTTGGCGCGGCGATCCGGGATCACATCAACTCGACCGGACACAGTGCCGACTGGATGCAGCGGCTGGACGATGCGCGGCTCGCCCTCGACGCGGTTGCCTATGAGCTGGTCCTGCTCGACCTCAACCTGCCCGACGGCCGCGGTCTCGACCTGCTGCGCCAGCTGCGCGCCGCGGGCAATGCGGTCCCGGTGATCATCACGACCGCGCAGGACCAGGTGGCGATTCGCATCGAGGGCCTCAACTCCGGCGCCGACGACTACCTGGTGAAGCCGTTCGATCTCAGCGAGCTTACCGCCCGCATTGCCGCGGTCGCCCGGCGCTACGCGGCGAGCCCGCTCCCCGGCGTCGAGGTCAATGGCGTCACGGTGGATCTGGGGCGTCGCACGGTCGCGATCGCCGGCGAGCCGGTGCCGCTCACCGCGCGCGAATGGGCCGTGCTCGAGCGCCTGCTGCGCCACCGCGGCGCGATCGTCACTAAGGCCGAGATCGAGGACTCGCTCTATCAGTTCGGTGCCGAGATCGAGAGCAACGCCGTGGAGGTCTATGTGAGCCGGCTGCGCAAGAAGCTCGGGCGCGATTTCGTCACGACCGCCCGCGGCATGGGCTACCAGGTGGCCAGCGGGAAATGAGGCGGTCATCCATCGCCTGGCGGCTGGCCATCGGGCTCTCGCTGATGACGGCGATCCTCTGGCTGGGGGCCGCGGCCATCTCGGGATACGTGGTCTATCGCGAACTCGGCCAGGCGTTCGACCAGTCACTCGAACAGAGCGCCTTTCGCCTGCTGCCGCTGGCCGTGCACCGGCTGCGCGAGCCGGAGGAACACGACGAGGAACTGCGCGTCGGCGGCGAGGACTCCGAGGACGCGTTCTTCTCCTATGCGGTGCTGCGGGCCAACGGTGCCGTCGTCGTCCGCGGCAACGACGTGCCGGACGAAATTCTCGCCGCGGCCGTCGTCGAGGGGTTTTCCGACATCGACGGTCGGCGCGCCTTCGCCCTGACCGATCGGCGCAGCAGCTTCCGCATCGTCGTGTTCGAACGTACCGAGCATCGCGCCGAGGCGCTGGCCGAGAGCATTGGCGGCCTGCTGTGGCCGCTGGCGGCCCTGCTGCCGCTGATCGCGGCCGGCATCTGGTACGCGGTGCGTCTCGCCATGCGGCCGGTCGAGCGGCTCCGTCGCGACGTGGCCAGCCGGGACCGCTCGAACCTCGCCCCGATCGACACAACGGATCAGCCGGTCGAGCTTGCCCCGATCGCCGAGGCCATCGGCGAATTGATCGAACGCCTGCGGGCCGCGCTCGATGCCGAGCGGGCCTTCGCGGCGAGCAGTGCGCACGAGTTGCGCACGCCGATCGCCGGGGCCCTGGCGCAGGTGCAGCGCCTCGCCATCGAATTGGGGGACGGCCGGGACACGGCGCGGCTGCGGGAGATCGAGAAGGCGCTGCGCCACCTTTCGCAACTGTCCGAAAAGCTGCTGCAGCGGGCGCGCCTCGAGGCCGGGTTCGCCCGCTCGGCCCGCTCGCACGATCTGCTGCCGGTGCTGCGCCTCGTCGTGCGGGATGTGCAGTCGCTGT
>NZ_JAYRYM010000428.1:0-1868 GCF_041917035.1 Devosia sp. | reverse complement strand
ACCGTCAACCTCGTCTCCGACCTGCTCTACAAGCTGTTCGATCCCCGGCTGAGGTCGACATGAGCACCCCGCTGGGACAATGGCTGATGAGCGAGGCGCCGGCGTCGCGGCGCCAGGCCGTGCTGGGCAGCTTCTACCGCGGCGTGCGGGCCATCTTCGCCAATCCCACGGCCCTCGCCGGCCTGTTCATCGTCGCGCTGCTGGTGGCGATGGCGGTCTTCGCCCCGTGGTTCGCCATGGGCCGTTCGCCGCTGTCGCAGGACCTCGCGCAGCGCCTCGCGGCACCGTCGCCCGAGCACTGGTTCGGCACCGACGAACTGGGCCGCGACATCTATGCCCGCACCCTCTTCGGCGCCCGCGTGACGCTGACCATCGTCGTCCTCGTCTCGGTGGTGGTGGTGCCGATCGGGCTCGCCGTCGGCACCGTCGCCGGCTATTTCGGCGGCTGGGTCGACGCGGTGCTGATGCGCATTACCGACATCTTCCTCGCCTTTCCGCGCCTCGTCCTCGCGCTCGCCTTCGCCGCGGCGCTGGGGCCCGGCATCGAGAACGCGGTGATCGCCATCTCGCTGACCTCCTGGCCGGCCTATGCCCGCATCGCCCGCTCCGAGACGCTCGCCATCGCCCGCAGCGATTTCATCCAGTCGGTCGTGCTGCAGGGCGCCTCGACCTGGCGCATCCTGTTCCGACACGTGGTGCCGCTCTGCCTCTCCTCGGTCATCGTGCGGCTGACCCTCGACATGGCGGGCATCATCCTCACCGCCGCCGGCCTCGGCTTTCTCGGCCTCGGCGCCCAGCCCCCCACCGCCGAATGGGGCGCCATGGTCTCGTCCGGCCGCGACGTGATCCTCGACCAGTGGTGGGTGGCGACCATCCCCGGCCTCGCCATCTTCATCGTCAGCCTCGGCTTCAACCTCCTCGGCGACGGGCTGCGCGACGTGTTCGACCCGAAATCCCGATGACCGATCCGCTGCTCACCGTCGACAATCTGGACGTGACGTTCCCGGGGCGCACCGGGGCGACGCGCGCCGTCCGCAATGCCTCCTTCACGCTCGGGCGCGAGCGGCTCGGCGTGGTCGGCGAATCCGGCTCGGGCAAGACCACCATGGGGCGCGCCCTGCTCGGGCTGCTGCCGCACTCGGCCAACGTCAGCGCGAGGACCATGTCCTATGCCGGCAGGAACCTGCTGGCCTGCAGCGAGCACGACTGGCAGCACCTGCGCGGCCGGCGCATGTCGATGGTGATGCAGGACCCCAAATACTCGCTCAATCCGGTCCGCACCGTCGGCCAGCAGATCGGCGAGACCTGCCGGCTGCACCTCGGCTCCGACCGCCGCGACGCGCGCCGGCGCACCCTCGCCATGCTCGAGGCGGTGCAGATCCGCGATCCCGAACTGGTCCACGATCTCCACCCCCACCAGCTCTCGGGCGGCATGGGCCAGCGGGTGATGATCGCCATGATGCTGATCGCCGAACCCGACCTGCTGATCGCCGACGAGCCCACTTCCGCGCTCGACGTCACCGTGCAAAACGAGGTGCTGCGCATTCTCGACGACCTGGTGCGCAAGCGCGGCATGGGCCTGATCATGATCAGCCACAACCTGACCATGGTCTCGAGCTTCTGCGACCGCGTGCTGATCATGTATGGCGGTAAGATCGTCGAGGAATGCGCGGCGCGCGACCTCGGCAATGCCCGCCATCCCTATACCCGCGCCCTCGTCGCGGCGACGCCCTCGCTCGACGTGCGGCGGACCGAACTGGCGACCGTCGTGCGCGATCCGGAGTGGCTCGCATGATCTCGGTCAGAGACCTCTCCGTCACCTTCCAGGTCGGGGGCCGCGACATCCGGGCGGTCCAGGCCGTGTCCTT
>NZ_JAYRYM010000427.1:0-1876 GCF_041917035.1 Devosia sp. | reverse complement strand
CTCTGCGTCGGCGCCATCACCATGGATACCATCTTCCGGCTCGAGCGGCTGCCGGAGGGGAGCGGAAAGGTCATCCCGCTCGACGCGGTGGAGGTGGCCGAGGGCATGGCCGCGGCGCAGGCGGCGACCATCGCCCGGCTCGGCGGCGAGGTCGCGCTGTGGGCCTCGGCCGGCGATGATGCGACGGGCGATCGGCTCGTCGAGCAGATCTCGGGCGAGGGGGTCGACTGCTCCCGGGTCCGGCGAGTCGCCGGGGCGCGCTCGGGCTTTTCGACCATCCTGATGGATCTCAAGGGCGCCACCATCATCGTGCCGCGCTACGATCCCTCGATCACCGCGCCGCCCGATTTCGTGCCGGATGTCGAGGGCTTCGACGCCGTGATGGTCGACGTGCGCTGGCCGGCGGCGGCGCATCTGGCGCTGCTGGCGGCGCGGCGGGCCCACCTGCCGGCCATCCTCGATGCCGACCTGGCGGCGCGCGAGGTGCTCGAGGACCTGCTGCCGCTGGCCAGTCACGTCGTCGCGTCCGAAGGGGCGGCGCGGCTCCTGACCGGCGAGGCCGAGCCGGCGGCCGCGGCGGCCGCGCTCGTTGCCCGCCACCACGGTTTCGTGGCGGTCACCGCCGGTGCCCTGGGCTGCTGGTGGAGCGAGGCCGGCACCATCCGGCACAGCCCGGCCCCACGGATCGATGCTGTGGACACGCTGGCGGCCGGCGACGTCTTCCACGCCGCCTTCGCGCTGCTCCTCGCCGAGGGCCGGCCGATGGCGGAGACCATCGCCTTCGCCTCGGCGGCGGCGGCCATCAAGTGCACCCGCTTCGGCGGCCGGCTCGGCGCGCCGGATCGCCCCGAGGTCGAGGCGTTCCTGCGCCGCTAGGTCAGGCGGCGCGGCGCTTCAGCGCCGGGCCGGGGGCCCGCGCCTCGTCGAGCCGCCGGATGATCCGGCACGGGTTGCCGGCCGCCACCACGTCGGAGGGGATGTCGCGGGTCACCACGCTGCCGGCGCCGATGGTGGTGTTGTCGCCGATGGTGACGCCGCCGAGGATGATCGTGCCGGCGCCGATCCAGCAGTTCCGGCCGACGGTGATCGGCTTGTTGATGCACCAGGCGCCATTGGCCTGGCCGGTCGAGCTATCGTAGGTGAGCCGCTCCGACGCCCTTACCGGATGGCCGGCGGTGAGGAACTGCACCCGTGGGGCAATGGCCGTGCCGTCGCCGATGCGCACATCGGCGCCATCGAGGAACACACAGTCGAAGTTGACGAACACCCCGTCGCCCAGGTGGATGTGCTTGCCATATTCCCAGGTGATGGGAGAAAGTACGAAGGCCTGCCCGAAGCTGCCCAACTGCTCGCGCAGCATGGCGTCGCGGCGGGCGAATTCGTGCCCGGGCGTGGCATTGAGCGCATCGAGCTTCTGGCGCGCCTGCATCTGCATCTCGATCAGGTGCCAGTCGGGGCCGCGGTAGAGTTCGCCGCGGCGCATGCTGTCGTAGCCGGTCGTATCGGTCATCTGAAAATCCTCTCGCGTACCCCCCGCGAAAGCGGTCGACCTCTTAGGGCGTCGAAAGCGACGGGGAAACGGCGAAATTCGCGCCGGGGCGATGCATTCGTCCGATCGGTTCAGCCTCGGTTCAGGGATCGGGCCCTCAGGCCGTGCGGTCGACGAGCCGGCCGACATGCAACGCCAGGCCCCATCGCCGTTCGAGGGTTGCCACGGCCTCGGCCATCTCCCGGCCCGAGATCACCGGAGATTGCGGCGGGGCGTCGGGCGCGGCCCGCTGCTGGGTCAGTTGGCGATCGAGTTCGCCCAGCTTCTTGGCGACCAGCACATTGGCGAGGGCCAGGTTGCCCGTCTCGCGGGCCGCCATGCGCTGGA
>NZ_JAYRYM010000426.1:0-1890 GCF_041917035.1 Devosia sp. | reverse complement strand
GAGCAGTTCGCGGGCCAGTTCGCCTCGCGCGGCAATCGCCTCGGCGGGGGCGATCCGGCCCGATGCGGCGTCGGCGTCGATGTCACGCAGCTGCTGCCGCAAATGCGCGATCTCGGGGGTGTCGGGGGCATCCCCGGTCGCGTTGACCCTCCGTCCGGCGCCCGCATAATAGAGCGCGGCGCAGGCGATCAGCGTGACGACCAGGGCAAGTGACCAGAACAGCATGTGCAGCAGACTGCCAGACGCGGGAGCAACGAAACGCGGCCGATCTATAGTGGCATTCGGGCAGAATATGCATCTGCACACATCAAAGTGTGGGGGACGCATTGCCGCAGCCCGGCTGCCGCGATACCCGCTCTAGCATGTCCTCCGCCTGCGATCATCTCGTCATCGGCTCCAATCCCCTCGCGGCGCTTCTTGCCGCGCTGCTCGCGACCGAGCATGGACGCCGCGTCGCGCTGGTGACCGATCCCTATTCGCCTTTCGCCATGCGGCGCAGCTTCGATCTGTCGATGGCGCCGCTGACCCGGCCCGAGACTCTGCTGCTGCTGCGCCGCTGCGGCGCCGAGACCCTGGCGCTTCTCGGCCGGGCCGGACGATCGCTGGTCGATCGGGTCGATCCGCTGTTCATCGCCGAGACGCCGGCCAGCCAGGCGGCGCTGGGCCACTTCCGTCATCTCGCCCGCCTGCTCGATATCGCCGCCGAAACGGTCGCCGATCGAGCCGCTGCGTCGGGCACCGCCACCTGCCGCATCCGCGGAGTCAGCCTGATTGCGCCGGAGCGCTTCGGACCGGCGATGGAGAGCTTTCTCGACCGGCACGGCGTTCGCCGCCTCGACCGGCTGTCGACCACCCTGACGCTGCGCAAGGATGGCAGTTGCACCATCGGGACCGATGGCAGACCGGTCGAGGCGGCCGCAACGGTGCTCGCCGACGATGCGGCCATCCTCACCCTGCTGCCGCCGGAGGCGCGTGACCGCTCGCTGGTGCCCGCTGCCGCGGTGGCGATGCTTGCCCAGCCGGCCCGCCCCGCCACGCTGCCGCCGACGGTCCTGCTCGATCGCGGCGTGATGGTGGGCAGGGAACCGTCCGGCGCCATCGCGGCTGTGCTCGAAGGCGATCCGGCGACCGCGTCGGCACGGCTCGCCGCCTCGGTGCCGCGCATGCTGCCGCTCAGGCGGGCCGGCGAGGCACCGCTGGCGCGACTGCTGACGCAGGATGCGGCGCCGTTCGTCGGGCCGGGCCGGGGACACAAGGCGATGCTCGTCGCCGGCCTGGGGATGACCGGTGCCTTTCTTGCCCCCGCCATCGCACGGCTGCTGGTCGGCAACGCCCCGGCGGACGAGGCGGCCTGGTTCGCCCCGCGCGGCCCGGGTCGCGGCAACCAGCGCCTCGATGCGGCCGACTACGTGGCGGACCCGAGATGACCGAGCCCGGCTTCCGGCTTGCGGCCGATGCCCCGCATGGCTTTGCCGGTCGCGAGATCGACCGCCAGCGGCCGATCCGCTTCCGGCTCAACGGCCGGGCGATCCCCGCGTTCGCCGGCGACACCGTGCTGTCGGCGCTGCTTGCGGCCGGGTTGCATATCGCCGGTCGGCACGGCGAAGTGGCGCTGGCCCTCGACGAGCAGTTCGCGCCGCCGGTGGCGCTCGCCCGGCAGGCCGCCGATCCGCGGGCGGCGCTGCCGATGGACCGGACCCCCGCCGTCGATGGCGCCGATCTCGTCACGCTCGGCCACCGGCGCGACCTGATCGCCTCGCGCGGGCTGCTGGGCCGGGTCCGGCACCTGCTGCTCGGGCCGGCGCGGACCCTCAATCATCGCTTCGGCGAACACTGGCCGCTGCTGGCGCCCTGGCGCAACCTTGCGGCAGAGCGCAGGCTCGAGGCGGA
>NZ_JAYRYM010000425.1:0-1907 GCF_041917035.1 Devosia sp. | reverse complement strand
CTGGCCTGAATCAGTCGCGCAGGGCGCGGCGGAACGCGGCCGGGGTGGTGTCGAAGTGCTTGCGGAACAGCCGCGTCAGGTGCTCCTGGTGGGTGAAGCCGCACTCGAAGGCGATCTGCGCAATCGGCGCATCGGTCCGCGCCAGCAGCTGGCGGGCCCGCCGGATGCGCACGCCGATCAGGTAGCGATGGGGCGGCATGCCCACCTCGCTGGCGAAGGTGCGCGCCAGGTGGCTCGGGCTGCGGATCGCGGCATCGGCAATGTCCTGCAGGCCGATCGAGCGATCGGCATTGGCCTCGATGAAGTCGACGGCGCGCGCCACCTCGCGCGACAGGGCGCGGCCGCCGGATGCGGTTCGGCGGGGCTTGAAGCGCAGTCCCACGTGCGTCGCCAGCACATGCGATGCGATGGAGCGGGCGAGATGATCGGAAAAGGACGGATCGGTGCAACCGGCCTCGGCGGCGGCCAGTGCCGCATCGGCGAGCGCGAACAGCAGGGGCTCCGCGTTGATCCAGCCCGCCGCTGGCATGATGCCGGCCGCATCGCCGTCGGTCATGTCCATGGCGACCTCCTCCCAGACGGTTCGCCGCACATAGAGGTGCACCGTGTCGGTGGGCGTGACGAGATCGACGTCCATCGGCGCCTCCGAGGGGACGACGCGCACCGAGCCGGCAGGCGCGTGTATCCGGCTGCGATCGGCGAGGCGCCGTCCTTCGGCCGGGGCACGGAACAGCACGAACAGCAGGTCCCTGGCGGTGAAGCTGCCGCTGAACGGCGTCTCGGTCTGCGACGACACGAAGAGCGAGCGCCAGTTGAGGCCCTCGCTGCTGGCCGTCACGTCGGCACTGGCGAGCGTCAGGACGCCGTGTGTCTCCGCAACGCCGAAGGGTCGCGTCGATAGCGCTGTGTGCATGCTGCCTCTCCGCAACGGGGCCGAACGGGCAACAGTTCTACCGTGTCGGCGGCGCGCCGCAACGTAGACTTCCGCAGTGCGCCCCGGCGCCGCTCATCGTGCAGAACAATGGCGGCTTTGGGCAGGTTCGTGCGGCAGGGGCGAACTATCCTCTCGGCAACGAAAGGAGCGCACCGTGCACACCCATTCGCCGCCATCGTCGGTCGGCCCGTCCGGGCCGCAAACGGCGCGTCGCGCCTGCCTCACCGCGATCCTGCGCATGTCCGGCCTCAGGCCAACGCGCCAGCGGCTGGACCTCGCCGACCGCCTGCTGGGTCGCGACCGACACGTCACGGCCGAACAGCTGTTCGCGGAAGCGTCCCGGTCCGGCCGGGCCCCGTCGCTGGCGACGGTGTACAACACGCTGCGGCAGTTCCAGGCGGCCGGGCTGGTGCGCGAACTGGCCTTCGAGGGCATGCGCAGCGTGTTCGATACCGATACGTCGCGGCACCACCACTTCTACCTCGCCGACGAGCCGCGGATCGTCGACATCCCGGCCGACTGCCTGTCGGTGTCGGGCCTGCCCGGCGTGCCCGAGGGCTACGAGATCGACCGGGTCGAGGTGGTCGTGCGCCTGCGGCGCAAGACGGGATGAAGGAAGCCGCCCGGCTCGCGGGAGCCGGGCGGTCCGTCTGCAGCGTCGGGGAGGAGCTACAGGGAGGCGAACGGGTCTCCGGCCACCGGCGTGAAGCCGATCAACCGGCCGAAGACGAGCACGGCGGTCCACAGCCCGAGCGAGAGCAGCCCGGCGATGCGCGCCGAATTGGGCGGCGGCAGGGTGGTGTCCCAGGTCGCGACATTGCGGGCCGAGATGAACTCGAAGACGAACATGTTGATGCCGGCGAGCATCAGCAATCCCATCTTGAGCTGGAAGTTGATGTTGACCGCGATGTTGCTGGCATTGGGCAGGAACAGCAGCGATCCGGTGATGACCGCAAGGCCGAAGCCGATCCAG
>NZ_JAYRYM010000424.1:0-1910 GCF_041917035.1 Devosia sp. | reverse complement strand
GGGCATCGGAGACGGCAGCGAGGGGCGCAAGGGACGCTGTGATGGACATGGCGAAGAAAGCCTCGGTCAACGACTGGTGCGATGCTGCCGTGCCACGCCTAACTCGGAAAGCTCCCCAGTTGGGCAGGACGAGGCGACGCATGGCGGCCGGACGGGGGCTTGCCAGACGGCGAGGAAGTCCCGACAAGGACGTGGCGGTCGCGTGACGTGACGACCGACGCCGGGGGGGACAAGGTGCCGGAACTGCTCGTACTGCAATCGCTGTGGACAATGTCGGGTCTCAAGGGGGCGCCGGCGGAGCGGCCGCTCGAAACCAATATCGAGATGATCGCCGCGGCCGGCTTCGACGGGCTGGGCTGCCTGTACATCGATCGCGAGGAGGCCTGCCGTACCACCAGCCTCGCCCGATCGGCGGGTCTGGTGGTCGAGGGCCTGTGTTTCCCCACCGACGTGGATGGCCTCAAGCCGGCGCTCGAGTGGGGGACCGCGTTCGGCGTCACCCACATCAACATCCAGCCCAACCTCAGGCCGCGCCGGCTCGACGAAGCGGCGCGCGTCGCCGAAGGCTGGGTCCGGCTGGCCGAGCAGGTGGACTTTCCGGTCTATGTCGAGACGCACCGGGACAGGATGACGAACGACCTGCTGTTCACGCTCGACCTGCTGACGGCGGTGCCGGAGATGAAGCTCCTCGCCGACCTGTCGCACTATGTGGTGGGTCGGGAGATCGCGGTGCCGGCGAGCGCCGAGGTCGACGCCCAGATCCGGGCGATCCTCGATCGCTGCTGGGCCTATCACGGGCGGGTCGCCAGCAGCGAACAGGTACAGGTGCCGCTCGGCTTTGCGCAGCATGCGCCTTGGATCCGGCAGTTCGAGACCTGGTGGACCTATGGATTTGCCAGCTGGATGAAGCGTGCCGGCCAGGACGATAGGCTCTGCTACATGTGCGAACTGGGCCCGCAGCCCTACGCGATTTCGGGCGCGGACGGCGCCGACCTCAGCGACCGCTGGGCGGAGTCGCTCGAACTCGCCGACAGGGCCCGCGCCTGCTGGAAGGAAGCGCTCGCGCGGGCCTGAGGGGCACCGCGAGGACGGCCGTCAGGCGGCGAGACGCCGGCTGCCGCCGGCGAGGTCGGTCTCGGCGAGGAAGCCGGCGAAGCGCTCGATATCGAGCGGCCGGGAGACCAGGTAGCCCTGGATGAAATCGACCATGCCGGTTGCGCGCAGCATGGCGAGACGACCGGCCGTCTCCACCCCTTCGACGACGGTCACTCGTCCCGAATCGTGGATCATCGCCAGGGCGTTGACCAGCAGTTGCCCGGTGAGGCTGGCATCGGACGCCATGGCGAACTGGCGGTCGAGCTTGACGCCGTCGAGCGGCAGCGCCCCGAGGTGATTGATGTTGGAGAAGCCGGAGCCGAAATCGTCGAGATAGGTGCCGATTCCGGCGGCGCGGAGCCGCTCGATGTGGCGACCGGCCGCGGCGATATCCAGCGTGTCGGTCTCGACGATCTCGATCACCACCCTGAAGCGTTCGCCCAGGAGCGGGGCAAACAGCGGGATCAGGCGGTCGGCATCGAGATCGCGCGGGAAGATGTTGAAGTTGACCTGCAGCGCGATGCCGGGCGGCAGGCGATCGAGATCGGCCCGGGCCCGTGCCACCAGGTAGCGCGTCAGGTCCATGGTCAGACCCCGCGCCTCCACCACCGGCAGGAACTGGTCGGGCATGACGATGCGATCGTCGACGTCCCGCCATCGCACCAGCACCTCGCAGGCCGTGACACGATCGGTCCTCAGATCGAGGATGGGCTGGTAGTGGCAGACCACCGAGGCGGCATCGAAATGCCTGAGGAACCGGGCCTCGAAGGCCCAGAAGCGGCGCAGCAACCGGTGCAGCTGGCGCGACAGCCAGG
>NZ_JAYRYM010000423.1:0-1920 GCF_041917035.1 Devosia sp. | reverse complement strand
GATTGCGGCGGGGCGTCGGGCGCGGCCCGCTGCTGGGTCAGTTGGCGATCGAGTTCGCCCAGCTTCTTGGCGACCAGCACATTGGCGAGGGCCAGGTTGCCCGTCTCGCGGGCCGCCATGCGCTGGATGCTGGAGATGGCAGTCGTCTTCGCGAGTGCCATGGCCGGTCCTCAGGCGAGCTTGTCGACCTTGAGGCCCTGGCCGGGCGGCGGTGCGGCGCGGCTCAGTTCATCAACCGCCTGCAGCAGCGCCATGTCCATTTCGTGATTTTTCCGGATCACCGCGATCGTCGCAGAGTGCTGCGTGCTCGTCGAGCGCGCGGCAAGCAACTGCGATGTGATGTCGGTGTCCATCCCGCGAGGTTATTGCCGGCGGGTAAACGAAGTGTGCCGCCGATCCCTCGGATGCGATGCAAGTTCAGCGTGTCGTCTCGCTCGAGTATTTTCCGGGGGTCCACAGGACGTCGGTTTCGCCATTGGCATTGGCGACCCGGGCGAGGACGAAGAGCAGGTCGGACAGCCGGTTGAGATAGATGAGCGCGGCGCTGTTGACGTCGGGTTCCTTGGCCATCAGCGCCACGACCTGCCGCTCGGCACGCCGCGTCACCGTGCGGGCGAGGTGCAGGGCGACCGCCAGCGGTGTGCCGCCGGGCAGCACGAAGCTGGTCAGCGGCCTGAGGCCGGCGTTGAAGTAGTCGATCTGCTCCTCGACCCATTTGGCCTGCTGCGCCGTCGCCCGCAGGGACGGCGTCGTCCCGTCCGGATCGGGGCCCGGTGTGGCCAGATCGGATCCGACGTCGAACAGGTCGTTCTGGATGCGCGCCAGCACCCGGTCGAGCTTGGGCATGGAGGCGGTGTTGAGCCGCGCCATGCCGACGAAGCTGTTGGCCTCGTCCACCGTGCCGTAGGCCTCGACCCTGAGGTCGTGCTTCATCCGGCGCGGGCCGCGCACCAGGCCGGTCGTGCCGTTGTCGCCGGTCTTGGTGTAGATCCTGTTGAGCTTGACCATCTCACATCCGCAAGTGCTGTGCGGAAAGGCAAACGACGGTTTGGCGCGCGGGTCAAGTGCCCGCGCGGCTCAGCCGGCCCGTCCGAACAGGGCCAGGGCGCCGAGGATCACCACCAGCGCCACCGCCTGGGCGATGACCCGGGCCCGCATCAGCTTCTGGCTGACATTGGGGCTGCCGTCGCGGAACATGTTCCACAGCCCCATGAACAGGATGATCGCCACGGCGGCGAGGGCGATGATGGTGACGATGCCGGTGATGTTCATTCGGGCCTTCCTGCGATGTAGCCGACGAGGCCCTCGCCCAGGTGATCGTAGATGGCACGGACGCGCCGGCTGGTGAAGAGTTCCCGATGCGCGGCCAGCCAGACTTCGAGAGGCGGGGGGCGTACCTGGGGCAGCAGCTTGACCATCCCCGGCGTGCGGTCCACCAGGTTCTCCTGGCCGAACCCGATCCCTAGGCCCGCCTTCATCAGTTCCCACATATTGGTCTGGCTGTCGGTTCGTACAACGAAATCGGCCCGCTCGAGTTCAAATCCCATGCGGCGCGCCGTCGCAATCAGCAGGTCGGAACGGTCGAAGCCGATCAGGTCGTGGGAGGTCAGCTGCTGCGCCGACTCCGGGGCCCCGCGGCGGGCGAGATAGCTCCGGTGGGCGCAGGCGACCAGCTGGATTTCGCCGAGCTTGCGCGCCACCAGTTCGAGTTGGGTCGGGCGGAACAGGCGTACCGCGATGTCGGCTTCGCGCAGCAGCAGGTTCTCGACCGAATCC
The DNA here is from genome assembly GCF_041917035.1 of Devosia sp. Classification (GTDB taxonomy): domain Bacteria; phylum Pseudomonadota; class Alphaproteobacteria; order Rhizobiales; family Devosiaceae; genus Devosia_A. The sequence continues at coordinate 144 of NZ_JAYRYM010000423.1, read as the reverse complement.
GAGGGCACCAGCTCGATGGCGACCTGGGGGAAGACCAGTCGCGTCCTGGCGAGCAGGCCGGGCAGGACGTAGCCGCACATCATCGTGCTGGAGGTCACCCGTACGGATCCGGAGAGGACGGCACTGGAGCCTTCGGCGACGAGC
>NZ_JAYRYM010000422.1:0-1934 GCF_041917035.1 Devosia sp. | reverse complement strand
AAGGCCGGCCAGCAGCGCGTCACCGAGATTCTCAAGCAGGAAGAAGACCGCTTCTTCGCCACCATCGAAAACGGCATGGCGATCCTCGAAGGCGAACTCGCCGCAATGGCCGCCGCCGGCAACACCGTGTTCAACGGCGAAACGGCCTTCAAGCTCCACGACACCTTCGGCTTCCCGCTCGACCTCACTGCCGACGTCTGCCGCGAGCGTGGTGTGACCGTCGACGCCGCGGCCTTCGACGCCGCGATGGCCCGCCAGAAGGAACAGGCCCGCGCTGCCGGCAAGTTCAAGATGGCCGCCAACCTCGAATACGACGGCCCGGCCACCACCTTCCACGGCTACGAAGGTCTCGAAGCCAAGGGCAACGTGCTGGCGCTGTACAAGGACGGTGTGGCCGTCAATGAACTGGTCGAGGGCGACATGGGGGTCGTGGTGCTCGACGACACCCCGTTCTACGCCGAGTCCGGCGGCCAGGTGGGCGACCGGGGCGAGCTGCGCTCGGTCCACGGCATTTTCGCGGTCGAAGACACCCAGAAGATCCAGGCCACCGTGTTCGGCCATCACGGCGTGGTCACCACCGGCAAGCTGACCGTCGGCAACGGCGTCACCGCCCGCGTGGATTCGCTGGCGCGGGTTCGCACCGCCCGCAATCACTCTGCCACTCACCTGATGCATAAGGCGCTGCGTCAGGTGCTGGGCGAGCACGTTCAGCAGAAGGGTTCGCAGGTCGATCCCGACAAGACCCGTTTCGACTTCGTGCATACCCAGCCGATGACCAATGCGCAGATTCGGGAGGTCGAAAACATCGTCAATGCCGAGATCCTCGCCAATGCGGCCTGCGAAACGCGCGTGCTGCCCATCGAGGATGCCCAGAAGCTGGGTGCGATGATGCTGTTCGGCGAGAAGTACGGCGATTCGGTGCGTGTGCTCGATATCGGCAGTTCGCGCGAACTCTGCGGCGGCACGCACGTAGCGCGCACCGGCGACATCGGCCTGTTCAGCATCGTGGCCGAAGGCGGTGTTGCGGCCGGTGTGCGCCGCGTCGAAGCGGTGACCGGCGACAACGCGCTGCGTTACGTGCAGGGCATGGAGACTGCGCTGGGTGGCGTGGCGGGCACCCTCAAGGTGCTGCGCAGCGAAGTGCCGGTCCGTGTCAACGCCCTGCTCGAGCAGACCCGTCGCCTCGAACGCGAACTGGCGGCGATGAAGGGCAAGCTGGCGTCCGCGCAGGGCGACGACCTCGCCGGCTCGGCACAGGATGTGAATGGCGTGAAGGTGCTCGCGGCCCGGCTCGACAGCGTCGACCCGGCGGCACTCCGCGAGACGCTCGACAAGCTCAAGGACAAACTCAAGTCGGCAGCCATCGTGCTGGCGACTTCGACCGATGGCAAGGTGAGCCTGATCGCCGGCGTCACCTCCGATCTGACCGGCAAGGTTAAGGCCGGAGAGTTGGTGAACTTTGTCGCCCAGCAGGTTGGCGGCAAGGGCGGCGGCCGTCCGGACATGGCGCAGGCCGGCGGCACCGACGCTTCGGCCTTGCCGGCCGCGTTGGCGTCCGTGACCGCTTGGGTCGGTGGCAAGCTGGGCTGATCGGCATGAGCTACGGCGAATGGCGCTATTGCCCCCAGTGTGGGAGCCCGCTCGAATGGGGCGAGGTGGCGGGGCGCCATCGCCAGCTCTGTTTCAACCCGCCCTGCGGCTTCGTGCGTTGGGACAACCCGCTGCCGGTGGTTGCCGCGATCATCGAATGCGTGGATCGCGACGGCGCGGTGCTGATTGCCCGCAACCGGGCGTGGCCGGAGAAGACTTTCGGCCTCGTCACCGGTTTCCTGGAGCGCGACGAAACGCCCGAGGCTGCCGTCGCACGGGAAGTGCGTGAGGAGGTCAGCCTCGATACCGTTGCAGTGACGCTGGTCGGCGTTTATCCCTTTGCG
>NZ_JAYRYM010000421.1:0-1978 GCF_041917035.1 Devosia sp. | reverse complement strand
GTCGACGTCCGGGGCCTCGTGGTGCGGTTTCCGACCGGCGGAAGCCTGATGCGGCGCGCTGGGGCCGTGCATGCCGTGGACGGAGTTGACTTCGACCTCCTGCCCGGCGAGACGCTGGCCATCGTGGGCGAGAGCGGCTCGGGCAAATCGACCATGGCGCGGGCCATCCTGGGCCTCGTTGCCACGACGCGGGGCCGGGTGGTGACCGGCGCGGGTCACAGCCGCCGTCCGGTCCAGATGGTCTTCCAGGACCCGTTCGCCTCGCTCAATCCCCGCCTCGATGTCGAAGCGCTCCTCGCCGAGCCTGCGATCGCCAACGGCCAGCGCCGCGATACTACCCTGCGCGACAGGATGCGCTTCCTGCTCGAGCGGGTCGGGCTGCCCCAGGACTCGCTGTCGCGCTACCCGCACCAGTTCTCGGGCGGTCAACGCCAGCGGCTGTGCATCGCCCGCGCCCTGATGCTGCGCCCGGACGTGGTGGTGCTGGACGAGGCCGTTTCCGCATTGGATGTCTCCGTGCAGGCCCGTGTGCTGGAACTGCTGGTCGACCTGCAGCGCGAGTTCGGGCTGGCCTACCTGTTCATCTCGCACGACATGGCGGTGGTCGAACGCATCGCCCACCGTGTCGCGGTCATGTATGCCGGCGAGATCGTCGAGATCGGAGATGCGACCGCGGTGCTCTCGGCGCCTCGGCACAGCTACACGAGGCGGCTGATTGCCGCCGTGCCGTCGGTCGAAAGGCGCCAGCTCCACTACACCGTGGATGTCACGCAGGTGCCCTCGCTGGTCCGCCCGGCCGGTTACGAGCCGCCCGGCGCCCAGTGGCGCGATGTCGGACGAGATCACCGCGTCCGCATGGAGGTCGATGCATGAACGGACTCATCGACCACGCCCTCGCACCGCTCGCGGCGGCCGTGCATGCGGGCCGCATTCCCGGCGGCGTGCTGGGAATCGTCGACCGAGGGGGACGCCGCGCCATCCGTTCCGTCGGTTCCGCGCAACTGCGGCCCACCGAACGACCGATGACCGACCAGACCTGGTTCGATCTCGCCTCGCTCACGAAGGTCCTGTTCACCACGCCGCGCATCCTCGCGCTGGCCGCCGATGGGCGGATCGACCTCGATGCGCCGCTGACGACGGTGATCCCCGACTTCCGGCAGTACAATCCGGACAATTGGGAGCGCAAGGTGACGTTCCGGCAGTGCCTGGGGCACCAGACGCCCTTCCCGGCGGTGTTTCCGATCTACACCTACGGCCGGGACCCCGATCTGCTGCGGGCTTTCGTGCTGCAGCACGAGTGGCAGGCCGGGCCCGCGGTCTACTCCGACATCAACTTCATCCTGCTCGGGCTGGCGCTCGAACGGCTGGAAGGACGCTCGATCCGGCAGCTGGAGCCGGGGCCGGGATTTGCCTGGTCGGCGGACCCCGACCATGCGGCGGCCACCGAGGACGATACCTGGCGACACCGCGTGCTAGTGGGCGAGGTGCATGACGACAATTGCTCGGCGCTGATGGGCGCGGGCCATGCCGGGCTGTTCGGGACGGCAGACGCGATCCTGACCTTCGCCGCTGAGCGGCTCGGCGACAGCGGACCGGACGCATTGATCCGCACGCCGCTATCGGCGCGCCGAACGCATGGCTGGGAGCGGCCCTACGAGGGCTGGTCGGGCGGCGAGGCCTGTTCGGCGGCGACCATCGGGCATACGGGCTTCACCGGCACCGGGGTGTGGATCGACTTCGAGCGCGGGCGGGCCTGGACGCTGCTGACGAACCGCATTCACCCGACACGGCATTTCGACAGCGGCATCGTCGCCCTGCGACGGGCGACCGGCAATCTCGTCAGCGCTGAGCAGGAGGTGTGAGTGCAGCCAATCTGGGCCGTCGGCCTGATGACCGGGACCGTTCTGGACGGCAACATCGACGTGGCGTTGCTGCGCACCGACGGCGAGAACATCGAGGCCTTCGGCCCCTACACGCT
>NZ_JAYRYM010000420.1:0-1979 GCF_041917035.1 Devosia sp. | reverse complement strand
CCCGAGCATGCCGACTTTCCCGCCTATCTCGACCGCATCGCGGCGATCCCGGGGGTCCGGGCGCTGCGCCGCATCCTGCACACCTCGCCCGACGAACTGTCGCAGGAACAGCTGTTCCGGGCCAATATCCGGCGGCTGGCCGACAAGGGGCTGCCGTTCGACATCTGCGTACTGAGCCGGCAGCTGCCGGTGGGGCGGGCACTGGCGGCGGCGGCGCCTCAGGTGCAGTTCGTGCTCGACCATTGCGGCGTTCCCGACGTCGCCGCCCAGGCGCTCGATCCCTGGCGCGCCGAGATCAAGGCGATGGCTGCGCTGCCCAACGTGGTCGCCAAGATTTCCGGGGTGATGGCCTATGCCGGGCCCGACTGGAGCATTGCGACGCTGAGGCCCTTCGTCGAGCATGTCATCGAGAGCTTCGGCTGGGACCGGGTGGTGTGGGGCTCGGACCATCCGGTGGTGACGCTCACCGGCAGCCTCAGCAAGTGGGTCGCGGCGACACACGAGATTGTCGCCGGGGCGAGCCAGATCGAGCGGGAGAAGCTGTTCTTCCGCAATGCCGAGCGGATCTACGGGGTGAAGTAAGCGGCCCCTCACCCGCCCCGCTTCGCGGGGCACCCTCTCCCTCAAGGGGAGAGGGGAGGTGGGGCGAGATCGTGCCATATCGTCCCTCTCCCCTTGAGGGAGAGGGTGCCCGAAGGGCGGGTGAGGGGAAGGAAGGCAATCGTGGAGGAGAACACGTTATGAAGCGATACGGATCGGTGATCGGGGTCAGGCCCGAGCATATAGCGGAATACAAGCGCATCCATGCGGCGGTGTGGCCGGCGGTGCTCAAGCAGATCGAGCGGAGCAATATCCGCAACTACTCGATCTACCTCAAGGAGCCGGAAAACCTGATGTTCGCCTATTTCGAGTATCACGGCACCGACTACGAGGCCGACATGGCGAAGATGGCCGCCGACGAGACCACACAGGAGTGGTGGAAGGTCTGCTCGCCGATGCAGGCGCCGTTCGAGACGCGCCGGAAAGGCGAGTGGTGGGCCCAGATGGAAGAAGTGTTCCACACCGAATGAGCATCGACCCCAGCATCCTGCAGCAGGCCTGGCCGCTGCCCAGCACGCCGCGCCCGATCGTCATCATCGGGGCGGGCGGAATCGTCAACGACGCGCACTTGCCGGCCTATCGGATGGCCGGCCTGCCGGTCGCCGGCATCTACGACCTCGATGCCGGCAAGGCCGCGGCGGTCGCCGAGCGCTGGCAGACGCGGGCCTTCGCCTCGCTCGACGCGGCGATCGCCACGCCGGGCGCCGTCTACGACCTGGCGCTGCCGCCGGCGGCGCATCTCGACGTGCTGCCGAAACTGCCGGACGGCGCGGCAGTGCTGCTGCAGAAGCCGATGGGGCGCACCCTCGCCGAGGCAACGGCGATCCTGAAGCTGGCCCGCGACAAGCGGCTGGTCGCGGCGGTGAACTTCCAGCTGCGCTATTCGGCGATGATGCTGGCGGTGGCCGATGCGCTGCGGCGCGGGCTGCTGGGCCGGCTGATCGATGTCGAGGTGCACCTCAACCTGGTGACGCCCTGGCACCTGTTCCCGTTCCTCAAGGGCATGGAGCGGGTGGAGATCGCGGTGCATTCGATCCACTACCTCGATACCATCCGGGCGATGCTGGGCAACCCGAGCGGCGTCCACGCCCGCACCCTCGGCCACCCCTCGACGGACCTGGCGCAGACCCGCACCTCGGCGCTGTTCGACTTCGCGCCCGACCAGCGGGTGACCTTCTCGATCAACCACAACCACGATTTCGGCCGCCGCTTCCAGGATGCGAGCTTCCGCTTCGAGGGCACCGAGGGGGCAGCGCTGGTCAAGCTCGGGCTGCTGCTCAACTATCCCGAGGGCGAGCCGGACGAACTCTGGCTGGTCGAGAAGGGCGGGGACTGGGTGCAGGTGCCGCTGGCCGGCAAGTGGTTCCCGCATGCCTTCA
>NZ_JAYRYM010000419.1:0-2001 GCF_041917035.1 Devosia sp. | reverse complement strand
TCGGTGGCGTCGACTACTTGATGTAGCCGGCGTCCTCCATGATCACCTTGGCCTTGGCGGCGGCATCGTCGAGCGCGGCCTGCGGGTCCATCTCGCCCAGGATACCCTTCTGCAGGTTCGGCCAGATGACGTTCGAGACTTCGATCCAGGGCTCGATCAGCGGCGGGGTGAAGGCGTCCTCGGCCATCGACTGGCTGTAGGTGTCGACGACATTGGCCTGGAAGGCGTTTCCGGCCGCTTCGAACTCGGCCTTGACGTCCTTCCACACCTGCGTGCGGGTCGGCAGCAGGCCGGTGCGGGCCTCGATCATCTGCCGGTCGTGGTCGGTGAGGAAGCTGATCAGCGAGGCCGCCGCCTCCTTGTTGTCGCAGGTCTCGGTGATCGAGAAGGTGTGGCTGCCCGACCAGCCCGAGCGCTTGCCGCCGTCGCCCTTGGGCGCGCGGATCACGCCGACATCGCCCGCGACCTTGGAGTTTGCCGGATCGTTGAAGTAGCCGGCCCAGCCGGCCCAGTCGAGATTGAGCGCCACCGTTCCGGAGCCGAAGCCCAGCCCGGTATCGTCCCACAGGTAGTTGAGCACGCCTGCCGGCACCGCCTTGGCGTCATAGAGCTCCTTGAACCACATCAGCGACTTCAGGCCGGCCGCCGAGTTGAAGGTCGGGTTCCAGTTCTCGTCGAACAGGGCGCCGCCATTGGCCACCAGCATCTCGTAGAAGCGGCCGGTGATCGCCTCGTCCTTGCCCACGTACTGGGTGCCGTAGAAGTCCGGCGCCTTGGCAAAGAAGATCGCCTGGTCCTTGAACTGGTCGAAGGTCTCGGGCGGGGCGAGGTCATAGCCGTACTTGGCCTTGAACGCGTCCTTGTTGGCCTGGTCCTCGTAGAGCGACTTCTTGTAGAACAGGTTCGACACGTCGGAGTGGCGCGGCAGCTGCACGAGGCGGCCGTTGACGGTCGAGTTCTGCAGCGCCAGCTGGTCGAACTCGGCCAGCACCTCCGGCTTCACCACACCGTTGAGGTCGATGTAGATGTTGCCGTATTGCGGGGCGAACGAGGTGTGGTTGGAGCCGATGCACCAGTCGAGCGTGCCGGCGGCGATGTCCTGCTTGATCTCGCGGTCGAGCTCGAAGTGGTTCTTGCGGCTCAGGATGTCCACCTTGGCGCCGGTCGCCGCTTCCCATTTCGGGATTTCGGCGTAGAGCGGCTCGTACTGGGCGCCGCCGATCAGCTTGACGCGCAGCGTGTAGCCGTCGAACTTGCCCCAGTCGTCCGCCGCCATCGACGTGCCGCCCACCGCGACGAGCGCGGTGCCCAGCACCAGGGCTGCGATAGTCTTCTTCATGGTCGTCCTCCCTTCAGGGCGCGAGGTTCGCGCCGTTGCAGTCAGTTCGCGGACATCCGCGTGGTTCGTTCATCGGGGTCGGGCACGAGGCCGAATTCCCGGATGATCCTGTCGCGGTCCGCGCCGAGGGCGGGGGCCGGTCTTGGATTGGTGAGGGCCGCGCCGTCGAGGCGCAGCGGGCCGCGCAGGGTGTCGAGCGAAACCCCGCCGCCGGCAATGTGCTGCACCATGCCGAGGCGGCGGAAGGCCTCGTCGGCAAACAGGCGCGGCCAGTCGAGCACCTCGGCGCACCAGATGTCGGCCGGCTGCAGCAGTGCGAGCCAGTGCGCCGTCGGCCGCGTCGCGACGGCATCGGCGATGACGCGCTTGATGGTGTCGCGGGCCCGCATGGCGGCGGACCGGTCGGCGTAGTAGGGCTCGAGCCCGGCAATGCCCATCAGGCTGGCGAGCCGCTCGAGTGAGGGCGTCATGGCGAGCGCCAGCCAGCCGTCCTCGCTGCGATAGACGCCGTAGGGCGCCCCGAGATAGGCGTGGGCGCCGTTGACCTCGGGCCGCAGCGGCGGGCGCCGGCCGTCGTTGAGGTGGGTGGTCAGCACCTCGAATTGGAAGTCGAGCAGCGCCTCGAGCAGGGAGGTCTGCACCAGGGCGCCGCGGCCGGTGCG
>NZ_JAYRYM010000418.1:0-2005 GCF_041917035.1 Devosia sp. | reverse complement strand
TGGTGGTCCGACGTGTCGGTATCGAAATAGGACCGCGACGCGTCGATCGCCACCTCGCGCAGCAGCCCGGCCTCGCGGAACTGGTGCAGGCTGTTGTAGATGGTGGCCAGCGACACGTTGACACGCGCCGCCGCCGCCTCGTCATGCAGCTGCTCGGCGCTCACATGCCGGTGCTGGCCGGAAAACAGCAGCTCGGCGAGAGCCACGCGCTGCCGCGTCGGCCTGAGGCCGGCCATGCGCAGCACCGCCGTCAGGCAGGGCCGGCGCGACGGTACGGGGCGGGGCGTCAGGCTGCGGTCGGGCATATGATCCTTGTCGATCATGGGGCTTGCTGGCGAACTTATAGCTTTGCCTCAGCGGCGGCACAAGCGGCGGAAGGCCGCAACGCCCGAACTAGCGCTGGACGGGCGCGGCGGCGCGCTTGACCCTCCACCCCCCAACCCCTAGTAACGGGACCAAACATCCGATCGGAGAAAGCCCCGGCCAATGGCGGAGCGCAAGAACGCATACGGCTACGACGACCTGATCCTGAGCGGCAAGGGCGAGCTGTTCGGCCCCGGCTATGCGCAACTGCCCTCGCCGCCGATGCTGATGTTCGACCGCATCACCGAGATCGCGGGCACCGGCGGCGCGCACGGCAAGGGCCTGGTGCGGGCCGAACTCGATGTCCGGCCGGACCTGTGGTTCTTCGACTGCCACTTCATCGGCGACCCGGTGATGCCCGGCTGCCTCGGGCTCGACGCGCTGTGGCAGATGCTGGGCTTCTTCCTGTGCTGGGACGGCTCGCCCGGCAAGGGCAGGGCACTCGGCTGCGGCGAGGTGAAGTTCTCCGGCCAGGTGACCAACGACGTCAAGCGCGTCGAATACGGCATCGACCTCAAGCGGGTGATGAAATCCAAGCTGGCCTTCGGCATCGCCGACGGCTGGGTGAAGGCCGATGGCACGGTGATCTACGAGGCCGCCGGCCTGCGGGTCGGCCTGTTCAAGTAAGTCCAGGACCGGCCGCGGAAGGCCGGTCGCGCTGTCGAGGAGGCACAATGAGACGGGTTGTCGTGACCGGCATGGGGATCGTGTCCTCGATCGGGAACAATCTCGACGAAGTGCTGGCCAGCCTGCGCGAGGCGCGGCCGGGCATCGTCTTCGCGCAGGACTATGCCGATCTCAACTTCCGCTGCCACGTGCACGGCGCGCCCAGGCTCGATCCATTCGAGGTGCTCGACCGCCGCACCACCCGCTTCATGGGCAGGGGCGCGGCGTGGAACTACATCGCCATGCAGGAGGCGATCCGCACGGCCGGACTCGAGGACAAGGACATCCAGAGCCCGCGCACCGGCATCATCATGGGCTCGGGCGGTCCGTCCACCCGCACCGTGGTGGAGGCCGCCGACATCACCCGCGAGCGCGGCCCCAAGCGCATCGGGCCGCTGGCCGTGCCCAAGGCGATGAGTTCGACCGCCTCGGCGACGCTCGCCACCCCGTTCGGCATCAAGGGCGTCAACTATTCGATCACCTCGGCCTGCGCCACCTCCAAGCATTGCATCGGCAACGCCTACGAGTTGATCCAGTGGGGCAAGCAGGACATCGTCTTCGCCGGCGGCCACGAGGATCTCGACTGGACGCTCAGCGACCTGTTCGACGCCATGGGCGCCATGTCGACCGATTTCAACGCCACGCCGGAAAAGGCCTCGCGCGCCTATGACGCCAAGCGCGACGGCTTCGTCATCGCCGGCGGCGCGGGCGTGCTGGTGCTCGAGGAGCTGGAGCACGCCAGGGCACGCGGCGCCACCATCCTCGCCGAGATCGTCGGCTACGGCGCCACCTCGGACGGCTACGACATGGTGGCCCCCTCCGGCGAAGGCGCCATCCGCTGCATGCAGATGGCGCTCGAGACAGTCCGGGGCCCGGTCGACTACATCAACCCGCACGCCACCTCGACGCCGGTCGGCGACCTCAGGGAAATGGACGCCATCCGGGCCGTGTTCGGCACCGGCGAGGCCTGCCCGCC
>NZ_JAYRYM010000417.1:0-2025 GCF_041917035.1 Devosia sp. | reverse complement strand
GGAGAGGGGCCCGGCGTGGCGCTCGCCGATCTCGACCTTCAGGCGGTCGCCGAGGCGCGCGGCAAGGTGCCGGCGCTGGACAATGCCCGGCCGTTCTCGCTATCGCAGGGCGTGGCGGGTGTCGTTTCCAACCCGCGCGAGGACGTCACGGCGTGATCACCTACGCACTCCTTTGCGACAACCAGCACCGGTTCGACGCCTGGTTCCGCTCCGCCGAAGCCTTCGACGAGCAGCTGGCGCGCGGCATCGTCAGCTGCCCCGTCTGCGCCTCGATCCGGGTGGAGAAGGCGCTGATGGCTCCGGCGGTGGCGCGGTCCGGGTCGGACAAGGTCACCGTGTCGAGCGGCCATCCGCAGCAGGCCGAGATTCGCGAGTTGTTGCGCGCCATGCGCCGCAAGGTGGTGAGCGAAGCCGATTATGTCGGCGACCGTTTCGCCGAGGAGGCGCGGAAGATCCACTTCCGCGAGGCGGATGCGCGCGGCATCTACGGCGAAGCGACCCGCGACGAGGTGGCGGGCCTCATCGACGACGGCGTCGATTTCCTGCCGCTGCCCAACCTCCCCGACGAGCACAACTGAGGGGGCTTGATCCACCGCAAGGCCCCCCGGCGGGCGCTGGCGCAGGATGAGGTCAGCCAGTGGAGCACGTGCCATGAGGATCGCCCTTTTCGGCGGCAGCGGTCGTATCGGCAGCCTGGTGCTGGGACGGGCGCTGGCCGCCGGCCATCCGGTGCAGGCGCTGGCGCGGAACGCGGCGCGCCTGCCCGCGAGGCGGGGCCTCAGCGTCAGGCAGGGCGCGCTGGACGACGGCGAGGCGGTCTCCGCTACCCTGCGCAACGCCGATGCGGTGATCTGCTGCCTGTCGGCCGGCAACGGTACGCTCGGGCTGTTCGACGCCGCGGTGATCCCCCTGATGGTGCAATCGGGGCCGCGCCGCATCGTCTCGATGGTCGGTGCCTCGGTCCGCCTGCCGGGCGATCCGGCGGCCCTGACGCTGCGACTGATGAGCCTCATCATGCGGCTGGTGCCGGGCCGGTTGCTGGCCGATGCCGAGGCCCATGCCGGGCACCTGCGTGCGAGCGGCCTCGACTGGACGCTGGTGCGCAGCGCCAATCACGCCGGCCGGCCGGCGACCGGCAGGATCTTCGCCCGCCCCGGTTACGCCATGCGGCTCGATGCCAGCATCGCGCGCGACGACCTGGCGGCGTTCATCCTCGAATGCGCCGTCGACCACCGCTTCGCGGGCGAGGCGCCGATGGTCGAGAACGGCTGAGCCGGCGCGCGACCCCGCCGTTGGCGAGGCTTGATCGGCACTTGCCGATCAAGCAGTATCGGCCCGTCTCTCCTCGTTCCCGGATTCCCCACATGACCCCTCCCGATGCCGCCCTTTCGGGCACGTTCGCCATTGGCGGCGATCTCGTCGTCAACCGCCTGGGCTTCGGCGCCATGCGCGTCACCGGCAGGGGGATCTGGGGCGAGCCCGAGGATCCGGTCGAGGCCCGCGCCACGCTGCGCCGGGTGCCCGAGCTGGGCATCAACCTGATCGACACCGCCGAAAGCTACGGCCCGGAGGTCAGCGAGCGCCTTATCGGGGAGGAACTGGCGCCCTATCCCCATGGCACCATCATCGCCACCAAGTCGGGCCTCACCCGCACCGGGCCGGACCTCTGGCACCAGGTCGGCCGCCCGGAGTTCCTCGCGCAGGGCGTGCAGATGAGCCTGAGGCGCCTCAGGCTCGAGCGCCTCGATCTGTGGCAGCTGCACCGCATCGACCGCAAGGTGCCGCGCGACGAGCAGTTCGGTGCCATTGCCGGCTTCATCAAGGACGGCCTCGTCCGCCATGCCGGGCTCAGCGAGGTGAGTGTCGAGGAGATCAAGGCGGCGCAACGGTTCTTCCCGGTCGCCACCGTGCAGAACCTCTACAATGTCTCCAACCGCAAGAGTGAGGACGTGCTGCGCTATTGCGAGGCCAACGGCATCGGCTTCATCCCGTGGTATCCGCTGGCCGGCGGCGACCTGGTCAAGT
>NZ_JAYRYM010000416.1:0-2040 GCF_041917035.1 Devosia sp. | reverse complement strand
CCGACCTGGTTGCGCACGAGGTAGAGGCTCGCGCCGCCCAGCGCCGCGCCGAAGGCGAGGTTCAGCAGCGAAAAGCTGCCGGTGGCCGCTGCCCAGCCGAGGGCGAGAAGGCCGATGAGCGGCAGGGGGTTCATGGCAATGCTCCCGGCAGTCCGGTGGCGGCGATGTAGGCGGCCGGGTCGATGAGCGCCGCGGCGGCCAGCCGGCCAAATGCCATCAGCGGTTCCGGCACCAGTCCCAGCGCGGCGACCAGCCCGGTGAGGAGGGCGGCCGAGCCCAGCCCGAACCAGCGGTGCCTTTCGTCGAGCGGGCGCAGGTCGGCGGGCTGCGACTCCGCCTCGGTGCCCTCCCGGCCGGCGCGCCAGAAGACGTGCGCCCACAGGCGCGTGCCGGCGATCAACGTCAGCAGGGCATTGGCCAGGACCGCGAGCCAGAGCGCCAGGGCGAGGCCGTCGCCGCCCCCGCTCCAGCGTCCGATGCCGGCCTCGACCAGCAGCAGCTTGGGCCAGAAGCCGAGGAAGGGCGGCACGCCGGCCACGGCAAGGATGAGCACGAAGAACAGGATGGCGAGCAGCGGCTGCGCGGCATAGAGCCCGCCCATCGCCCGCGTGCTGGTCTCGCCGGTCGCCGCCTCGATGAGGCCGGCAACCATGTAGAGGCCGGTGATGGTCAGCATGGCGTGCAGCACATAGGTCGAGGCCCCCGCCAGTCCCGCCTCGCCATCCAGCGCCAGCCCGGCGAGGCAGGCGCCGATCCCCCCGATGACGAAAAAGCCCAGCGCCCGGCGCAGATTGGTCTCGGCGATGGCGCCGAGCGGGCCGAGCACGAGCGTGCCGATGGCGGCCACCGCCAGCACCGGATCGAGCAGGTCGCGGCTGGCGGGTAGGATCATCGCGAGCGCGCGCAGCAGTGCATAGACGCCCACCTTGGTCAGCAGCCCGGCGAGCAGCGCCGAGATGCCGGGCGGCGGCGCATGGTAGGAGGCCGGCAGCCAGGCATTGACCGGGAAGGCGGCGGCCTTCATGCCGAAGGCGAGCAGCATCAGCGCGGCGATGCCGGTCAGCGCCGCGGGGTTCGCGGCCGGTGCCGCGCCGATGATGTCGGCCATGTTGAGCGTGCCCAGCAGGCCGTAGACGAGGCCCAGCGCGATCAGGAAGATCGTCGTCGCGAGGAAGTTGAGGAAGCCGTACTTCACCGTGCCGTCGAGCTGGATGTTGCGCCCGCCGAGCGCCATCAGGCCGAAGCTCGAGATCAGCATCACCTCGAACCAGACATAGAGGTTGAACAGGTCGCCGGTCAGGAACGAACCGCTCACCCCGGCGAGTAGCAGCAGGATCAGCGGGTAGATGCCGTCGCGGCGGGCGCGGTCCGGCAGGTCCATGCGCAGGTAGACCAGCAGCAGCAGCACGATCACGGCCGCCGCCAGGGCGAAGGCGGCTCCGGCGATGTCGGCGACGAAGCTGATGCCGAACGGCGGCAGCCAGTTGCCCATGGTCATCGCGACCGGCCCGATGTCCAGCACGCGCACCAGCAGCGCCGCATCGACGAGCGCGATGGTGGCGGTTGCGGCGATGGCGAGCCCCCAGGCGAGGTCGCGCACGCTCGACAGCACCACCAGCACTGCCGCGCCGCACAGGGAGAGGATCACCGGCAGGATCACCAGCCAGTCGGCGGCGGCGATGGCGTTCTGCTGCAGCACTCCGGGCATCAGTAGCTCATCGGCGGCTTGGGGCGATGCCGGGGCTCGGCGACGCGCATGCGGTCGGTATCGTCCGCTTCCAGCGACTGGTAGGCGCGGTAGGCGAGCACGAGCAGGAACGAGAACATGGCGAAGCCGATGACGATCGCCGTGAGGATCAGCGCCTGCGGCAGCGGGTTGGCCGCAGCGGCGGCGGGGGTATCGGCATGGCCCAGCGCAATCGGCGGCACCACCCGCGTCAGCCGGCCGGCGACCAGGATCAGCAGGTTCACCGCGTTGCCGAGCAGCGCCAGGCCGAGCAGCATGCGGATCAGCGAGCGGGCCAGCAGCAGGTAGATCGC
>NZ_JAYRYM010000415.1:0-2058 GCF_041917035.1 Devosia sp. | reverse complement strand
CCACCGACCCCGGTCAGGCCACCAAGAACGCCCGCAAGCTGGTGACCGAAGACAAGGTGGACGTGCTGGTCGGTTCGTCCTCCACGCCGGCCTGCGCGGCCATGGCCGAAGTGGCCAACGAAACCGCGACGCCGCAGGTGGCCATGTGTCCGGTCGATCTGCCGGCGGCCAAGAACCACTGGGTGTTCCGTGCGCCCCAGCACAACTCGCTGATGGCCAAGGCGCTGGTCGGCCACATGCAGCAGACGGGGGTGAAGACCCTCGGCTTCATCGGCTTCAACGACCCGTATGGCGAGGACTGGCTGAAGCAGATCACGGCCGCCGCCGAAGCCGCCGGCATCAAGCTGGTGGCGGTCGAGCGCTACAACCGCACCGACACTTCGGTCAGCGGTCAGGTGCTCAAGCTCGTCGCCGCGCGGCCCGACGCGGTGATGATCGCCGGCTCCGGCACGCCGGCGGCGCTGCCCCACACCACGCTGTTCGAGCGCGGCTACAAAGGCCAGATCTATCAAACCCACGCCGCCGCCAACAAGGAGTTCCTGAGGGTGGGCGGCAAGGCGGTCGAAGGCGGCATCCTGCCCATCGGCCCGGTTGCGGTGGCCAGCCAGCTGCCGGATTCGCACCCGTCCAAGAAGCCGGCGCTGGAATACATCAAGCTCTACGAAGCCAAGTACGGCGCCGGCAGCGTGTCGTCCTTCGGGGCGTATGCCTTCGATGCCTACAAGCTGATCGAAAAGGCGGTGCCTGCCGCGCTCAAGGCTGGCAAGCCGGGCTCCGCGGCTTTCCGCAAAGGGTTGCGCGACGCCATCGAAACCGAGCGCGAAGTTGCCGGCGCCCACGGGGTGTTCAACATGAGCGCCAACGACCATTTCGGTCTCGACGACCGTGCCCGCGTGCTGGTGCGCGTGCAGGGCGGCGACTGGAAAATGATTTCCGGCAAGTGAGGGGCGCACGATGAACACGATCATTCGCGATCCCAAACTGCTGTTTGCGCCGGCCACCGTGCAGGTGGACCATCGGGTCGACGGCAGTCGCGTGCTGCGCTCGCCGATGGCTCTCGGCCCGGTGCCCGCCAAACTCGGCGAGCATCTCGAACGCTGGGCCGCCGAGGCGCCGGAGCGCACTTTCCTGGCCGAACGCGGTGCCGACGGCGAGTGGGTGAAGTTGAGCTACGCCGAAACCCTGGCCCGGGTCCGCGCGGTGGCAAGCTGGCTGCTCGGCCAGAACCTGTCGGCCGAGCGTCCGGTGGCGGTGCTGTCGGACAACAGCGTCGAACACGCCGTGCTGATGCTGGCGGCAATGCACATCGGCGTGCCGGTGTCGGCGATTTCCCAGGCCTATTCGCTGGTCTCCAAGGATTTCGCCAAGCTCAAGAGCAACATCGCGCACATCACGCCGGGGGTGATTTTCGTCGAGAACCATGCCCGCTTCGCCCCGGCACTGGCGGCCATCGCCCCGCTCCACGACGGGGTGGTGGTGGCCGGCACGGCCGGCGGCCCGGCCGAAGGCGCGGTGCCCTTCGCCACGCTGCTGGAGCGTACCGACAACGCCGCGGTGGATGCCGCCTACGCCAAGGTGAATGGCGACACCATCGCCAAGTTCCTATTCACTTCGGGGTCGGTCGGGGCGCCCAAGGCGGTGATCAACACCCAGCACATGATCTGCTCCAACCAGCAGGCCAAGGCGCAGATCTGGCCTTTCCTCGAAAAGCAGCCGCCGGTCATCGTCGACTGGCTGCCGTGGAGCCACACCTTCGGCAGCAACCACAACTTCAACATGGTGCTGCGCAACGGCGGAACGATGTATCTGGACGCCGGCAAGGCCGCGCCGGGGGCGTTCGACACCAGCCTGAAAAACCTGCGCGACGTTTCGCCGACGGTTTATCTCAACGTGCCGCGCGGTTTCGACATGCTGGTCTCGGCGCTCCATGAGGACGCATCCCTGCGTCAGGCCTTCTTCAAGAACCTGCAGGTCATCTTCTACGCCGCCGCCGCGCTGCCCCAGCACTTGTACGACGAGATCAACCGTCTCTCGATGGAAACCCTCGGCGTGCATGTG
>NZ_JAYRYM010000414.1:0-2087 GCF_041917035.1 Devosia sp. | reverse complement strand
AGATTGTCACCTCCTCGGCGCCGAGCAGCTTGCTCTGCACGGCCGCATCGATCGCCGTCATGCCGCCGCCGATCACCACCACCCGCCGACCGACAGGCAGTGCCGAGAGGTCCTCGGCCTGCCTCAGCTCCGCAATGAAGTCCACCGCATTGATCGCGCCCTCGGCGGTCTCGCCCGGCGCGCGAAGGGCGTTGACGCCGCCCAGACCGATGCCGAGGAACACCGCGTCGTGCCTGCTCTTCAGTTCGTGCAGATCGAAATCCTGTCCCAGCTGCTTGCCGTTCACGATCTCGATGCCGCCGATCGCCGTGACATAGTCGACCTCGGCCTGGGCGAAGCCGTCGGTCGCCTTGTAGCTCGCGATTCCGTACTCGTTCAGTCCGCCCGGCTTCGGCCGGCCATCGTAGATCGTGACCGCGTGTCCGCGCATCGCCAGCCGGTGCGCCGCGGCGAGGCCCGCCGGGCCCGCGCCGACCACGGCGACCGTCTTGCCGCTTGCCGGGGCGCGCTCGAAGAACTGCACGCCGGCGGTCATCGCCGCGTCGGTGGCATAGCGCTGCAGCTGGCCGATCTTGACCGGCTTGCCTTCGGCCTCCATGCGCACGCAGGCCTCTTCGCACAGCTGTTCGGTCGGGCAGACCCGGGCGCACATGCCGCCGAGGATGTTTTGCTCGAAGATGGTCTCGGCCGCGCCGAGCGGGTTGCCGGTCGAGATCTCCCGGATGAACAGCGGGATATCGATGGAGGTGGGGCAGGCGTTCAGGCACGGAGCATCGAAGCAGAAATAGCATCGATCGGCCTCGACGAAGGCCTCATGCCGATCCAGCGGCGGATGCAGGTCCGAGAAATTCTCCGCATACTGGGCAGCGCCCAGGCGCCCCGCCGCGATGCCTTGCTTGAGCATTCCCCCGCTCATCGGCCGCTCCCTCTCCTCTAGAGCCATTCGAGATCAGGGACGCTAGCGCAGCGCAGAAATTTTATCAATTGGTCAAAATTGCTGGAAGACGATCGCCGCCACGTCCTGGTCAGGATGAAAAGACATACCTGCGTGGAAGGATAGACGCACTATAGGCCGGTCCGCGCCGCGCGCTGCTGCCACCGGCAAGGAACTGATTTCCAGACCAGAATTTTACCGGAGAGTTGTGTTGCCGCAATGCAACAAAGGACTGCGAATGCCGGCTGTTCATTTTCGGTTCACATTCTTGCCACAAGCGGCCGCCTTTTTCCGCGCCCGTCGAAACCAGTGTGAGTAGTGTAAGGTTGAATAGGAAAATCGTTGTGGCCGCCGTCGTGGCGATGGGACTTCTAGGTTCCGTCACGAGTTCCATGGCAGCGGCGCAGTGCGGTGGGGCCTCCTGGTATGGTCCGGGATTCCACGGCAAGAAAACGGCCTCCGGGCAGCGCTTCAACGAAAACGCCATGACGGCCGCCCACCGGACGCTGCCCTTCGGCACGGTGGTCAAGGTCACCGATCAGCGCACCGGCAAGTCCATCAAGGTGACCATCAACGACCGCGGGCCGTTCCACAAGGGACGCATCATCGACCTGTCCAAGGCCGCCGCGGCCAAGCTCGGCACCAAGAATGCCGGCACCGGCAAGGTCTGTCTCGCCAGGGTCTGATCCCCCGGGGGAGGGGGCAAATGCCGGCTGCCCTCCCCGCTTCTAGAGGTCGTTCGCCGCATTGAGTTCGGCCGGCGCCAGCCCGTCGCCTTCGGGATCGGGTGGCGAACCGGCCGGTTCGCCGGCGAGCGCGCGCGCGATTTCCGCGGCAATGCCAGCGATGTCGTCGAGCACGGCGTGGCGTTTCGCCAGGGCGTCCGCCAGCGCCGCGGCAATCAGCCGGACTCGGTCCGGGTCGATCGTCTCCATGCCCATGCTCCTTTGCGCTCGGCACCAGGTAGGGTGCAACGCACCGGGGACTGCAGGGTTCAGCCGGCGATCCGCCGCAACGCGGCGACGAACGCGGCGACGCCGTCCGCCAGGGCCCCCGAGTTCTCGATGACCGTTGCCTCGCTCCCCTGCGGCAGTGCGGCGCCTTCGCGCGACAGCCGGCTGGCCACGTCGTCCTGGCTCTCGCGACCGCGGCC
>NZ_JAYRYM010000413.1:0-2103 GCF_041917035.1 Devosia sp. | reverse complement strand
CGCTGGGCGACGGTCGCCGGCGGCCTCACCACCACGGTGTCGGCGCTGATCGAGCCGCGCCTGCGCGACGTGGCCCCCGACGTCAATCGCGCCCTGCGCCGCCGCGACGGCACCGACCGGCTCGACAGCGACCTGCTGCTCTCGGCCCTCAACGGCTGCTATGTGCTGGCCGCCGTGCGGGAGAGCCGCGACTCGCTCGCCCTCAACGCCCTGTTCGACCAGACCTGGCAGCAGGTGGGCCAGGCGCTGGAGATGCATGTCCAGCGCAACCTCGAGCTGTATCGGGCCAACCCGATGGACCGCATCGTCGGCGAGCGGCTGGACGCGGCCATCAAGATGACCGAGCTGCGCTTCAACACCGAGTATGCGGACGTGCTGCGCCGGGCCCGCGAGAGCGCCGACCGGCGCGTCATGTAGCCGCGCCGCGGCGCGGGGCCTTCAGCTTCTCGACCACGCGCACTGCCACCGCGCCGCTGCCGTCGCGGGCGAACAGCAGCGTTTCGGGACTGTCCGGGACCACCGAGAGGAGGGCCAGGCCGCTGCGTTCGGCCGGCGCCGCCGCGAAGGTGACCCCGATCGCCTGCAGCGGATCGGCACTGTCGGAGCGCTCGAACACCAGGCACCCCGGCTCGAACTGCCGGCCGTCCGGCGCCGAGAGCACGCAGACCTGCGGCCGGGGCCCGAAGCGGCCGCGCAGATAGTCCGGCACTTGCGGTGTGTCGGAGGGCGGCACCGTGTCCGCCGGTAGATGCCAGCCCGCCTCGACGATGTCGCCGCTGACCGTGCAGCGCTCCGCCGCGACCTTGCCGGCATCGCGCGGTGCCAGCGCCCCGACGGCGACGGCGGCCGCCACATCGCCCAGCGTCAACGCCACCGGATGGGCGGCGAGTTCGGACCGGCCGGAGCGATCCTGCGCCGTGGCGCGGCCGGTGAGCAGCGTCGCGCCGCGATCGAGATAGGCGGCGCCCTGAGCGGCCGTGCGGTAAGGCGCCACCGGGGTCTGCGCATCGGGGGTCTCGAACGCCGCATCGATCGCCGGATCCTCGATCGGCTCGTGCGGCTGCCCGAGGCTCGCGAGGACCGCGGCCCGGCCGCTGGCGATGGCGGCGGCGGTACTCAGCCAGCCGGCGGCCGCTCCAGCCAGCGCGAAGCCGGGCACGGCACCGCGCCCCAGCAGCCGGCAGGTCGCCGCGTCCCACTCGACTTCGCCCCCGGCGGAGGTCCACAGGGAGAGTTCAGGCTGCCAGCCGCCCGCGGCGATCAACTGGTCGGTCTCGAGTGCGCTGGCATCCTGCACGATCCCGTCGATGGCAACGGCGAAGCCGACCCTGAGGCCGGGCCGGTTGCGCGCCAGCGGCTCGGCGTGGCTGGCGACCAGCCCGGAGGCCAGCGTCACCCCGACGGCCTTGCAGAAATCGACGAAACGCGAGTGCGGATTGATCCGGGTGTCGATCAACCGCTGCACCTCGATGCCGGCATCGCGCGCGTGGAGGGCCAGCCGGTAGGCGAAGCTGTGCGGCGTGTTGACCACGACCCGACGACCGGGCCACACCCCGAAGCGGCGCGCCCGCTGGAAGGCGGCGAGCGAGCCGACCACCCCGGGCGTGCGATTGCCCGGAAACACCGGCAGCCGCTCGAGCGCGCCGGTCGCGATCACCACCTGGGCGGCGCTGACCGCGATGGTGCGGCCGACGGGCTGACCTGCCTCGAGGTCGACATGGTGGACCAGCACCTCGCCCTTGAGGACGCGGATGGCCTCGGCACCCATCAGGGTGGTGAGCCTGCCCTTGCCCGCGAGGGCGGCAACGAGACGGGAAATGGTCTCCTCGGGACTCGCCTCGTTGTCCACCGCGCCGAAGAAGGGCAGGGCGCCGCCGAGGCTCAGGCTGCGCTCGACGAGAATCACCGACCGGCCGGCCGCGAGAGCGGTGGCAGCCGCGCTCAGTCCGGCGACGCCGCCACCGATGACCAGCAGCTCCGCCTCGAGCCTGCGCTCTGCCGCAAGGTTGCGCCAGGGCGCCAGCAGCGGCCAGTGTTCGCCGAAGCGATGATTGAGGGTCCGCGCCGGCCCGAGCAGCAGGTGCCGGACCCGGCCCAGCAGCC
>NZ_JAYRYM010000412.1:0-2107 GCF_041917035.1 Devosia sp. | reverse complement strand
AACGAGATCAATCACCCGTAACAGCAATCAGGCTGGCGGAGTTCAATCGATCCCGCTGTCCGCGACTTAGCGAAACGCTTGTCCGTGACTTGCCGAAATGACCGTCCCGTTTAACCGAAATCCGCAGCCACAGAGATGATGATCGCCCAAAAGCTGCCATGCGCCATAGAGAAAATGCGTTTCCAAGTCGGGTAGGGCATCTTGTTTTCCGGGAAGACAGGCGTGAAACTGTAGACGTACTCGAGATAGCGGAACAGAACGGTCTGCAACATTCCCCTCGACGCCGAAACAGGTCTGCCGAACAGATTCTCAACCTGATTAACGGCCTTGATGGAAGCAGGTCGAACCCTGTCCGGGCAGGGGGCGAACGGCATCTTTTCTTTCGATTTTGAGCCGAATTTCGGATATCGCTTAGTATCTGAGTTATGGTTAGAGAGTGGCTTGAGTGCGGGTCCTCCCGATAACGGGTATGCCGACGAGAAAGGGAACTCAACGGCGCGCCCCTAACTGGCTGAACGCCGCACCTCATGCCTCAGTCGTCACGGAGGATGTGAAGCTCGAAGGCACCGAGATCGCCAAGCTGCTCGAAGAGTTTCATCTGATCGAGGAGTGAAGAAAGACCAAAAGGGCCGCTGGGCGCGTGGAAGGGAATGAATGGTCGACGACGATCAGAAGAGCGAAAGCGCCGCTGAGATAGCAGGGGCGCATGGCCATCATCACCATCACGAGCCGGACGGCGAAACGCCGTCCGGTCACGTCGACCATGATCCGGTCTGCGGCATGGTGGTCGATCCTGCCAGGGCGGCTCACAAGGCCGAGTATGAAGGCCAGCGCTACGTCTTCTGCTCGGCCGGCTGCAAGGCGAAGTTCGACGCCGACCCCGTGCATTATGCAGCACTGGCAGGGCATGCCGCACATCACCATGGGGACGCTGCCGCCCATGGCGATCATTCCAACCATAGCCACACGCATGGACCTGATACCCATGAGCATCACCCCGTTGCGGCGGTAACGGCAGCCGCAACCGAGGGGACGATCTGGACCTGCCCGATGCATCCGGAAATCCGCCGGGACGCGCCGGGCAGTTGCCCGATCTGCGGGATGGCCCTCGAGCCGCTGATCGCGGCGGCGGATGCCGGACCGAGTCCCGAACTTGCCGATATGACCCGGCGCTTCTGGATCGGTCTCGCGCTCGCCTTGCCCGTGTTCCTGCTGGAGATGGGCGGCCACCTGATCCCGGCGCTGCACCATCTGGTGCCGATGCACATCTCGATCTGGATCCAGTTCGCACTGGCGACGCCGGTGGTGCTGTGGGCCGGATGGCCGTTCTTCGCGCGTGGCTGGGCGTCGATCATCAACCGCAGCCTCAACATGTTTACGCTGATCGCCATGGGCACGGGGGTCGCCTGGGGATACAGCATCGTTGCGACATTCGCGCCGCAGCTCTTCCCGCAGGCGTTCCGAAGCGCCGATGGCACGGTCGCGGTCTATTATGAGGCGGCCGCCGTCATCACCGTGCTGGTGCTGCTCGGCCAGGTCATGGAGCTGCGTGCCCGGGAACAGACGTCCGGCGCGATCCGCGCGCTTCTCAATCTCGCGCCGAAGACCGCCCGACGCATCGGGGCAGACGGTGTGGAAGAAGACGTTCCGGTCGAGGCGGTTGCGATCGGCGAGCGGCTCAGGGTCCGGCCCGGTGAAACCGTGCCGGTGGATGGCGTGGTCGAGCAGGGGCGCTCATCGATCGATGAATCGATGGTGACAGGCGAATCCATGCCGGTGACGCGCGTAGTCGGCGAAGCGGTCGTAGGAGGTACGCTGAATCAGACCGGCGCGCTCGTCATCCGGGCTGAAAAAGTCGGGCGCGACACGATGCTGGCTCGCATCGTCCAGATGGTCGCGGATGCCCAGCGCTCGCGCGCGCCGATCCAGCGCATGGCTGATCAGGTGTCGGGCTGGTTCGTGCCGGTCGTCATCGCCGTCGCGCTGCTCGCCTTCGCGGCCTGGGGTGTATGGGGGCCGGAGCCGCGGCTGGCGCATGGCCTGATCGCCGCCGTTTCCGTGCTGATCATTGCCTGTCCCTGCGCGCTCGGGCTTGCGACGCCGATGT
>NZ_JAYRYM010000411.1:0-2109 GCF_041917035.1 Devosia sp. | reverse complement strand
CGGTCAATGCGGCTGGGCAATTATTGCGGCTCCCGAATATATGTCCCGTCGGTGATTACAGCGTGGCGCGGGAATGGCAAGGGGCCGGCCCGCGAATCGGGCCGACCGCCCGGCGATACGGACAGACGATCGTGCGGGCTAGCGACGCGGCACGATCGGCGCGATGCGCCAGCGGCCCCAGGCGACGAGGGCGGCGAGTCCGAGCAGGACGAGATTGACCGGCAGCACCATCAGCAGTTCGCCCAGCAACGCATGGGTGATGATGGCGAGCACCTGGATGACGACGAAGCCGAGCGCCGCCAGCGGCGTCAGCCAGGGCAGGATGCGCGTTGCGGCCGGCAGGATCATGCCCAGCGCCCCGGCGACTTCGGCCAGCCCGATGAACCGCACCAGCAGTTCGGGGGCGCTGTTCACCCACGCCATCTGCGCCGCGAGAGTGTCGATCGGCATGCCCAGCTTCATCATCCCGGCGGCGCCGAAGGCCAGCGCCAGCAGCACCTGGACGACCCAGAGCGCCATCGTCCACCTGTTGCGGCCAGTGGAGGCCATGTCCGTCGTCGTCATCCGGTTCCCCTGTTCGATCTGGTACTGTTCCGCGCTCTAGGCACAGACAGTAATCCGGTATATATTTGTAACCGAAGCACTGCCGCAAGCAGGCACAGTGCGGGTACCGAAAGAGGCACACCGATGAAACCGATCCCCGGCCGCAGCGAGACCTGCAACGCCATGGGCGACATCCTCAACCGCATCGGCGACAAATGGAGCGTGATGATCGTCGGCTATTTGACGCGCAAGACCATGCGCTTCAACGAGTTGCGCCATGCCATTGGCGGCATCAGCCAGCGCATGCTGACGCTGACGCTGCGCAACCTCGAGCGCGACGGGCTGGTGACGCGCACCGTCTACCCCGAGATTCCGCCGCGCGTCGAGTATCAGTTGACCGAACTCGGCCGCACGCTCACCGGACCGCTCGACGCGTTGTGGAACTGGGCTGCGGAGCACCAGCACCAGGTGGCCGATGCCCGCGCCGCCTACGACGCGGCGCAGGGCGAGGTCGCGGCGCCGCTGCCGCCGGAGCGACGCTACGCCGGCGCGGTCAGGTGAGCGAACGGGCGACCCGGTCGAGCCTCGCGACCGATCTGCGGGCCATCGGCCTCGCGCCCGGCGACGCAGTGCTGGTGCATGCCGCACTGCGCCGGCTCGGCCCGATCGCCGGCGGACCGGACGGGATCGTCGACGCGTTGGTCGACGTCACCGGACCCGCGGGCACCGTCCTGGCCTATTGCGACTGGCAGATGCTGGACGAGGAGCGCGACGACCCGGCGCTCCGGCACCACCTGCCGCCCTTCGATCCGCAACGCTCGCGCGCCACCCGCGACAACGGCTTCTGGCCGGAACTGCTGCGCACCACGCCCGGCGCCCGCCGCAGCGGCAATCCCGGCGCCTCGTTCGCCGCCCTGGGCGGCCGGGCCGAATGGTTCACCGCCGACCATGCGCTCGACTATGGCTATGGCCCGCGCTCGCCGCTCGGCCGGCTGGTCGAGGCGCGCGGCAAGGTGCTGATGCTCGGCGCCCCGCTCGACACCATGACGCTGCTGCATCACGCCGAGCACCTCGCCGACATTCCCGGCAAGCGGATCAGGCGCCACGAGGCGCCCATCCGCGTCGACGGCGAGACGGTGTGGCGGAGCTTCGAGGAGTTCGACACGTCCGATCCGCCGGACGGGCTCGCCGACGACTACATGGCCGAGGTGGTCGAGGCATTCCTCGCCACGGGCCAAGGCAGGCGCGGGGTGATCGGGCGGGCCGGAAGCGTCCTCGTCGAGGCCGCCCCGATCGTCGCCTTCGCCATCGACTGGCTGGAGCACCGACTGGGCCGGACGGCCTCGGCTAGACCAGCGCCTTGATCTCCTTTTTCCGCCAGAAGCCGAAATAATAGACCGCCTGGAGCACCAGCAGGCTGCAGAAGCTCAGCGTATAGCCGACCCAGACACCGGGCAGCCCCATGGTCTGGCTGAGGATCAGCGCTGCCGGGATCTCGACCGCGACGATGGCGGCGATCGACAGCAGCATGGGCAGCAGCACCACGCCGGAGGCCCGCATCACGGC
>NZ_JAYRYM010000410.1:0-2119 GCF_041917035.1 Devosia sp. | reverse complement strand
CACCGAGGCCTCGACGCTCAGCACCTTGTGGATGCGGCTGTCGATGCGATGGTCGACGAACTTGAAGTCCTCGATGGTCAGGCCGTCGAGGCCGATGCCCTTCTGCTCGCACAGCGCCACCAGCTGCCCGGTGATGTGGTGGGCCTCGCGGAACGGGATGTCGGCCTCGCGCACCAGCCAGTCGGCGACGTCGGTGGCGGTCGAGAAGCCCGCGGCCGCCGAGGCGCGCATGCGCTCGGGGTTGGTGCGCAGGTCCTCGACCATGCCGGTCATGGCGGCGAGCGACAAGGACAGGCTGTCGAGCGCGTCGAAGGCGACCTGCTTGTCCTCCTGCATATCCTTGGAATAGGCCAGCGGCAGTCCCTTCATCACCATGGTCAGCGACGTCAGGGCCCCCATGATGCGGCCCACCTTGGCGCGGATCAGCTCGGCGGCATCCGGGTTGCGCTTCTGCGGCATGATCGAGGAGCCGGTGGTGAACCTGTCGGAGAGCTTGACGAAGCCGAACTGCGCCGAACTCCAGATCACCAGTTCCTCGGCGAAGCGGGAGAGGTGCATGGCGCACAGGCTCGCGGCGCCCAGCGTCTCGAGCACGAAGTCGCGATCGGAGACGGCATCGAGCGAATTGGCGGTCGGCCGGTCGAAGCCGAGCGCGATTGTGGTCAGCTCGCGGTCGATCGGGTAGGGCGTGCCGGCGAGGGCGGCCGAGCCCAGCGGGTTCTCGTTGAGACGGCGGCGGGCGTCCTCGAAGCGCCCGTGGTCGCGTGCGAGCATCTCGACATAGGCGAGCAGATGGTGGCCGAAGGTCACCGGCTGGGCGTTCTGCAGGTGGGTGAACCCGGGCAGGATGGTCTCCACCTCCTCCTCCGCGCGGCGGACCAGCGCCAGCTGCAGCGTCCGGATCTGGGCGAGCAGTGTGTCGATGGCGTCGCGGACATAGAGGCGGAAGTCGGTCGCCACCTGGTCGTTGCGCGAGCGGGCGGTGTGGAGCCGCCCGGCGGCATCGCCGATCAGCTCCTTGAGCCGGCTCTCGACATTCATGTGGATGTCCTCGAGGGCGCGCGAGAACGTGAACGTGCCGGCCTCGATTTCGGCGTGCACTGTCTCTAGACCGGCGACGATGGCGTCGCGGTCGGCCTCGGTCAGGATGCCCACTTCCGCGAGCATCCTGGCATGTGCGATAGAGCCGGCGATATCCTGCCTGTAGAGCCGCTGGTCGAAGCCGATGGAGGCGTTGATTTCTTCCATGATGGCGTCCGGGCCGGTGGCGAAACGGCCGCCCCACATGCGATTGCTCATAGTCACTCCCTGGTAGCCAGATGACCGACAAAAGCCCCGCAACCCCGTCGCAGAAGCGTCCGCCCGCAATGCCGATGATCGTGCTGATTGGCGTGGCGCTAGCTCTAGCGGCTGGCCTTGTGCTTGGCAACTTCATGCCGGCGCGGGCGACGCAGTGCGAGGCGCAGCCGGCGCGAGCCGCCGCGCTCGACGCGGCGGCGGTGGGCGCCCTGGCGGCGCTCTCCGGCACCGGCACCGGCCGGGGCTATGCCGACATGACGTTCGTCGATGCGGCGGGCAAGCCGGCCGCCATCCGGGACTTTGCCGGCAAGAAGCTCCTCGTCAATTTCTGGGCGAGCTGGTGCGTGCCGTGCCGGGCCGAGATGCCGGCACTCGATGCGCTGGCGGGCGATTACAATTCCGACGGCTTCATGGTGCTGCCGGTCAATCTCGACATCGGCGAAGGCGGTCTCGCCAAGGCCGGCAAGTTCCTCGCCGAGGGCGGCTTCGCGCAATTGCCGCTCTATGCCGATTCGAGCTTTGCCGCGTTCGAGCGGCTGAAGACCGAGGCGGTGGCGATCGGCCTGCCGGCGACCCTGCTGCTCGACGAGAAGGGGTGCGAGCTGGCCGTGCTGCAGGGGCCGGCCGAGTGGGACACGCCCGACGGGCACAAAGTCATTGCCGCGCTGATCGGAGGCTGAGGTGTCGAGGGTTCTCTGCGTCGGCGCCATCACCATGGATACCATCTTCCGGCTCGAGCGGCTGCCGGAGGGGAGCGGAAAGGTCATCCCGCTCGACGCGGTGGAGGTGGCCGAGGGCATGGCCGCGGCGCAGGCGGCGA
>NZ_JAYRYM010000409.1:0-2123 GCF_041917035.1 Devosia sp. | reverse complement strand
CGCGCGGCTACAAGGTCCGGCTGCGGAAGCTCGACCCGTACCTGAACGTCGATCCCGGCACCATGTCGCCGACCCAGCATGGCGAGGTGTTCGTCACTGACGATGGCGCCGAGACCGACCTCGACCTTGGTCACTACGAGCGCTTCACCGGCCGGCATGCCAACCGGCGCGACAACATCACCACCGGCCGCATCTATTCCGACATCATCGCCCGCGAGCGTCGCGGCGATTACCTCGGCGCCACGGTGCAGGTGATCCCGCACGTCACCGATGCGATCAAGGACTTCATCCGCGAGGGCAATGACGAGTTCGATTTCGTCCTGGTCGAGATCGGCGGCACGGTCGGCGACATCGAGGGCCTGCCGTTCTTCGAAGCGATCCGCCAGTTCGGCAACGAGCAGCCTCGCGGCAACACCGTCTACGTGCATCTCACCCTGATGCCGTACATTCCGTCGGCGGGCGAGCTGAAGACCAAGCCGACCCAGCATTCCGTGGCCGAGCTGCGCTCCATCGGCATTTCGCCCGATATCCTGCTGGTGCGCTGCGACCGTCCGATTCCGGCTTCCGAGCGCCGCAAGCTCGCGCTGTTCTGCAACGTGCGGGAATCGGCCGTGATCCAGGGCCTAGACGTCGCCTCCATCTACGACGTGCCGCTCGCCTACCACCGCGAAGGACTCGACCGCGAGGTGCTGGCCGCCTTCGGCCTCGCCGACGCTCCGGCTCCCGACATGACGGCCTGGGAAGAGGTCTCGTCGCGCCTCCACAATCCCGAGGGCGAGGTCAATATCGCCATCGTCGGCAAGTACACCGGCCTCAAGGACGCCTACAAGTCGCTCTCGGAGGCGCTCGTCCATGGCGGCATCGCCAACCGGGTGAAGGTCAACCTCAACTGGATCGACAGCGAGATCTTCGAGCGCGAGGACCCGGCTCCCTATCTCGAGCACATCCACGGCATCCTCGTGCCCGGCGGCTTCGGCGAACGCGGCTCGGCCGGCAAAATCCAGGCGGCACGCTTCGCACGGCTGAAGGACGTGCCGTATTTCGGCATCTGCTTCGGCATGCAGATGGCGTGCATCGAGGCCGCGCGCAACACGGCCGGCATCAAGAACGCCAACTCCACCGAGTTCGGTCCGACCAAGGAGCCGATCGTCGGGATCATGACCGAGTGGCTGAAGGGGAACGAGACCGAGACCCGGTCCGTGGCCGGAGACCTGGGCGGCACCATGCGTCTTGGGTCCTATCCGGCCCAGCTGGCCAAGGGCAGCCGTGTCGCCGACATCTACGGCACGACACGGATCAACGAGCGGCATCGGCACCGCTACGAAGTCAACATGAACTACCGCAAGGTGCTGGAGGCCAACGGGCTGCTGTTCTCCGGCGTCTCGCCCGATGGCAAGCTGCCCGAAATCGTCGAGCGCACCGACCACCCGTGGTTCATCGGCGTGCAGTTCCACCCCGAACTCAAGTCCAAGCCGTTCGACCCGCATCCGCTGTTCGCCAGCTTCATCGAAGCGGCCAAGGCCCAGAGCCGGCTGGTGTGAACGAGATCCGCACCGATCGGCTGGTGCTGCGGCGCGCTGTCGCTGCCGATCTCCCGGCGGTCCATGCCTTCATGTCGTCGCCGTCGGCGATGCGCTACTGGTCCACACCGCCGCATGAGTCGATGGCGGTGACCGCGCCCTGGTTCCAGGCGCAGTTCTTCAGCGGCGACCCCGGGCGCGACGAGTGGATCATCGAGCTCGACGGTCGCGCGGTCGGCAATATCGGCATCTGGAACATGCCCGAGTTCGGCTTCATTCTGCATCCGGACGTCTGGGGACGCGGGGTGGCAACCGAGGCCGCCAGGGCATTCGTCGACCATGCCTTCGGTGCGCACCCGATCGACGGCATCACTGCGGACGTGGACCCCCGCAACCTCGCTTCGCTGCGGCTGCTCGGCCGGCTTGGCTTCGCCGAGACCGGGCGGGCGGAACGCACCTTCCATGTGGCGGGCGAATGGTGCGACAGTGTCTACCTGAAGTTGTCCCGCCCCGCCTGACCGGAGGACCCATGGCCGAAATCCTCTCACTGTCCAGGGCCCGCAAGGCCAAGGCGCGCGCCGACAAGGAACAGGCTGCCGCGGA
>NZ_JAYRYM010000408.1:0-2144 GCF_041917035.1 Devosia sp. | reverse complement strand
TCGACGGCCGCAACGGCAGCCAGCGCCAGAGGATCGAGCCGGGCGATGGAGAAGTCGTCCACCGTGTAGGTTCCTTCGCCCGTCATGGCCTGGAGCACGCCGGCAACGCTGCCGCCGGTTCCGTCGAACCGGCCCGCAGCGCTGACCGAGCCGCCGAGGGCATCGGCAATGGCGTCCGGCACCATGCTGTCGAGGGGGACGCCCTGCAGCGACAGGCGACCCGACACCTGCTTGTCCGGCAACGGACCGGCACAGCAGACGGCCAGCTCCAGCGCGACCCGGCCGCCACCCAGCGTCGCCTCGAGTCCCCTGAGCCGCGTGGCCGTCGCATCCCAGTCGAAGTCGAAGGCCACGTCGGTCAGCGATCTCGAGGCGACCGCGAGTTCCGGCGTGGTGATGCGAATCCGGCCGCCGACCGCGCGCGGCGCATTGCCGGTCGATAGCGGCCCGCCGGGCCAGAGACCGTCGCCGGCGATGGAAGCTGCCGGCCCCACGAGGGCGCCGAGCAGGCCGCCAAGCTCGAGACGGCTCACGGCAAGCTCCCCCGACACGCTCGATGCCGACCCGGCGCGGGCGAGCTCGAGACGACCGGTGAAGGCCTGGCCACCGGACTGGCCCTCGAGCGCCGACAGGCGGATGAGGCGGTTGGCCTCGAAATCGAGCTGGGCGGATGCGGTGAGCGGGGGGATGGTCAGCCCGCCGGCGCCGAGCCAGTCGGCGATCCCCGACGGATCCGACAGGGTGGCCTTGAGCGTGCCGCGAGCCGACAGGGCCTCGGGATTGCTGACGACGATGTTGCCGGCAAAGGCCAGCGAGTCGCCGCCGCCCTCGAGAAGAAGCGTCGTCTCGATGCTGTTGGCGACATTGCCTTCGCCGACGGCGACGAGATGCACCGGCTGGCCCTGCGGCAAGAGGCCGATGTCGCCCAGCCCGAGTTGTCCCGTCAGGGCGTCCGCGTCGCCGGAGCGCATCTCGAGCTGAACCCGGATGGACCCCGACAGCGCCCTGAGGAAGCCGGCTTCGAGCTGTGCCTCGGCCGAAAGGTCGGCCGAGCCGAGGGTGCCGGCGACACTCAGCGACTGTGCCCCTTCGCCGCTGGGCGCGCCGAGGCGTGCCGCCAGATCGAGGGGAATCGATGCCGCGACGAGACGGCGCAGCAGCGGCGGGGCCCCGACGACGTCGAAGACCGCGCCGAGCAGCGGGGCATCGGGGGCGGTCAGCCGGACCGTGCCAGTTCCGGACAGTTCCGGCCGCTCGAACGAGCCGAAGGCGGTGCCGGACAGCTCAAGCGCACCGCCACCAAGGCTGCCGGCCACGAAACGATCGAGCACCAGCACGCCACCGTCCCAGGACCCGGACAGGGCCAGCTGCCGCCCGGCCAGCCCGGCGAGCGTCAGTTCGTCGGCCACGATGTCGAAGGCGCCCTTGGGGAACGTGACGGGAAAGGCCGCATCCTGGGCGAAATCGGGCAGCAGCGCGAAGAGGGCCGCACTCCGGTTGGGGTCGAGGCGGCCCAGGTCGGCGGTCAGCTGGATGTCGCGGACGCTGCCGATGCCGATCTGCGCACCGAAGCCACGACTCTCGCCGTCGAGCGACAGCTGTCCCTCGCTGAGGGTCAAGGTCTCGCCGACGATATCGACCCTGGCCGTCAGTCCGCCCGGCAGGTTGAACAGCGGTGTATCGGCGGCCGGCTTGCGCCAGAGCGCCGACAGCTGGTCGAGCCGCCCGGCAGCGACGGAGAGCGTGCCGGAGAACTCGGACCGGTTCTCGAACCGCGTCACTGTGCCTGCGATGTCGACCCGCGTCCCACCCGGCAGCTCGCCGCTGAATTGTTCCACCTGCCAGCCGCCGGCCTCCGAGCGGGCGTCGAGGCGCACATTGCGCAGGGAGAACGCGCGCAGGTTGAGTTCGGCAATGTCGATGCCGATGGTGCCCGGCAGCGGCGGCGGCGCGGGCAGCGGCAACTCGCGCAGCAATCGCACCAGTTCGTAGGGCTCGACCGCCTGCTCGGCGGTAGCGTCGCGCGGCGGCAGCGCCAGCAGGCCACCGGAGACGACGGCATTGTAGGCCATCCCGGCCCCCAGGGTCACGTCAGCCGCCCCAAGCAGCCGTGTCGCCGGCCGGTTCTCGTCCGGGATGATGAC
>NZ_JAYRYM010000407.1:0-2160 GCF_041917035.1 Devosia sp. | reverse complement strand
CTGCGCCGAAGGCTTTGTCTGGCGCGATGCGGCGGCGGGCGATCATGTCTGCGTCAAGCCGGCCGGCCGCCAGCGCGCCGCCGAGGAGAACGCGCTCGCCGCCTCCCGCGTCGATCCGACCGGTGCCTATGGCCCGCTCTCCTGCGTCGCCGGCTTCGTCTGGCGTGAGGCGTTCTCCGGTGACATGGTCTGCGTGACCCCCGATCGCCGCGACGCTGTGGCCAACGAGAATCGCCTCGGCCCCTCCCGCATGGCGCTCGCCTATGGCCCGGACACCTGCCGCGACGGCTTCGTCTGGCGCGAT
This sequence comes from Devosia sp., assembly GCF_041917035.1. Classification (GTDB taxonomy): domain Bacteria; phylum Pseudomonadota; class Alphaproteobacteria; order Rhizobiales; family Devosiaceae; genus Devosia_A. Next base: position 1,856 of record NZ_JAYRYM010000407.1, on the reverse strand, counting down.
GCGGCGCCCGGCGATCATGTCTGCGTCACGCCGACGTCGCGCAACCGCGCCGCCAGCGAGAACGCCGCCGCCCTCACCCGTGTCGATCCGGCCGGCGCCTACGGGCCGTTCACCTGCGTCGTCGGCTATGTCTGGCGCGAGGCCTTCCGCGGCGACATGGTGTGCGTCACCCCGGCCCGGCGTGACGCGGTCCTGCAGGAGAATGCGATGGCCGCTGCCCGCCGGGCGCTCGGCTGATCCCGACACCTCCGTCATCGCACGGGCCGGGTGCCACGCCGTGGCGCCCGGCTTCGTGATGGGGCAGGGGATTGCCGCCGGCGGCGGCTCGGATACTCTCCCGCCACGGTCGACGGGGGACAGGGTTGAGCGAAGGTCAGGAGCCGGGCACGGAACCGGATACGGGGGGCAGGCCGCGCGCCGTCCCCGACCGTCACGGCCTCGGACTGGTCGGCACCGCCATCATCGTCTTCATACTGGGCGTCATCGTCGGGATTCCCATCGCCAATTTCGGCGCCGACGTGCTGTTGCGCTACACCGGTGAAGTCTTTGCCATCCTGTTCGGCATCTTTCTCATCATTCTGCTGGTCGCCGGTCTGGTGGCGCTGTTCCGCCGGCAGATCTGGGGCGCCATCTTCCGCCGGGCGGAGTTCGAGATGGAGCGCTTCGCCCGCCCGCTCTCCGACGTCGCGCGTTTCGCCGCGGAAAAGCGGGTCGACCAGGCGACCGGGGCGGCGCGCGACCTCGCCGAACTGGTGCTGGCGCGCTACGCCTGGGTCTCGACCCGCCGCTGGCTCATTGCCACCATCACGGCGCTGATCGCCGCCATCGCCGCGCTCGCCGGCTCGGCCCTGCTGTTCCAGCAGAACCGGCTGCTGGCCGACCAGAGCGCGCTGATGGCCGAGCAGACGACGCGCCTCACCGAACAGAACCGGCTGCTGGAGTCGCAGATCGAGCTGGGCGAGGCACAGCGCAGCGCCGCCATCGTCTCCGAGATTCTCAACATCTCGGCCCGGCTGGGCGACGAGATCGAGGCGCTGCAGCTGCCCGATCCGACTGTCGGCACGCCGGTCGAGAGGCTCAGCTTCGGCCTCAAGGGGCGCATCATCGCGGCAACCAACATGGCGCGGCCGTACCGCTTCCTCAATGCCGGCCTGCTCGAGATCAACGATGCAGATCTCTATCGCATGGCGCTCGGGCGTCGCAGCGAACTGCTGTCGGGCGAGGCCCGGGCGGCGGTCGAGGCCTCGATGCCGAAAACGCTGGCCGGGGAACTGATCGACCGCATCTCGAGCCCGGAGCGGGGCCAGCTGCTGGTCCTGCTCGCCAACGCGTTCATCACCGATACCGAGGAACTGACCTTTCGCGGGGCGGACTTCTCCTTCGCGCATGTGCGGATGGATACCCTCAAGGCGATGTCGCTCAACCACGCCTCGCTGCGCTTCGCCGATTTTTCCGGCACCGATTTCGATACGGTGAGCTTCCGCGGCACCTATCTCGAGAATGCGCGCTTCCGCCGCTCCGTGTTCGATGACTGCGATTTCACCGCGATCGTCGCCCGGGATGCCGGCGGACCGTTCCGGCGCGACGACGACTGGACCTACACCACCCAGGCGACCGGCACCGACTTCCGCTCGACCCAGATGTTCGACGTCAAGATGGGCGGCATCCATCTGATGGCGGCCGATTTCGACGAGTCGCTGCTGGTGCGCGTCGACATGTCCGCTGCCGCACTGACCGGGGCCACCTTCCGCAACGCCGTGCTGGCCGATGTCAACTTCGAGGGGGCCGAGCTCAAGGCCGTCGATTTCGACGGCGTGGTCACCGATCGCGCCGACTTCATCGCGCATCTCGGCGAG
>NZ_JAYRYM010000406.1:0-2161 GCF_041917035.1 Devosia sp. | reverse complement strand
GCCGATCTACGACCCCTGCTGCCTGATTGCGACATCGCTCGATCTGCCGTTGCCGCCGGAAGGTCTGCTGGTGGCGGTCTCGTGCCTGCCGCCGCCGTGATCGGCCTCAGACGCCGAGCTGGAATGCGGAGAAGCGATCCAGTTCGGCTTCGATGAGCGGACGGTGCGCCGCGGCGTCGCCGCGGCCGACCCAATGCCAGGCCTGGATCAGCACCCGGTTGGCGGCGCGGTCCGTCTTGAGGTCGAGCGCCGCCACGATGTCCTCGCCGACGAGCACCGGCAGGGTGAAATAGCCGAACCGCCGCCGGGCCTTCGGCACATAGGCCTCGAACACGTGGTCATAGCCGAACAGGGCGCTGGTGCGGCGCCGCTGGATGATCAGCGGATCGAATGGCGAGAGGATGTGGACCAAAGGCGGCGCATCCCCGCCTCGCCGTTCGAGGTCGCTCGGACGCACATAGTGCTGCGCGGGATCGTCGTCGACCCGCACCGGCACCAGCTTGCGGCTCCTCAGCCGCCGCTCGACCAGCGCGGCGATGCCGGCGGAAAAACGCAGCCGCGGGTACATCACGGACGGGGCGCTGACGAGGCCTTGCGCGGTCAGCGCGCGATCGAGCAGATAGGCGTCGACCTGGCGTTCGGTCGCCGGTCGGGGTGCCCGCTGCCAGCCGAAATGACGGCTCATCAGCTCGTAGGTCTTCACCATTCCGGTTCGCTCGGAGACAGCGAGTTCGCCCGAGTAGAAGCCGTACTGGAGAACGCGCTTGCTGGGCTTGCGCGAGGCCCAGGGGTGGTCCTTCTCGATCAGTTCCTCGTCATCGATGTCCCGGATCGAGACCGGGCCCTCGCGGCGAATCTGGCGCAGCAGCTTGCTGAGGTCCGCCGGATCGGCATCGGCATACCAGCGCATCGGGGCGCTGCGTTGCTGGCGCATGTCGGCCAGATAGTAGGCAAGGTCGCGGACCGGCACGTAGGCGAGGGCGTGCGTCCAGTACTCGAAGACAGACTTGTCGACCGACTGCGCCGTCGCCAGGTCGCTCCGCCGGTACTCCGGAATGCGGCTGAACAGGATGTGATGATGGGCGCGCTCGATGACGTTGATGGTATCGATCTGCACGTAGCCCAGGTGCTCGATCGCCGCCCGGGTGGCGCCCGGCCCGGCGCCGAATGGCGTCCGCTCGTCCAGCCGCTGCGCGTGCAGCCAGATCTGCCGGGCCTGTGATCGGGTCAGCCTGTAGGTCTTCATGCCGGCCGCACCCTATCAGGACTGCCTGCCAGAACATGGCAGGGTTTGGCGACTTGAGCATTTCACCACTTCGTCGAAGCGCTGAAATCGCCCAAGCCCTTGATTTGTAGCGCTTCCGAACCGGAAAACCGTTGTCACTTTTCCTGGAAGCGCTCTATTTCTGCCACATCCCGCGCAATTGCGCGCCGATATCGACGCGCGGCGCGGCGGGGGCGATACCGGTCAGCGCCGCCGGCTTCACCGCCGGCCAGTAGCTGTCCTCGAACAGTGGGAGCATGGCCTTGGTGATGAAGCGGCTCCGCTGGGCATAGACGTGCTTGTCGCCATACTGGGCCTGCTGGTGGACGTAGAAGCGCTGCGGCACGACGAGGTGCAGGTCATCGCGGGCGCGGGTCATGGCGACGTAGAGCAGTCGCCGCTCCTCCTCGAGCTCATGCGCCGAGCCGGTGCCGAGGTCCGACGGGATGGCCCCGTCGACGACGTTGAGCACGTGGACGCTCTTCCATTCCTGACCCTTGGCCGAGTGGATGGTGGAAAGGATGAGGTAGTCCTCGTCGAGCAGGGGCACGCCGGCCTGGTCCGAGGTGGCGTCGGGCGGATCGAGCGTCAGCTCGGTGATGAAGCGTTCCCGGCTCGGGTAGCCCGCGGCGATCTGCTCGAGCTGGTGCAGGTCCTCCTTGCGGACCTCGGCATCTTCGTAGACCTGCTCCATCAGCGGTTCGTACCAGAGGCGTGCCCGCAGCAGTTCGGTCGGCCACCTGCCGGTGCCACGGGCCAGGTGCTCGACCACCTCCAGCAGAGCCGACCAACCCTCGGAGCCCCGCGGCGGCGGCGGCATCGCCAGCAGCACCTCGAGCGGGGTCGGGCTTTCCGCCATCCGGTCGATCACCCTGCCTGCGGCACCCGGACCGATGC
>NZ_JAYRYM010000405.1:0-2188 GCF_041917035.1 Devosia sp. | reverse complement strand
CGAGGAACAGGCAGTCGACCAGCGCCAGTTGCGCGATGCGGCTGACCATGGCGCCGGCGCGCAGCGTACTCTCGCGGGCATGCGTGATCAGGCGCTCGTCGGCAATCCGCGCGACCGGGGAAGCCGGCGCACCGGTGATCGCCACGGTCAACGCGCCGTTCTGCCGCGCGAGGTCGAGAAAGCGCACCGTATCGGCCGTCTCGCCGGAATGCGAAAAGCCCAGCGCCACCGTTCGGTCCGGTGACAGGAGCGCCGCCGACCAGGCCTCGTGGGAATCGGCAAGCAGGAAGGCATTGCGGCCGACGCGGATCAGCTTGTGATGCAGGTCCTGCGCCACGAACTGGCTTGCCCCGATGCCGAACAGCAGGATCCGCTGCGCTGCGTCGAGCGCGGTCACCACACGTTCGAGCGCCGCGAAATCAAGGCTGGAAACCGTCTCGTCGATCGCCAGCATCTCCAGCGAGGCGATCTTGCCGACCATGGCCTGCAGGGTGTCCGAGCGCGCGATCTCGGCGCCGAGCGTCATGGCCCCGTACTGGGCCGATTCCCGCCCCAGTTCGGTTGCCAGCGACATGCGCAGCTGGGCATAGCCGCTCAGGCCCAGCGCCCTGCAGAATCGCACCACCGACGCCACCGACGTGTGACAGGCCGCCGCCAGTTCCGAGATCGTCTTGTCGAGGACGATGGCAGGATTCTCGCGGATGGCTGCCGCGATGCGGCCGGTGGCCGGCGTGAGTCCGGCACTCGCTGCCTCGATGGCCGACTGAATTCCCACCGCGATCCGCTCCTCGCCAATGTCCGCCGGGCAGGATGCCACGCATGAGTCGGAGCCGATCGGCAAGCCTGTCCCGCGGGGTCCGTTCTGAAACAAAACTACACGATCTCATCAGACAATGAAACTCATTGACACAACCGCGCCGGACTCCGTAGGCTTCCTCCCGCGTGTCCTTCCAAGCCGCAAAGCAGCCGCCATACCGACAGGGACCAGGCCAATGCTGACGATCGCGTCGAAGTCCCCGTCCACGGTGGCGGCTGCAGGCGGCCTGCCGCAATGACCGGCATGCCGGACAGTCGCCGCGAGCTGATGACCGAGCTGGAGCAGCTGGTCTCGGAGGGTCGCAACCCGACCACGATGGGTATCGACCTGATGTCGACGACCGACATCCTGCGCACGATCAACAACGAGGACCGGACTGTTCCCTATGCCGTCGAGAAGGTCATCCCGCAGATCGCCCAGGCGGTCGATGCGATCGTCGCGGGGTTCGGCCGCGGCGGCAGGCTGATCTATGTCGGCGCCGGCACCAGCGGCCGGCTCGGCGTTCTGGACGCCTCCGAATGTCCGCCGACCTTCGGGGTGACCGCCGACATGGTGGTGGGCCTGATTGCCGGCGGTCCCGAGGCTCTGATGCGGGCCACGGAGGGTGCCGAGGATCGCGCCGAGGACGGCGCAACCGACCTTCGCGCGCTCGCGGTCTCGCACCGCGACGTGGTTGTCGGGATCGCCGTCAGCGGGCGCACCCCCTATGTGGTCGGCGCGTTGCGGCTTGCGCAGCAGCTGGGTGCGGTCACGGTGGCGCTGTCGTGCAACCCGACCTCCACCATTGCCGGCATCGCCGATATCGCGATCTCGCCTGTGGTCGGCCCCGAGGTTCTCACCGGGTCGACCCGGCTCAAGTCCGGCACCGCCCAGAAGCTGGTGCTGAACATGCTGACCACCGCGAGCATGATCCGCATCGGCAAGAGCTACCAGAACCTCATGGTCGACCTGCATGCGAGCAACGAGAAGCTGCTGGCCCGCGCGGTGCGGATCGTCATGGAGGTGACGAGCTGCACGGCCCATGAGGCTCAGCGCGTGCTCGAGCGGACCGGAAACGACGTCAAGCTCGCCATTCTCGTGGCGATGACCGGAATGGATGTCGAAGCGGCGCGCGATGCGCTCTCCGCCTCCGGGGGCTTCCTGCGGCGGGCTATTGAAGGAGCCACGGTGTGAAACCGGGGAATACGCCTGCGCCCTGCCCGCTGGTCCGCCTGCTTACGGAATCACTGCTCAACCAAAGAGGGAAGACGATCATGCACTGGATGACTCCACGACACCTGCTGGCCGGGCTGGCGCTCGCCACGGCCTTCAGCGGCGCCGCCACCGTTCCGGTTCAGGCCGCGAGCCTGCGTATGGCATGGGCCCAGGACG
>NZ_JAYRYM010000404.1:0-2197 GCF_041917035.1 Devosia sp. | reverse complement strand
GGCTACATGACGCGCCGGTCGGCGCTCTCGCGGGCCCGGCGCAGCACGTCGGCATACTCGGTGTTGAAGCGCAGCTCGGTCATCTTGATGGCCGCGTCCAGCCGCTCGCCGACGATGCGGTCCATCGGGTTGGCCCGATACAGCTCGAGGTTGCGCTGGACATGCATCTCGAGCGCCTGTCCCACCTGCTGCCAGGTCTGGTCGAACAGGGCGTTGAGGGCGAGCGAGTCGCGGCTCTCCCGTACGGCGGCCAGCACATAGCAGCCGTTGAGGGCCGAGAGCAGCAGGTCGCTGTCGAGCCGGTCGGTGCCGTCGCGGCGTCGCAGGGCGCGATTGACGTCGGGGGCCACGTCGCGAAGGCGCGGCTCGATCAGCGCCGACACCGTGGTGGTGAGGCCGCCGGCGACCGTCGCCCAGCGGCTCAGCCGGCCGATCTCGACATAGCCGGTCACCGCTCGCATCAGCTTGTGGAAGCGTTCGATGGCGCGGCAGGTGAGATCGATGTCGGCAAAGGCGCCGAACTGCTGCAGGGCCGGAATCTGAGCCTGCGCGTGCGAGAAGATGGCATCGATCAGCGGGGCGTAGCCGGCCCGCATGATCGCCCCCTCGGTGGTGGCGCCGACGGTGCGGACCACTGCCGCCATCAGGCGGTGCGGATTGGCGACCTGGCCCATCGCGGCCTGCATCAGCACGGCGTAGACCGCCTGGTCGTTGAGCGGCATGGACTGGAGCGCCAGGCACAGCTGCGCCTCGTCCGTCATGGCATTGACGGCGCGGCCATAGGCCTGCGCCTTGTCGAGCAGGCTGCGGCACTTGAGCGCGTGCAGCACTGCCGGCAGCCGTCCGTACGGCTCGTCGCCGCCGAACTGGATGCGCATGCGGCGTTCGGTCTCGGGGTTATCCTCGGCCTCGAGCATGGCCTTCTTGGCCCGCTGCATCAGCTCGGGCATCGCGGCATCAAGGGACTCCCGGGCCGCATCGTTGTCCTCGGCGGTCGGGTCGATCAGGTCGGGGGCGAGGTCGCGCAGCATCCAGGTCCACGCCGCCGCGGCGTGGGCCCGGCCGATCGCGCCGTCGAACTCGAACTGGGTGGGAGACGGCACCAGCACCGGGTCGATCAGGCCGAAGAACGGCCGGCCGGCCTCCGGCGCGCGTCGCGTCGCGGCAGGCTGCGGCTTGGGCTGCGGGCTGGCAGTGATGTCGGGCATGAGTCCGGTCGGGCGCTAGGTGCCAATGCTGAGGGCCAGCCTAGAGCGCGCCGGTAAAGAAAAAGCTTCCGAACTTATGGGCGACCGGCCGGCGTCAGCCGGCGACGGTCCAGGTCCCCGCCGCATCGCGGCAGGCCGTGCCCTTCTTGACGAAGCTTCCGCCGGCCAGCGTCACCGTGTGGGTGAAATCGCGGCAGTCGATATTGTTGACGCGCACATAAGGCCCCACCACCACCTGGCCGGCAGCCCCCTTGTCGCCGCTCCAGGCGCGCGGGGCGCCGGGCCGGCCGAAGGTCAGCGCGTTGAACTGGGCGCTCGCCGCCTCGGCCTTTTCCTTGGCACTGAGCTTGCCGATCACGCCGGGGTCGAGATAGGCGGTGACGTCGGTCAGCGCCGTCTCCGCGCTCGCCACGTTGGCGACCGAAGGAACCGAGGCCGGGGTGATCTGCGGCGTCGCCAGCGCCGGGTTGGGCTGGTTCAGCGTCGGACCCAGCGCCACCTCGGACGTGGACGGTCCGAAGCTGCACCCGGCGAGGGCGAGCGTCAGGACAAGCGGGAGGGCACGGACGATCTGCTGCATGGGGGTCTCGGAGGTGGCCGGGGGGCTTATTCCTTGCGCATTGAGGCGAAAGTGCGGAGTCCGCCGACCTTTGCGGCAGGCAGGCGGAGTTCGGCGAGCAGGCCGCCCAAAACGGAACGCTTCAACTGCAGCGAGCCGCCATAGACGTCAACCAGTTCCTTGACGATATCGAGCCCCAGCCCGGAGCCGGGCGTCTTCTCGTCGAGCCTGACGCCGCGGCGCAACACTTTCTGTGCCTCTTCCTCGGTGAGCCCCGGGCCGTCGTCCTCGATCTTGACGAGCAGGTTGGCATTTTGCCCGCTGCGCTCGGCGACCAGCGTCACGCCGATCGAGGACTTGCTCCACTTGCAGGCATTGTCGAGCAGGTTCCCGGCCATTTCCTCGAGATCGCCCTCATCGCCGCGGAACC
>NZ_JAYRYM010000403.1:0-2203 GCF_041917035.1 Devosia sp. | reverse complement strand
GGCATGGTCACGCGGCGCTCGGTGCTGGGCGACCAGCACGTGGACAGTGCCACCGCCGGCATGTCCGATTTCGACAGGGACTTTCAGTCGTTCATCGTCGAAGGGGCCTGGGGCTCGGTCTGGTCGCGGCCCGGACTGACGCGGCGCGAGCGCTCGCTGGTCACGCTGGCGCTGCTGGCGGCGCTTGGGCACGAGGAGGAGTTCGCCATGCATGTCAGGGCCACGGCCAATACCGGGGCGAGCCCCGACGACATCAAGGAGGCGCTGATGCACGTGGCCGTCTATGCCGGCGTGCCGACGGCCAATGCCGCCTTCCGGATCGCCAAGCAGGAACTCGCCAAGCTGCCCGGGGACAGGCCGCTTCAGGCCAGGCGCGAGGAGTCGGCGGAATGAGCGGCATCCTGCTTCCCGGCGACGACGGCGTGCTGTTCCAGCGCGACCGCGCCTGGCACCCGCCGGCCGATACTCCCGGCTACAAGAGCAGCACGCTGCGGGCGCCGCGGCACAGCCTGCTCTCGCTCGGTCCGACCCGGTCGGAACTGACCGGCCCGACCTTCGGGCACGAAAGGCTCGGGCCGCTGGACAACGACCTGATCCGCAATTTCAGCCAGGACGGCAGCGAGGCGATCGGCCAGCGGCTGATCGTCTATGGCCAGGTGCTCGACGAGAACGCCCGTCCGGTGCGGGGCACGCTGGTGGAGTTCTGGCAGGCCAATGCCGGCGGCCGCTACCGCCACAAGCGGGAAGGATACAGCGCCGCGCTCGACCCGAACTTCGGCGGGTTCGGGCGGGCGATCACCGACGAGCGGGGATTCTATCACTTCCGCACCGTGCGGCCCGGCGCCTATCCCTGGCCGAATGGCGGCAATGACTGGCGCCCCGCGCATATCCACTTCTCGATCTTCGGCCATGCCTTCGCGCAGCGGCTGATCACGCAGATGTACTTCGAAGGCGACCCGATGATCTGGCAATGCCCGATCGTCGGCACCATTCCGGACAAGGCCGGCATCGAGCAGCTGATCGCCCGGCTCGATCGGCACAACACCACGCCGATGGATGCGCTGGCCTATCGTTTCGACATCGTTCTGCGCGGCCGGCGCTCGACCATGTTCGAGAACAGACTGGAGGGGAACTGATGCTGCACCCGACCCCGACGCTCAAGGAAACGCCGTCGCAGACGGCCGGACCCTACGTCCATATCGGCATGACGCCGAACCTGTGCGGCATCACCGGGGTGATCGACGCCGATGCCGGCGCCAGCATGCTGACGCCCGATACCAGGGGGGAGCGCATCACCATCACCGGACGGGTTCTCGACGGCTCGGGCGCGCCGGTCGGCGACGCCGTGCTGGAGATCTGGCAGGCCGACGCCGACGGCGCCTTCGCCGCACCGATGGGGCCCAACTCCAACTCGCGCCCTGCCTTCACCGGCTGGGGCCGGCAGGCGGCGGCAGCGGACGGGACATTCGTGTTCGAAACGATCAAGCCGGGCCGCGTCGAGGGTCCCGACGGCCGGCCGATGGCCCCGCACGTCTCGGTGTGGATCGTGGCGCGCGGCATCAATATCGGGCTGCAGACCCGCATCTATTTCGCCGATGAGGCGGAGGCGAATGCCGGCGACTATGTGCTCAACAGGATCATGGACGCACGGCGCCGCGAGACGCTGGTGGCGCGTCGCGAGGCGGGGGCGGTGCCGCGTTATGTGCTCGACATCCACCTGCAGGGCGAGCGCGAGACGGTGTTCTTCGACTTCTGAGCCGCGGGGGCCTTGTGCCGGCGCGCGGGAGCGGGAACAGTCGCGTCCCGAGGCCTTGGCGAGACGATGACGATGACCCTGCTGACCGCGCTTGCCGGCGATGCCGAGACCGAGGCCCTGCTCGGCGATGAGGCACAGCTCGACGCCATGCTGGCGGTGGAGAAAGCCCTCGCCGACGCGAGCGCCGATGTCGGCTGGATCGGAACGGCGGCGGCCGCGGCGATCGGGGCGGCCATTGCCGGCTTTGTGCCGGATCGGGCCGGCCTCGCCGCGGGGATGGCGCAGGACGGCGTCGTGGTGCCGGCTCTGCTGCGCCAATTGCGCGCGACGATCGCCCCGCCGCACCGGGATGCGCTGCATCGGGGGGCCACCAGCCAGGACATCGTCGACACCGCGCTGATGCTGCAGCTGCGGCGGGTACTCGACCTGCACGAGGCGCGCCTCGAC
>NZ_JAYRYM010000402.1:0-2204 GCF_041917035.1 Devosia sp. | reverse complement strand
ACGGCCTTGCCGAGACCGATCCATCGGGGCTGTTCGGCGGCGGCCTCGGGCAGGTGCCTCGAGCGCACGGGCGCGCTCTTTTCCGGATCGAGGAAGCGCTTGACGATGCGGTCCTCGAGCGAGTGGAAGCTGACCACGGCCAGCCGTCCTCCCTCCGACAGGAGGCGCTCGCTGGCGAACAGGCCCTCGACAAGCTGCTCGAGCTCGCCGTTGACCGCAATGCGCAGGGCCTGGAAGCTGCGCGTCGCCGGGTGCGCGTCGCCCGGCTTGCGTCCGATCGACTTCTCGATCAGCCGCGCCAGCTGGGCCGTCGTGGTGATCGGTGCCGCGGCGCGGGCGGCGACGATCGAGTGGGCGATCCGACGCGACTTGCGCTCCTCGCCATAGGCGAACAGCAGGTTGGCGAGAGCGGCCTCCTCCAGCGCATTGACCAGGTCGGCCGCGCTCTGTCCGTCGGACGACATGCGCATGTCGAGAGGACCATCGTTCATGAACGAGAAGCCCCGCCCGGCCTGATCGAGCTGCATCGAGGAGACGCCGATGTCGAGGACGACGCCGTCGACCGGCGCGCCCGCAAGCGCATCGAGGCGGGAAAAGGTGCCGCTCACGAAGCGGAACCGGTCCGGGAACGCGGCGGACAGCTGGCTGACATAGGGGAGCACCGAAGGGTCGCGGTCGAGCGCCACGACGGATGCTCCGGCCTCGAGCAGGGCACGCGAGTACCCCCCTGCCCCGAACGTGCCATCGAGGATGCGGGCACCATCGAGCGGCGCCAGCGCTGCCAGCACCTCCTCGAGCAGAACCGGAACATGCGGTAGATCCCGCCCGCTGCTACCCGGCTCACCCATGTCCGCCTGCAACTCCACTCGGACCGAGGTCCGCACGACAGTCGGCCCCTTCCGGGGCATCGCCCCAATCTGGCAACGGGAGCTTAAGATTCTGTTGAGCCTAACGGACGGGTCGAAGTGCCAGTTGACCTGTAAGCCGGGTTCTGTAGGGCCCGCCTTGCGGCGGACGTGGCGGCCATTCATCTAGGGGCGCCATTGCTGACGCCCTCATGCAACCAACCCGGGTGACTGGCCTCGAAAACCGGCCGGCGAGCGGTTTCCCGCCGCCGCGTCACCCCTATTTGGTCTTGCTCCCGGTGGGGTTTGCCGTGCCGTCCCTGTCGCCAGGTCCGCGGTGCGCTCTTGCCGCACCCTTTCACCCTTGCCGAACCCGCAGGTTCGGCGGTTTGCTTTCTGTGGCACTTTCCCTGGGGTCGCCCCCGGCGGCCGTTAGCCGTCACCGTATTTCGAAGGAGCCCGGACTTTCCTCCCCGCACGAGTTGCCCCATGCGCAGCGGCCACCCGGTCAACTGGCGACGGGCATATGGCGGACGGCCCTCGGCAACGTCAAGCCGGGACGCGCTTCATGATCTGCTTGTAGGCATTGTTGATCGCGGCCATCCGGGCGGTCGCCACGTCGATCAGCTCCTCCGGCACCCCCTTCGCGATCAGCCGGTCCGGATGGTGCTCGGCCACCAGCGAGCGGTAGACGCGCCGCACCTCACGATGGTCCGCCGCCGGGGCGAGGCCCAGCACCAGGTAGGGGTCGATCCCCGTTTCGAAAAGCACGTGCTGCGCCGTCAACTGCTCGAAGCGGGCATCATCGAAGCCGAAAATGTCGCTGACGGTCTTGAGATAGTCCAGTTCCGACTGGTGGATCATCCCGTCCGCCGAGGCGATGAAGAACAGCCCGTCGAGAACGTGCTCGAGCGTCTCGGGGCTGTCGACGAAGAAGCGCCGCACCTTGCGGGCATAAGCCTCGTAGCCGGCAACATCCTGCTGGGCCAGCTTGAACAGCCGATCCACCTGCTGCTCGATGGCCGGGGATATCTCGACCGTGCGCTGGAAGGCCCGCAACTCGGAGGCGGTCACCACGCCGTCGGACACCGCCATCTTGGCCGAAAGCGCGATCAGCGCTAGAGTGAACGCGGCGTCGCGTCCGCCGGGAAGCCAGTTGTCCGGGTCGAGCAGACTGGCGAGCGAACCGATGATCCCGGTCCGCTCGGTAACTGAACCCACCACGGCGCCAAGGCGCTGCCAGACGGACATCGACCTCTCCGATTCAGCCGCACATTACCGGCTGACGGCGCGGACGGAAACCAACAAAGGGTTGCCGAACATGTGTCAGAACAGCCAGAAGCCCTCATCCTGGCGCAG
>NZ_JAYRYM010000401.1:0-2205 GCF_041917035.1 Devosia sp. | reverse complement strand
GCGGGCCGGTGTCGAGCGCCTGGTCCTCGGCGCCGACACAGACGCCCTTGTCGCGCAGTCCGGCCCACATGGTGAACCAGTCGACGGCGTCGCCCTCTTCCCAGCCGAGCTTGCCGTCGGCGGTGTACAGCGCCTTGCCGCGCTGGCGCAGCCAGTTCTCGAACATCGGTTCGGAGCCCGAGCCGTCGGCCAGCACCTTCTTGCCCACGCCGGCAGCGGCGAACGCATCGGCGATGGCCTCGAAGTCGGCATAGGTGGTCGTCGGTCCGGGCACCGGCACGCCGGCCTTGTCGAAATCGACGGTGTTGATCATCAGAGCCACGGAGTTGGCGCCCAGGCTGATGCCGTAGAGCTTGCCGTCCACCTTGCCGCCATCGAGCTGGTCCTGGTCGAAGTCGGCGAGCTGCAGGGCGCCGCCGACGAATTCGTCGAGCGGGGCGATGGCGCCGCGGGTCGCATACTCGACGATGTAGCGGTAGTCCATCTGGACCACGTCCGGGGCGTTGCCGCCGGCGGTCTGGGTCGCGAGCTTCGGCCAGTAGTCGTTCCAGGCGAGGAACTCGCCCTCGATGGCCGGGCCGCCGGCCTTGGCGTACAGGTCCGTCACGCCGTAGGTGCGGTCGGCGCGGGCCTGGCTGCCCCAGAAGATCAGCCGCAGCGCCTGCTGGGCGAAGGCGGGCGAAATCCCGGCCGCGGCGGCAAGTGCCGTCGAGCCGAGCAGAAACTGGCGTCGGTCTAGTCTGATGGTCATGGCTTCCTCCCAATTACTGCCATTCGGGGCCGGGGGCGTTGTGCTCCTTCCGGACCTAAATAACCAGTTGGTTACAACCATGGGCTGGCAAATCGGCGGTGTCAATCCCGCTTGAGGGCGGATCGGCCATCGCTCGGGGCGCTCAGAATCGCCGGCAGGACTTGCGGGTCCTCGTCGCCGCGGATCAGGTCCGCTTGGTCCTCAGATAGTCGAGCACCATCTGCACGGCCTGCGCCTCGCGATCCTGGATCAGCGCGAACTGGCTGAGATCCTTGCCGAAAACCACGGACAGCGTCTGCATGTTGGAGACGTAGAAGTAGCACAGCGAGATGATCGAGATGTACAGCTGCATCGGATCGACGTCGGTGCGGAAGATGCCGAGGTCGTGGCCGCGCTTCACGATCTCATGAAGCTCGCCGACGATCGGCGAGCGGATCTCGTCGACGTTCCTGATCTTCTTGACGAAGCGCGCGTTCTGCAGGTTTTCCACCGAGAGCAGCCGGGGAAACCAGGGGTTGGCGAGGAAGTGCCGGAAGGTGAAGCGGATGATCCGGTCCACCGCTTCCACCGGATCGTACTGGCTGATGCGCAGCTCGCGCTCACCGCGACGGATCTCCTTGTAGGCGTCGAGCAGCACCGCCTCGTACAGCGCTTCCTTGTTGCCGAAATAGTGGTAGAGCAGCCGCTTGTTGGCCTTGGCGCGATCGGCGATGGCGTCGACCCGGGCGCCCTTGAAGCCTTCCTCGCAGAACTCGTCGCGGGCCGCGCTCAGGATCGAGGCCTTGGTCTTTTCGGCATCGCGGGGTCGCACCGGCAGGTCCGCGGTCGCCCTGCGCCGCGTCTTTGCCACCGCCACATCGCTTGCCATCAGTCCTCCCCGCCGCCAACCGGGCCCAGAAGTGTTTCTTTTCGTCCCGCCAGCGCTCTAGCATGAGCAGCAGAGGCGTGCGGCGGGAGGGCTGTCCGACTTTGGTTTCATCCCGCGCCGTCCGCCGTCGGCACCCCTTGACGGTTCATCCTAGCCTTGTGTATCCAAGTAACCAAACAGTTACAAAGATGGACGCGGTGGAGGGGAAAATGGCCGAGCGGCGGCTTGGGCTGATCATGCATGGCGTGACCGGCCGAATGGGGTACAATCAGCACCTGCTGCGCTCCGTCCTCGCGATCCGCGAGCAGGGCGGCCTCGTTCTCGCCAATGGCGACCGGCTGCTGCTCGATCCGATCATCGTCGGGCGTGATCGCGAGAAGATCCAGCGGCTTGCCGACCGGCACGGGATTGCCCGATGGACCACCGATCTCGATGCGGCGCTGGCCAATCCGGACGACAAGCTGTTCTTCGATGCCGGCACCACGCAGATGCGGGCCGAGCTGCTGTCGCGCGCCATCGACGCCGGCAAGCACGTCTACTGCGAGAAGCCGGTTTCCGACGATCTCGACTCCGCCATCGCCCTCGC
>NZ_JAYRYM010000400.1:0-2214 GCF_041917035.1 Devosia sp. | reverse complement strand
GGCAATGCTCATGTCTTCGCCGCCATCGGCAACAGAGGCGCCGGCAGGGCCGGATATCCGGCTCTTTTCGACTCGGTCCACGGCATCGGATCGGTCAGGTTCGACGGATCGGTCTGCGACTTCTCCGGCAGCCACGAGGGCGGGAAGCCGAACTTCTTCGGCTACGGGGACGGCATCCGCTCGGCCATCGCCCGGGACTACGACGGCAGGTCGCAGTATCGCAATCTGTCCGGAACCAGCATGGCATCGCCCTACGCCGCCGCGATCGCTTCCCTCTATCTGTCGATCAATCCGCATCTCAGCGCCAGGGCGCTGTCGGATGTCCTGACCGAAAGCGGCCTGCCTGTCGCGGGACAGTCCGGCCGTCTCGTGCGTTTCGACCCCGCCATCGCGGAGAAGGTCCGCCAAGCCTGACACATCCGCTGGACGGTTCAGGGATCATTCAGCAACCATTGTGTGTTATCCAGAGCCCATCCAACCTATGGGGCGACACGGCGCCGGCCGCGTGCTAGATGGCTCATGAGCCGTGCAGTCGCCCCTACCAACAAGAGGTCGCTGACCATGCCAGTCGACACTCATCAAGCCATGGTCATCTTCAGGTCGCGGCTGGCGCCGGAGGAAGCCGGGCTGTCCCGCGTCCAGGCCGCGCAGATTCTGACCGAGCGCAATCGTCGCGAACTGCTGGAATGGATTCAGGCCCGCGGACTGGAGAACCAGCTCAACGGCGTCAGCGAAGCGAGCGCCCTCGGTGCGATCGCTGTTCGCGCCTCGCGGAAACTGCTGCGCGAGATTGAGGATCTTCCACAGGTCGAGATGGTCGTTCGCGAGTAGGTCGGCCCCGGCCGGGTCGGCTCACTCCATCACGGCGGCCTTGAGGATGCACACCATGGTCGCGTGCGCTGTCTGGTCGCCGACATTGCGGATGACGTGCCGGCCGTCGCAACGATAGCGTGCGCTCTCGCCGGCACCCACCGTCTCGACACGGTCGCCGACCTCGACCTGCAGTTCACCCGACAGAACCGACAGGCTCTCGATGGAGCCCCGCTGGTGCCCCTCACTCTCGAGGACACCGCCGGGATCGCACTGGAAGTCGTACCACTGCAGCCACTCGACGGTCTTGATCCAGCCGATGATCGAGAGCCGGCACTTGCCGTCGTCGGAGACCAGCAGCGGCGTGTCGGCACGCGACAGCTTCTCCAGAAACGGCTCTTCCGTCGCCGTCGCGAGCACCCGCTCGATCGATACGTCGAGGGCCTGGCTCAGGCGCCAGATCGTCGCGAGCGTCGGATTGGTCTCATTGCGCTCGATCTGGCTGATGATCGATTTGGCGACGCCCGACTGCTCCGACAGCTCCGAGAGCGACAGGTTGTAGGCCTTGCGCAGGCGCTGCACGGTCTTGCCGAGATTGCCCGACAGCACATGCGCACCGGCATCCATCTCGATCTTCTTGGGGTCGCGGTCGGCCATCGGCAGGCGTTCGTCTCGGGCGTTGTGTCGAACGATCGTTCGTTGAAACGATCATACGGACCCCCTCACTGCGGTGCAAGGCAAGAGGCTCGACTGGCCCCGGTTGCAACGGCCTAGACTTCGCGCGCACCCAGCGCGGCATGGGTCGAAACACGCGTCCAGGGCCCGATGCGCGCCTGGAAGGCGGCATAGCCGGCGCCAACCTTGCCGGCCATCGGGCTGCGCGTCGCAAGATCACGCAGGAGTTCGCCGGCATGGCGCTTGGCCTGCTGGATCATCGCGGTGGGGAAGCCGCGCAGCTTCACCCCATGCGCCGAGACCAGGGTCGCGAGCGCCTCCATGTTGAGCATCTCGATCTCGGCGAGCGCCACGGCCTGCTCGGCCTCGCTCGCAGCCTGGATGACCCCCTTGAGGTCCTCGGGCAGGCCCTCCCAGAGCGCCTTGTTGACGACGAACTCGCTCGATCCGTTCGGCTTGTTGAAGCCGGGCGCATAGTAGAAGGGGGCGACCCGCCAGAGGCCAAGCTGGATATCGGAGCCCGGCGAGGTGAACTCGGCCCCGTCGATCGCGCCGCGCTCGAGCGCCGGATAGATGTCGCCCGGCGGGATGGCGATCGCGGTGGCGCCCAGACGCTGGAACAACTCGGCGCCGAGGCCGACCATGCGGATGGTCAGTCCCTTCACGTCGTCGGCGGACTGAAGCTCCTTGCGAAACCAGCCGCCCATGGAGACGCCGGTATTGCCCCCG
>NZ_JAYRYM010000399.1:0-2237 GCF_041917035.1 Devosia sp. | reverse complement strand
CCAAGCGCCGCGAGGAGACGTCTCGCGTTCGAGGACATAGGCATGCTCCCCCCGTGGCCGCCGCCAGAACTGCGGCTAGAACTCGGACCAGTCCTTGTCGATCGCCGCGTTGCCGCTGCTCAGATACGAGCGGGCCGCGGTCTTGACCTTCTGCTGCAATCCCCTGATGCCGCGCGGCGCCTCCACCGGGCGTCCGCCGGCGACCTCGCCGTCGGCGATCCTGAACACTTCGACGATCCGGTCGAGCTCTGCCGCCTGGGACTCGGTCTGCTCGATCGCCGCATTGGTCTGTTCGACCAGCGCCGCGTTGTGCTGGGTCATCTCGTCCATCTGCCGGACGGCGGCGTTGACCTCCTCGATCGAGGAGGCCTGCGCGCGGCTGGCGCGGGCGATGGCATCCATCACGGTGTTGGAACTGCGGGCCGCTTCCAGCATCTCGGAGAGCTTCTGCGCCGCCTCGGCGACGAGGCGCGACCCGCCCTTGACCTCGGTACCGCTCTGCTCGATCAGGGCCTTGACCTCGCTCGAGGCCTCCGCTGCCGACTGCGCGAGGCGCCGCACTTCGATCGCCACGACTGCAAAGCCCTTGCCGGCCTCCCCCGCCCGCGCGGCTTCGACCGAGGCATTGAGGGCCAACAGGTTGGTCTGGAAGGCGATGTCGTCGATCATCCCGATGATGTTGGAGATCTTTCCCGAGGAAGCCGTGATCCGCTCCATGGCGGCATTGGCCTGGTTCATCACCTTGCCCCCGTCCTCGGCCGACTTGGTGACGCCGGCCGCGACGCGCGCCGCGTCATTGGCCTGTTCGGCGTTGGCGAGGACGGTGGAGGCCAGTTGCTCCATGGCCGCCGACGTCTCCTCGATGGTCGCCGCCTGCTTGGTCGTGCGTTCGCTGAGGTCGTTGGCGCCACTGAGGATTTCGCCGGTGGCAGTGCGCAGCGAGCGCGACGTCTGCTTGAGGCCGACCACGATGCCGCTAAGCTTTTCGGCGACCGCATTTGTATCGAGCTTCAGCCGCTCGAAGGCCCCCTGGTAGCTGCCCTCGACGCGACGGGTGAGATCGGTGTGGGCCAGGGCGGCCAGCACATCGCCGGTCTCGCCGACGCCACGATCGACCGTCTCGACCAGCTCGTTGACGGAGCGGGCCAGCGCATTGAGTTCCTGATCCGGGAAGTCGGCCGTAACGCGTCGGGAGAAGTCCCCGGCGATCGCCGCATCCACCACCTCGCCGAAGGCGCGTTGCAGCGACTGCATCATCTGGATGCGGTCGGCCCTGCGGCGTTCGGAGCCGAGGCGTTCGCCCTCGGTCATCTCGTTGACCTTGAGCGCGTTCTCCTTGAACACCTGCACGGCGCGGGCCATGTCGCCGACCTCGTCGCTGCGCTCGGCGCCCTTGACCTCGATCTCGAGATTCCCCTCGGCGAGCGCGCTCATCGTGCCGGTGAGGCGGCTGATCGGCCGCGTGACCGTGCGGGAAAAGAGCAGGGCCATGGCCGCGGCGACCAGCAGCAGGATGCCGCCGACCATCAGCATCATGTCGCGCAGCTGCTGGACCGGCGCCAGCGCCTCATCCGCGCCGATGGTGGTCACCATCGCCCACCTGGCGCCGTGGAACTCCACCGGCGCCGCGGTCGCGATCATCGACATGCCGCGATAGTCGCCGGTCATGCCCTGGGCCGCGTTTCCTTCGAGAGCGGACCCGACGATCGGGTTGTCGTAGCGCGTGTCGAGCGTGTCGTCTGCTCCCGAGAACAGCGAGTCGGAGCGCAGCAGCCGATCCGTGCCGACGTAGAAGCTCTCACCGGTGCGGCCGAGATTGTCACTGTCCTGCAGCAGCGAATTGATCGGAGCGACCGGCATCTGGATCGCCATCACACCGATGAACTTGTTGCGCGGATCGAAGACCGGAGTGGCGAGAAAACTCGCTGGCTGCCCCAGGGGGGCGTAGACCGAGAGATCGACAAACGCCACCTGTCCACGCTCGGTCAGGGCCGCCGCGGCCCTGAAGGCCTGCCCGAGCCCGCTCTCGGCCAGCGCGCCGCCTTCGGCGAAGTTCATCGCGAAGTCGTCGTTCTTCATCACCGAGTAGATCAGGTTCCCCTTGGCATCAAACAGGTAGATGTCGCGATAGCCGCGGCGCTCCGCCTGGCTGCGGAAGTTCGGATGGACCTTGGAGTGCGAGAAGTCGTAGTTCCACTTCTTGCCGGTGGTGTCGGCGGGCGTGTCGAGCAATTGCC
>NZ_JAYRYM010000398.1:0-2260 GCF_041917035.1 Devosia sp. | reverse complement strand
GCACGCGTCTTTCGCATAGGTCGTTTTCATCTCAGGGAGAGTGTCATGGCTTGGTGCAGGCGTAGCTGTCGTGGTCTTGTCGCGTTGTCTCTTGCCTTGGCAGGCAGCCTGGCCCAGGCGGGGCCGTATTCGGCGATGTACGTTTTCGGCGACAGCCTTTCCGACTCCGGAAACGATTTCATCATCACCAGCGGCATATTGCCGTCGTCGGCCTATTACACGGATGGCACCCACTCCGGCCGCTTCACCAACGGCCTCAACTATGCCGATCGGCTGGCGACGGATTTCGGCTTGACGCTGACCCCGTCGCTGACAGGCGGCAACAACTACGCCTATGGCGGCGCCCGCAGCGACTATGCCCGGGCGGATCTGGCGGCCTTCGGCGCCCGGAGTTTCAACGCCCAGATCGGCCAATATCTGAGCAGAGCCGGCAACGCGGCGGACCCCAACGCGCTCTATGTGCTGTGGATCGGCGCGAACGACATCTCCGACGCCATCTCGCAATCGCTGAAGGCCCAGGGCGACCTGACCCCCATCCAGAACGAAATCGGGCAGACGGTCGGCGACATCGTCACCGCCCTGGTCACCCTCGAAAGCCTGGGCGCCAGGCACTTCCTGATCGGCAACTCCCCCGACCTGAGCCTGACGCCGTCAGTCCGCGGCCTGGCTTCGATCTTCGGCGCGGGCGTCCAGACGCTCGCAAAAGGCGCCAGCATGGCTTTCAACAGCGCGCTGAGTTTCTATGTGCCCGCCAACACCTTTGCCACATCCGACGTGACCATGTTCGACGCCTTCGGCCTGCAGACCGCCATGACGGATCATCCGGCGGACTACGGCATCGGCAACGTGACGAGCGGCTGTTACAACGGCCAAGTGGATGGCACCCCGACGCCCGGCGCCGGCCCGATTACCGAATGCCCCAACCCGAACCAATACATCTACTTCGACACCGAGCACCCGAGCGCCGCGCTGCACGAGTGGGCAGCGCGCACGATCTACACCCAGCTGGTGCCAGAGCCCGCGCAATGGGCGCTGACCCTCACCGCGCTCGGTCTGCTGGGCTTCGCGCCCCGCTGGCAACGGCGCGGCTGACCCCGTCCGACGCCTTGCGACCGACCGGCCCGCGCCTCTCCGGCGCGGGCCTTTTCTTTGCTGCGCCGCGCACTTACCGCCGCGCCGACCGGAACCGCCACCCCGCCCGAAGGTCCTACCTACGGTAACCCCGCTGTCCGTAAGGCTTTGTTTTTCGACAGAAGGCGGGGCGCTCCGCTAAAATGCCCAGTTCCCTGTCGCAAAAATCCAGGTAACGCAATGACCCAACGCCTGCGCGAGATCCCCTACAACTACACCTCGTTCTCGGATCGCGAGATCGTCATCCGCCTGCTCGGCGCCGATGCGTGGCAGACGCTGGACGCCTTGCGCTCCGAGCGCGTCACCGGCCGCTCCGCGCGGATGCTCTACGAGGTGCTGGGCGATGTGTGGGTCGTCCAGCGCAATCCCTACCTCCAGGACGACCTTCTCGCCAACCGCGACCGCCGCGGCGCGCTGATCGAAGCGCTGCGCCATCGCCTCGACGAAGTCGAGAAGCGCCGCGAGGAATCCGGCAAGGTCGATCCCGAGCGCAGCGCCAAGGTCGCCCACCTGATCGCCGCCGCCCACGGCGCAGTCGACCGTTTCAAGCGCTTTTTCGAAGACACCTACGATCTGCGCAAACGCGTCAAGCACGAGCTGGCCCGCCACACCCGCAAGGACAACATCTGCTTCGACGGCCACGCCCGCGTCTCCCACGTGACCGACGCCACCGACTGGCGCGTCGAGTACCCCTTCGTGGTGCTCTACCCGGACACCGAAGAAGAAATGGCGCCGCTGGTCAAGAGCTGCATCGAACTCGGCCTGACCATCATCCCGCGCGGCGGCGGCACCGGCTACACCGGCGGCGCCGTGCCCCTCGACGCCAAGTCGGTGGTCATCAACACCGAAAAGCTGATTTCCCTCGGTCCGGTCGAAGAACTCGTGCTGCCGGGCCTCGATGGCCCGATGGACAAGCCCTATGCCACCATCCGCACCGGCGCCGGTGTGGTCACCGAACGCGTCGCCGAAGCCGCCTCCGCGGCCGGCCGCGTGTTCGCCGTCGACCCGACCTCCGCCAGCGCCTCGTGCATCGGCGGCAACATCGCCATGAACGCCGGCGGCAAGAAGGCCGTGCTGTGGGGCACCGCCCTCGACAACCTGGCCTGGTGGAAGATGGTCACGCCGGACG
>NZ_JAYRYM010000397.1:0-2271 GCF_041917035.1 Devosia sp. | reverse complement strand
GCCGTGGTTGATCACCCCGATCCGTTCGGCCATCCGTTCGGCCACCTCGAGGATGTGGGTGGTCATGATCACCGTGACGCCCTGCGCCACCTTCTGCTTGAGCACATCCTTGACCTGGCGCGCCGAGCCGGCGTCGAGCCCGGTGAGCGGTTCGTCGAGGATGATCAGGCGCGGGTCGTGGACGAGGGCGCCGGCCAGCGCCACCTTCTGCAGCATGCCCTTGGAAAAGCCGCCGCAGCGCTCGTTGGCGTGCGGCCTGAGGCCCAGCCAGTCGATCAGTTCGTTCGAATGACGCTCCGCCTCGCGTGCATCGACCCGCCACAGGCCGGCGACGAACTCGAGATATTCGAGCGGGGTCAGGCGGTCGTAGACCATCGGCTCGTCCGACACCCAGGCGACGATCGACTTGGCGGCGATCGGGTCGCGCGCCGTGTCGATGCCGCAGATGGCGATCGAGCCCGCATCCTGGCGCAGCAGCCCGGCGACCATCCTCAGGATGGTGGTCTTGCCGGCGCCGTTGGGGCCGAGCAGGGCATAGAACTCGCCGGCCCGCACCTTGAGCTCGAGGTCGACCACCACGGGGCGGTCGAAGCTCTTTCTGAGGCCGGAGATGTCGAGGGCAAGCGGGGCGGTGGTCATGGCGGACTCCGATGGGACCGCGAGACACTAGTCGGGACCGGTTAGGGCCGGCTCAACCGGTCCGGTAAACAAAGCCTGAACTACTGCGCACCGACCGGATCGACGATGCCGCGGCGGCAGCCGGGCGAGGTCGGGTTGGCGGTCCGCAGCAGCATGCCGAGGTCGGGGCTGGCGTCCACCACTCCGTAGAGGCCGAGGGTGATCTCGGTGACGATGCGGCGTGCTCCGTCCTCGGCGCAGGCGAGCTTGACGCTGTCCCCGGCGCCGGCCCCGAAGGCCACGTCGAAGGCGTCGCGCACCTCCTCGGAGGTGACCTCGCGGCCGATGCGGGCGGCGAAGAGATCGCGCACCGCCGAGCGGTTCAGCGCGTCGAGCAGCGCCACCGAGGCGGCGTAGTAGATCTCGGCGTCGGTGCCGAAGCAGGTGCCGTGCTTGATCCATTCGTGCCGCTCGAGCTGCGACCGGGTGCCCGGCATGGCCTGCTCCAGGGCGGCCCTCAGCGCGGTGCCGAGCTCGACCGGCGGCAGGGACGACCACAGTCCCGCTTCGTCGTCCTCGCGATCCGTCGCGGACACCCCGCAATAGTCGTCGCGGGGCCACAGCCCGTGCAGGGCGAAGTGGCTGGCGTCATGGCGTCCGGCGCCGAGCGTCCGGCATTCCGGCTTGCCGGGCGCGGTCTCGCAGAAGGCCGGCTGCCAGCTCGCGGCGAGGATCAGGAACTGCCGTGGCGCCGCGGCTCGCGGCCCTTCGGCCGGAACCGCCGCGGGCGCCGGCGCGACCTCCGTCGTTGCCGGCGGCGGCGCCTGTGCCGCAGGTGGCGGTGGGGCCGCCGGCCGCAGCCACAGCACGAGGCCCGCCCCAAGAAGCGCGACCACGACCATCAGCAGCAGGAATCGGCTGTTCATCGCCAGAGTTCAGCAGCGTTTGGGGATGGTGTCACGATCCCGCTCGGCGAGGGACTGCGCATGTCGCCGGAAGACACAGGATTGCCGCAAAATACAGGAATGTTGTACACATCTTTGAACGCTATCAGCGCAGGAGCGGACCATGGCCGAGCGAAGCTACACGACAAGCGACCTTTCGCGCAGATCGGGCGATATCATTGCCGAGGCGCTCCGGCATCCGGTGACCCTGACACAGAGGAACAAGCCCCGGCTCGTCGTGCTCAATATCGAAGAGTATGAGGACATGCGAAAGCGTGCCGACCCAAGGCGAGCCAGGACTCTCGAGTCGATTTCTGATTCCGAGCTGGACGCGATGAAGCTCGCGCTCGAAAAATACGCCGCAGAGGCCAATGACGCGTAATGAGCTTCGACAATGTTCGGAGCGGCGCGGTCATTCGCTATCCCTACCTGTGGGCGCGGCAAGCGGCCGATGGCGAGACCGAGGGACGCAAGGAGAGGCCTACGGTTGTGGCGCTGAGGCTTGAGCACCCCGATGGCGACACGGTGTTTCTCTTCCCGATCACCACGTCGCCCCCTTCAGCCGATCGATGGGCAGTAGAGCTTCCCGACAGCGAGAAGGCCGCCGCGGGACTGGACGTGGACAGGCGCCAGTGGCTGGTCCTGGATGAGTTCAACGAGGATATTGTGGGGCAGTCCTACTACCTCGGCCGCCAACCCACTGTCGGGG
>NZ_JAYRYM010000396.1:0-2291 GCF_041917035.1 Devosia sp. | reverse complement strand
GCCGTTGACCACGGCGATGCGGTACGGACCGTCCTGCTTCTCCCACTGGAAGTACTTGGTGTCGGCGCTCCAGGGCGCGAAGCAGGCCGGCTCGGCGCCGGGGCCGGAGACCACCGCGGGTCCGGCATAGGTGAAGCTGGTGCTGGCCAAGAGGCCGGCCAGCGCGAGGGTGGCGATGGTACGCAGTTTCATTGGGTCTCCTCCCAGAGAGCGTTCTGTTGACTACGGCACGATGGCGATCCGGTGGTCCTCCTCAGGCGGCCCGGTCGCCGATGGTCGGGCCCCGAAGGGCCATCCGGCACGCCACCCCTCGGGCAGCGTGCCAAATCTCAGTCCTCCTCCTTGAACAGCGCGAGGCCGGCTTCGAGGTGCTGGCTCATGCGGTACTGGAAGGCGATGCGGTTGCGCCCCTCGAGGGCATCGACGATGCCGGCGTGCTCGTCGTAGTTGACGTCGCCGGACTTGATGCGGTTGACGCCGTTTTCCATGATCTTGAGCATGACGGGCTTCATGATCCGGTAGATCTCGAGGAGCTGCTGGTTGCCCACGATGCTGACCAGCTTGAGGTGGAAGTTGAAATCCTGCAGGGCGCGGCCGTGCAGGCCTTCGGCCTCGCGCATGCTGTCGTTGATGGCGCGCAGCTCGGCGATGTCGTTTTCGCTGGTGCGGGTGAACAGCTGGTCGGCGGCGCCGACCTCGATCAGCTGGCGGAAGCCCTGGGTCTCGAGGAAGGTCTGCCGGCTGAGTTCGAGCGTGTTGAATGAATAGAGATCGAAGACCGCGTCCATCCGCCGGTCGATGATCACGGCGCCCACCTTGGGCCGCACGTCGACGACGCCGTAGGCCTTGAGGATGCGCATGGCCTCGCGCACCGTGGTGCGGCTCGAGGAGAACATCTCTCCCAGTTCGCGCTCCGACGGCAGGGGGTCGCCGACCCCGAGATTGCGCTCGTCGATCAGCGCCTTGATCTGCTCCACCAGTCCTTCGACGGCCGAGTCGTTGAGATGCACGGCGCCACGCCTGCGCGGCGTCCTGCCGCCTTCGACAAGCCGAACGATATTGCCCCTGGCCGTCATGACCGGATGCAACCTCCCAGAAATGTAGATAGTCCCCTCTTGTCCGACATTTGTAGGACCAGAACAGCCTAGTTTCGAAGATTTAGGCTGTCAATAGCGAGAGTTAGGCTGTCATGTGGCGACATACGGGCAAACTGGTATGACAAAAGCGCGACTGAGATCGATTACATGGGGACGCGGCGGGCTCGGGCGCGTCGAAAACCCAGCGTATTCTAACATGTTACGGCTGGTTTCTTGCAGTGGTTCGGAGCCAGGTCCGGCGACGCTCCAGATGGTCTCGCGGGCCGACCGGGCCCGCGCCGGGCCCAGCCGGCCTGCACCGGCGGTCCCCCGCGGCCTTGCGGCAGCGGCAATTCCCGTGACCGGCGGCGCTTCCTCCCGGCGCGCCGGCTACAGTCCCCGCGTCGCCACAATGTGGTAGGGTGTTGCTCCTCGGCGCGGTGCCGGGCCGGAATGACGTCCAGTCGTACCCGGAATGGAATTATAGTAGCGAAATCAATGGGCTGCCCCGAAGCGGCGGCGTTCAGGTACGGTCAGAAGCCGTTCATCTTCGTTCAGACTTCGTTCCTGTCCCCGCCCTTTCGTTCAGCATTGTGGCGCCCCGGCAGGTGGTTCCGGCAGCCGAAAAGCAGCAGGCGCCGACCTTTCGGCCGGCGCCCGCGGTGAGAGAGGAGGTCGGGCGGGCTCAGGCCGACCAGGCGCGGGTCACCTGCTGCTGTTCGCCCAGGCCCTCGATGCCGAGCCGCATGGTCTGGCCCGGCTTCAGCCAGACCGGTTCCGGCTTGATGCCCATGCCGACGCCCGGCGGGGTGCCGGTGGTGATCACGTCGCCGGGCTGCAGGCTCATGAACTGGCTGAGATAGGCGACGATATGGGCAACGCCGAAGATCATCGTCCTGGTCGAGCCGTTCTGGTAGCGGTGCCCGTCGACCTCGAGCCACATCCCGAGGTTCTGCGGATCGGCGACCTCGTCGCGGGTCACCAGCCAGGGGCCGATCGGCCCGAACGTGTCCGCCGACTTGCCCTTGGTCCATTGGCCGCCGCGCTCGGTCTGGAAATGCCGCTCGCTCAGGTCGTTGACCACGCAATAGCCGGCCACGTGGTCGAGCGCGTCCTTCTCCTCGATGTACTTGGCCTCCTTGCCGATGATGACGCCGAGCTCGACTTCCCAGTCCGGCTTCAGCGTGTTCTTGGGCAGGATCACGTCGTCGTTGG
>NZ_JAYRYM010000395.1:0-2327 GCF_041917035.1 Devosia sp. | reverse complement strand
TGTCCCGGCTGGGCCGCAATTCGCCGACCTTGCGCCCCTGGCGCAGCACGACGGCGCGGTCGGCGATTTCGACGACGTGTTCCATGTTGTGGGTGATGAGGATGACCGCGTTGCCCTCGGCCTTCAGTTGCGCGATCAGGTCCAGCACCTTGCGGGACTCGCGCAGGCCCAGGGCGGCCGTGGGCTCGTCCAGCATCACCACCTTGCGCGCGAACACCGTGGCGCGCGCCACGGCGATGGCCTGGCGCTGGCCGCCCGACATCAGCGCCACCGGCGCATCGAACCTGGGCAGGCTGACCCTGAGCCGCTCGATCACGGCCGCGGCCTCCCGGTCCATCGCCCGGGCATCGAGGAAGCGCAGGCCGCGGGGCAGCCAGCGCGGCCCGGCGAGCTCGCGGCCGCAGTAGAAGTTCTGCGCCGGCGTCAGGTTGTCGAACAGCGCCAGGTCTTGGTAGACCGTCTCGATCCCGGCGCGCCGTGCCGCGGCGGGGCTGTGCAGCGCCGTCCGCTCGCCATCGAGCAGGATTTCGCCATCGTCGAGCCCGTGCACGCCGCTGATGCACTTGACCAGCGTCGACTTGCCCGCGCCATTGTCCCCGAGCAGGGCCAGCACCTCCCCGCGATAGGCCTCGAGGCTCACGCCCTTGAGCGCGTGCACCGCCCCGAAGCGCTTGTCGGCGTCGCGGACGACCAGAACCGGGGATACGGCCACGGTGCTCAAGGCGCCCTCCCCGCCTGCAGCACCCGGACCTTGGCCTCGAGGTGGTTGCGCAGCACGTCGGCCTCGACCGCCAAAACGATGATCAACCCGATGGCGATCATCTGGAAGAAGGCGTCGACGTTGAGCAGGTTGAGGGCGTTGCGGATGATGCCGATCATCACCGCCCCGACCAGTGCGTGCCCGATATGGCCGCGGCCGCCCAGGAAACTCGCCCCGCCGATGATCACCGCGGCGATGGTGTCGAGTTCGAGCAGATTGCCGTAGAGCGGCGAGCCGGCCTCGGTGCGCCCGGCCAGCACGATGGCGCCGACCCCGGCGCACAATCCGGAAATGACATAGACCGAGACCAGCACCCACTTGACCGGGATGCCCATCTGCACGGCGGCCTCGGGCTTGCCGCCCACCGCGTAGATCCACCGGCCCCAGACCATGGCCCGCACCACGATCAGCGCAATCGCCACGACGCCGGCAACCACGAAGAACGAACTCGGAATACCGAGCAGGTTGCCGCCACCGAGCACCGCGATCTCGGCCGGCATGCCGCGCATGGTGGTATGTCCGACGGCGACCTCGAGGGCAACGCCACGCGCGATGCTCAGCGTTGCGAGCGTGATGATGAACGGATGCGGCAAGCGACCGAAGACGTAGACGAGCCCGTTCACCGCACCGACTGCGGCGCCGGCCAGCAGCATGGCGAGCATCACCAGGGCCGCCGAGTCCGTCACCCGGTAGACCAGCGCGCCGACCACGGTGGCGAGCGCCAGGTTGGCGCCGACCGAAAGGTCGATGCCGCGCGTCAGGATCACCAGGTGCTGTCCGATCGCAACGATAGCGATGACGGCCGTCTGCGCCACGATGTTGCCGACGTTGACCGGCTTGAGGAAGTTCGGCGTCAGGAGGCTGACCACGACGACGAGCAGCAAAAGGATCAGCAGCGGCCCGGCGGCCAGCAGCCGCAGCCCCAGCGCTACCGCCGTCGCCTCCACGCCATGCCCGCGACGTGACGGCGACGCTGACGCGTTGCCGTCGTCGCCCCCGCTGATGCTTGCCAAGACACACTCCGCTTCGCTGTCTGTTATGTACAAAAAACTTCATTGCCGTCGGTCGTCAATTTGTTTTTTATCCGCTAAAGACAAGTGACCTTCCCAAGCCAGAGACACCGATGAAGACCGACACCCTGTTCAAGCGCGCCTATAACGACGCGCTCGAGCTCATTTCCCGCCAGCGCCCGGGCGACATCCTTCCCTCCGAGAACGCGCTGGCCGCCGGTCTGCGGGTCAGCCGCACCACGGTCAGGAAGGTCATCGCCACGCTCGACGAACAGGGCATCGTCGCGAGCGAAGGGCGGCATCGCGTCATCCGCCGCCTCGCCGGCGCGGACGGGCGCTTTCCCGATGCCGAGACCGTGCCGACAGCGGTTCAGGTCGAGAAGCAGTTCATGGAGTGGATGCTGCGCGGCGATGCCCGCGCCGGCTCGCTAATCAACGAGCTGGATCTGGCGCGGCAGTTCGGGGTGGCGACTACCGTCATCCGCGAGTTTCTCAACAGCTTCCAGCGCTTCGGGCTGATCGAGCGCCGCCCCAGCGGCGGCTGGGTCCTGCAGGGC
>NZ_JAYRYM010000394.1:0-2342 GCF_041917035.1 Devosia sp. | reverse complement strand
AAGATGGCGGCCTTCCCGGACGTCAAGATCATCTCCGTGCCCGCCATGCTCTGGGAAGCCAGCAATGCCGGCACCATCGCCGCCGACCAGCTGGTCGCCAATCCCGACATCGACCTGATCTTCTCGCACGCCGCGCACCTCTCGGTGGCCGTGGTCGCGGCGCTCGAATCGGCCGGCAAGCAGCCGGGCGACATCATGCTGATGAGCTCGAACGGTGCCCCCGTCGGCCTCGACCTGATCCGCAAGGGCTGGCTCAACGTCGAAGTCGAGCAGCCGCTCTATGCCCAGGCCGCTGCCGTTGCAGCCTTCATGGACAAGATCGTCAACAAGGCCGAGATCGCACCGGGCCAGTACGACATCATCGGGCTGACCGGCACCGTCACCCATGAGGCCTGGGGCCCCAACATCAAGCTGCCGGGCGCCGCGATCGACAAGTCCAACGTCGACGATCCGAAGTTCTGGGGCAATCTCAAGCCCCCGACCGACACCGTCAAGTCGGTGGAGTAGCCACCTCGGCCGCCCTTCCCCAAGGGAGGGCGGCCGAGCAGGGCCCGGGCCCCGCTCGGGTTCGCCGTGCACTTGGGTGGGGGTGCCTCCACGCGACCGAGCGTGTGACCACCCCCGCCTCGCTCCCTCCCCCACGGAGGCAGACGACGACCAGCTTCCCATCGCCGGAACCAGACAATGAACCCCAGTACCCGCCGCACCCTCGAGTTCGTCCTCGACAACCTCGTCTGGTTCATGCTGCTGTTCGTCCTCGCGGCCTTCTCTCTGTTCGTCCCGAACTACTTCCAGCTCGGCATCTTCGCCAACATCATCGAGGCCTCGAGCGTGCTCGGCGTCATGTCCATCGGGCTGGCGCTGGTGATCATTGCCGGGCACATGGATCTGTCCGTCGAGTCGGTCGCCGCCTTGAGCGCCATGGCCGTCGGCATCCTGTTCTGCTCGGCCGGCATCGGGCTCGGCCTCAAGCTCGATCCGGAATGGCTGATGGTGCCGGTCTCCCTGCTGCTCGGTCTCGTCGTCGGCGGCCTGGTCGGCGCCATCAACGGCTACCTGATCGTCCGGGTGAAGATGAACGCCTTCATCGTGACGCTCGCCAGCTACATCTGGGTGCGCGGCCTTGTGCTCGCCGTCTCGGGCGGCCGTTCGGCGCAGGATCTGGCGCCGGCCATCCGCTGGTTCGGCGTGCAGCGCCTGCTCGGGCTGCCGCTCACGGCCTGGATCGCCATCCTGTGCTTCGTGGCCTTCTCCTTCGTCATGGCGCGAACCCCGTTCGGCCGGCACCTGCTGATGATCGGCGGCAACGAGAACGCCACCTTCCGGGCAGGCATCAAGGTCCAGCGCATCCTCCTCACGGCGTTCGTCCTCGCCGGCGCCGTCGCCGGGCTCTCGGGCTGGCTGCTCGCCATCCGCACGTCTGGCGCCACCGCCAATCTGGGGACGGGCCTGCTCTTCAACGCCTTTGCGGCTGTGGTGATCGGCGGGGTCAGCCTCAAGGGCGGCGTCGGTGCCCTGCCCGGCGTCTATGCCGGCGTGCTGCTGCTTTCATCGATCAACACCGCCATCAACCTCATGGGGCTGCCCGCCAACTTCACCCAGGTCATCCACGGCCTGCTGGTGCTGGCGGCGGTGCTGCTCGACACCCTCAAGCATCAGATCAGGCAGAAACTCGCATGACCGGTCGTCTCGACGGCAAGTCCGCTCTCGTCATCGGCGCCGCCCGCGGCATCGGCAAGGGCATCGCCCAGCGCTTTGCCGAGGAAGGCGCCCGCCTCGTCATCGCCGATACCGAGGTGGCGGCCGGCACCGCCACTGCCGCCGAACTCGGCGCGCGCTTCATCCGCACCGACATCGCCAGTGCAGCCGACGCCGAGGCCGCCGTCGCCCTCGCCGTCGCAAGCCATGGCCGCCTCGACATCCTCGTCCAGAATGCCGGCATCTATCCATGGCAACTGCTCGAGGACACCACCCCGGAAGACTGGGACCGGGTGATGGGCGTCAACCTGCGCGGCAGCTTCATTGCCGCCCGCGCCGCGCTCGCGCCGATGAAGGCGCAGCGCTATGGCCGCATCCTGTTCACCTCCTCGATCACCGGCCCGCACGTCACCAGCCCCGGCCACGGCCATTACTCGGCCACCAAGGCCGGCATCAACGGCCTGATCCGCGCCGCCGCGCTCGAGTTCTCGGGCTATGGCATCACCGTCAACGGCGTCGAGCCCGGCAACATCCTCACCGAGGCGATCCAGTTGCACCGCTCGCCGGCCTTCATCCAGTCGATGGAGGATGCCATCCCCCTCGGCCGGCTCGGCAGCGTCCGCGACGTCGCCAACGCCTTCCTG
>NZ_JAYRYM010000393.1:0-2354 GCF_041917035.1 Devosia sp. | reverse complement strand
TCCACCGGCTTTTCGATGAAGTCGTCGCCGCCCAGGGTGCGCGCTTCGAGCTGGAGCAGCGGATCGCTCTCGGACGACAGGAACACGATCGGCAGCGCCAGATCCCGGCGCGACTGGCGGATGATGCGGGCCAGTTCGATGCCGTTGATCCCCGGCATCCGGGTTTCGAGCAGAACCAGGTCGGGATTGGTGGCGGCGATCCGGTCCAGCGTCATGGCGCCGTCTGTGACCACTTCGCAGCGCATGCCGGCGCTTTCGAGTTCCAGCGCATAGGTGTCGGCCAGCAGCCGGTCCCCTTCGACGATCAGGATGGAGTGCGGCCGACCCCGATCCCGCGGCGCGAGTTCCTCCAGCCAGTCGGCCAGCTCGCTTGCATCGACAGGGCGCGGCAGCACCCCCGTCGTCCCCATCCGGGCGGCGGCCAGCCGGCCGTGGAAGGAGGCGTCGGTGCCGACCAGCAGGACCGGAACCTGCGGCGAGTAGCGGCGGCAGATCTGCAGCGCCTCCGGAACGGCATCGCTGATCAGCGCCGCGGCGGGCCGCTTCGAGGGGCCGGGTGGAGAGGACAGGGCGTCGATGGGCGTGTAGCCGAGCCCGGCGACAACCGAGGACAAACGCTCCAGTTCCGGCGTTCGTGCGACGATCAGCACGCCGCCCGGCGCTTCCTCGGGCACTCGTGCGTCGTCGCCGGCGCCACTCACCTGCTGCACGTCCCCCTGCCGCCGCAGCGGCATGGCCGGCCGGCTCGCGGTCACCTGCCTGAGTTGCGTGATGAGTGTGCGACAGCTCTGACCGATATCGGTCCGGCCCGGCGACAGCAACCTGTCCTCGAGCTCGGCTGCGGTGGCGCTGATCCCGGGGAAGCCGAACGTGCCGGCGGCCCCGGCGAGATTGTGCGCGATGTAGCGCAACTGCTCGCGGGCACTCGGTCCGAGCGCAGTCTGGTCGAAGCGCAGCGTCAGCTCGGACAGCGTCTGGGCATTCTGGCTCGTCCGCTCGATGAAGCGGCGATGCAGTTCGAGACGCTGCAGATCGAACCGGTCCGTCATGATGCCACCAGCCCTTGTACGCTGCGCACCATCTCGGAGAACTGGTGCGCGGGGACCGGGTGGCCGAAATAGTATCCCTGCGCGTCGTCGCATTGATGGCCGAGCAGGAAGTCGCGTTCGGCCACGGTCTCGACGCCCTCGGCAACCACCCGGATGTTGAGGGTGCGCGCCATGGCGATGAGGGCGCCGATGAGTCGGATGTCGCTCTCGGCCCCGCCGATGAGGTGGATCAGCGAACCGTCGATCTTCAGCGTATCGACGGGAAACCGCCTGAGATTGCTGACACTGGCAAACCCGGTGCCGAAATCGTCGAGTGCGATGCGCACGCCGCGGGCCCGCAGCGCCCTCAGGCTCGCGGCCGCGCTGGTGCCGTGCTTGATCAGCGCCGATTCCGGCAGCTCCAGCTCGAGCAGACTCGGATCGAGCGCTGTGTGCCGCAGCATGCCGAAGACGTCATCAAGGAATCCCCGCGCCCGGAACTGCATGGCCGTGACATTGACCGACACCGTGATCGGCGGCAGTCCCGCGTCGAGCCAGGCACGGGCCTGCTCGCAGGCCGATTGCAGCACCCACTTGCCGATCGGCAGCATCAGCCCGCAATCTTCTGCCGCCGGGATGAAGGCGGCGGGGGAGATCCTGCCCAGTGTCGGGTGGTTCCAGCGCAGCAGCGCCTCGGCGCCCACGATCGCACCGGTCCGGAGATTGACCTTTGGCTGGTAGTGGACCGTGAACTCGCGGCGGGCCAGGGCATGCCGGAGGTTCTCCTCGATCGACTGCCGTTCCTTGGCGCGATGGTTCATCGAGGGTCGGAAGAACTGGTAGCCCTGGCGGCCGCTCTCCTTGGCCAGGTACATCGCGGTATCGGCATTCTGCAGCAGGGCGTTGGCGTCCTTGCCGTCGTCCGGGAACACGCTGATTCCGATGCTGGCCGATATCCTGAGGTCGTGCTGGTCGATGACGTGCGGCTGGGAGATGGCGGTCAGCATGCGCCGGGCGGTGATGGCGGCATCCTCGCTGAGCTCGACCTCGGAGAGCAGCACCGCGAACTCGTCGCCACCCAGCCGGCTCACCGTATCGGAGGCGCGCACGCAGTCGACCAGCCGCCGCCCGACTGACTGCAGCAGCTTGTCGCCCATGGCGTGGCCGAGCGAGTCGTTGACGTGCTTGAACCCGTCCAGATCGAGAAACAGCACCGCCACGCGTTTCGAGTGGCGCGGTGCAATGGTGATGGCGTTGGCCAGCCGGTCGTCGAACAGCATGCGGTTGGGCAGGCCGGTGAGAAAGTCGTGCTGCGCCGAGTGGGCG
>NZ_JAYRYM010000392.1:0-2385 GCF_041917035.1 Devosia sp. | reverse complement strand
ATCCAGGCGGCGAGTTCCCTGACGCTATGCGCGCCCGGCACGTGGCCGGAGAAGTTGCCGAAGGTGCGGCGCGGCGTCTGCAGCATGGCCAGGGCCCAGCGCGGCTTCAGCGCCAGTTCGGCGACGAAGCGAGGCGTGAACTTCAGCGGCACCGTCAGGCCGTTGCGGACATCCTTGTGGCGCTGGCCGTAGTGCTGGCAGTCCATGGTGACGACGAGTGCGGCGCAGCCCGCGGCCTTCGCCCTGTCGATCAGCCGCCCGGTGAACTCGCGGTCCTTCCTGACGTAGAGCTGGAACCAGAACGGGCGTTTCGTCGCCGCCGCGACGTCCTCGATCGAACAGATGCTGACCGTCGAGAGCGTGAACGGGATGCCGAACTTGTCGGCCGCCCGCGCTGCCTTGATCTCGCCGTCGGCGGACTGCATGCCGGCGGCCCCGGTGGGGGCGAGCGCGAAGGGCATCGACACGGGCTGGCCCAGCATGGTGGTCGCGAGGTTGCGGGTCGTGATGTCGACGCCGATCCGCTGTTCCAGCCGGATCTTGCCGAAATCGGCGCTGTTGGCGCGGTAGGTGCTCTCGGTATAGGCCCCCGAGTCCGCATACTGGAAGAACATGCGGGGGACCCGCCGCTCGGCCACGCGCTTGAAGTCGTCAACGGTCAGCATGCGGTCGAGGCGGACCATCTCAATCTCCGAGGACGAACCAGCGCATGTCGTAGCGATGCGTGCTGCGGTCGAACTGCAGGGTGTAGGGGTCGCAGCGCCAGCGTTCGACCTGGCCGTCGGTGCGCGCCACCAGCCAGCAGAAATCCCAGCCGCCGGTGCCATAGCGCAGCGGGATCGCCGGCTTGACCCGAACCGCCGGGTGGGTGCCGGTGATGAACAGCTTCCTGTCGGTGTAGTAGTAGCAGGAGCCGGCGTGGATGAAGGCCTCGTGTTCGGGGGCGGTCTCGCCCGGCGGAACCAGGCCGACGCAGAACTTGGCTATTGCCACCTTCACCGGCGAGCCGTGCACGAAGGCGTCGGTCAGGGCCGCGAGCGAGCCCGAGGTCGGCCGCCCGGTGTGGTCATGTGCCAGCACCTCGCGCCAGCGGTCGTTGACGAGGAAGCTGTAGTGGTCGAAATCGTAGACGAAGTTGTGCGAGGGCGCGTTGGTGCCCGCATCGAAGTTGTCGAACTGGTGGTAGCGCGGCATGTCCGGTTGCGGCTCGACGGGGGAGGGGCCAGGTGCCGCCGTCGGCGGCAGGCCGTCGAGATACGGCCGGGCGATCGCCTGCGTGCCATCCTGATTGTACAGGAAGAACGACATCGACGGGCGCGGCCCGAAGCCCTCGGGCAGCTCGACCGGCATCCGCAAGGTCATGATGCCGGCGGCCCAGCGATCATCGAGCAGCAGCGTCTGGCGGAACTCGGCCACCTCCTCGATCAGCTCGTTGCTCGCCGAGGAGGTGTCGATGTGCTCGTTGTGGCGGAACGCGGTGCCGATGCGCAGGTCCGCGCCGCGGCGGATGGCATCGACAAGCGCCGTCGTGCTGCCGCTGCGGATCGAGCGATCGGTGTTCAGCGTCAGGACATTGCGGAGCGTCACAGCGAGGCCTCCTCGCCCGCGACCACGTCGGAAACCAACACGGAGTCATTGCCGCGAAAGCGGGAACCCCGGTTTGCGGACCGTGCGGTCAAACGGAGATCCCCGCGTTCGCGGGGATGACCCGGTGCAGGTGCACCGGGCGAGGGCGCCTTTGCCTCAGAGCGCATCGAGAAACGCCACGCCCTTGAGCTCCCGCTCGTCGCGCAGCCTGCGGAATTCGTCCTTCAGCTTTTCCTCGGCCGGCTTGTCGATATAGCTGCCGAGCGGGCGGCGGACATAGCCGGCATCGCAGCCCATCCAGGCCATCGAGCGCTTGATCATGGCGACGCCGCCACGGCTCAAGGAGAAGAAGATCACGGCGTTGCCGATCTCCTGCAGGCGCTTGGCCTCGGCGAGATTGCCGGCGGCGACGGCGTCGCGGATCTGCTGCCAGATCTCGGGCATGTTGTTGTAGAACGAGCCGATGATGCCGTCGGCGCCGAAGGCGAGGCCCGACATCGCCATCTCGTCGGAACCCGAATAGACGATGAAGTCCTTGCGGATCTCGTCCTTGATGCGGATGATCTCGTGGTGGGTGGAGGCGGTGTACTTGACGCCGACCACCCCTTCGATGCCGGCGAGGCGCTTGATGACGTCGAAGCCGAGTGCCGCCATGGGCACGTTGTAGGCGATCATCGGCAGCTTGGTCGAGCGGGTGATGTCGGTGTAGTAGCCGACGATCTGGTCGGCCGAGAAGCCCCAGTAGAAGGGCGGCACCGAGGAGATGGCGTCGACGCCGGCGGCGGCGGCGTGCTGGGC
>NZ_JAYRYM010000391.1:0-2391 GCF_041917035.1 Devosia sp. | reverse complement strand
GCGTACTCGACGGCCTTCATCCTCGTGGTCTTCGCCTTCGAGTACCTGGTGCTGCGGCCCCTCGAGGGACGGCTGCTGCGCTGGCGGCGCGGAGCAGCGGGATGATCGGGCCGGAACTGAAGTTGACCGGGGTCGGCAAGCGCTTCGACTGGCTGCCCGATCCGCTGCTCGACGATCTCAGCCTCACCGTCGCACCAGGCGAGGTGCTGGCGCTGGTCGGCCCGAGCGGGGTCGGCAAATCGACGCTGCTGCGCATGATCGGGGGCGTCGATACCGTCTTTGCCGGCCATGTCACCATCGACGGGATCGAGGCGCGGGAGGCACCCCCGGCCGGCTTCGTCTTTCAGGATCCGCGCCTGCTGCCCTGGCTGACGGCGCTCGAGAACATTCGGGCCGTGCGGCCGGCCACCGCCCTCGGCGAGGCGGCGAACCTGCTGTCCCGGGTCGGCCTCGCCGGCTACGAACACGCCTATCCGCACGAACTCTCGGGCGGCATGCAGCGGCGCGTCGCGATCGCCCGCGCGCTCTCGGTCAATCCGCGCCTGCTGCTGCTCGACGAGCCGTTCGTTTCGCTCGATCGGGCGCTGGCGCGGGAAATGGAGCAACTGCTCGCGGGACTGCTGGACACCGATCATCCCACCACGGTGCTGGTGACGCATCTCAACGAGGATGCCGCGGCGCTGGCCGACCGGGCCGTGGTGCTGGCCGGCAGGCCGGCGCGCATTGCCCTGGACTACCGTTTCGAGAGCCCGCGTGGCAGCCGCGACGCGGCAGAGCGCGATCGCATTGTCAGCCGCCTGGCCGAGGCGGCACTGGAGCCCGTGAGATGACCCCGCCCCCTGCCCTCGAGCTCGTCGATGTCCGCAAGTCCTACGGCAAGACCAAGGCCCTCAAGGGCATCTCGCTCAGCATCGCCCCGGGCGAAATCGTCGGGCTGCTCGGGCCCAACGGGGCGGGCAAATCGACGCTGTTCCAGATTGCCGCGGGCCTGTTCGCCCCCGATGCGGGGGAAGTGCGGCTGTTCGGCATGGGCTATAGAGACAAGGGCTCGGCCATTCTCAGCCGGCTGGGCGTGATGTTCCAGGCGCGCGCCATCGACCTCGACATGTCGGTCAGGGCAAATCTCCGCTTCCACGCCGCGCTGTTCGGGCTGGGCCGCGCCGCCGCCGACGGGCGCATCGCCGATGTCGGCACGCTGCTCGAGATCACCGACCTCCTCGACAAGCCGGTGCGCACGCTGTCGGGCGGCAACCAGCGCCGCGTCGAGGTCGCGCGCGCCATGCTCAACAAGCCGGACCTGCTGCTGCTGGATGAGCCGACCGTCGGCCTCGATCCGACGACGCGAAGGCTGCTCGTGCGCCATCTGCACGCGGTACGCGAGCAGGCCGGCACGTCGATCCTCTGGGCCACCCATATCGTCGAGGAACTGGAAGACGCCGACCGTATCGTGCTGATCCGCACGGGTGAGATTCTCGGTGAAGGCACCCCGGCCGAGTTACTGGCCCGGACCGGCACGGCGACCCTGACCGACGCCTATGTCGCACTGACCGGGGCACCGGCGACCGAGGCCCCGCCGGCCTAGCGGGGCGCGGCAGGATTCGCCTGCGTCGGCGCCTCGCCCGGTCCGGCAGCCACCTAATCTTGGCTATCGGCTTTTCCAATGGCCGGCGCCGGTAGACTTCTCCGACTTGTTTCGGAGACGGCATGCGCATTTGGCATATCCTGGTCAGCCTGAGCCTGATCCTGTCGTCGGCACTCGGGCTTCTGGTCATGTCCGGAGAGGCGCGCGATCTCTTGTCGCCGCCCCTTCGAGCCCAGCTCATCGTGCAGGAATTTCCGCTGCCGCCTGATATGGGCGTCGACCCCACCCGGGTGGCCGGGTTCATGGCGCAAGAGCTGCAGCAGCGGTTGGACGACGACATCGCCATCCGCCTTTCGCTGAAGCCGGACATCGTCAAGAAGGTCAAAGAGATCGTGCTGCCGCGGCTGATGAATGTCGTCGTGGTGCAGGCGATGATGCGTCAGATCCCCGAATTGTCGGCACTCCTCGACCTCGGTTCCTTCCACCGCACGGTCAGCGGATCGATCACCAGTGCCGATGCCGCCGACGATGTGGCGCTGACCGTGCCGGGCGCCCTGCTGGCCGCCGTCGACGGAAAGAAGGTCAAGGTCACCACGACCTCGACCGGCATGGCGGCGCTGGAACTGGGGGCGATGACGGCCGGGCAGAGCCATCAGGTGACCCTGTGGCTGGACGCCAGCACGACCGGGGTCGACCTCGGCCAGTCCATCCTGCTCGGCGCTGCCGACGGCCAGCGGGGACGCGTCCTGCTGTGGGGCGATCAGGGCTGGTTCGGTGCCGATGTCGAGGCCCTGCGGTGGGCGCGCTGG
>NZ_JAYRYM010000390.1:0-2394 GCF_041917035.1 Devosia sp. | reverse complement strand
AACGCCGAGGGGCTCGACAGCGTGCTGGACGCGGCGGTGGCAGTGCTGCCGGATCGGCTGCAGGACACGGCCTATGCCTTCGCGGTGGAAGTTGCGGTGGTGGACCTGCACCTGCCGCAGGAGGAACTGCGCCTGCTCGAGATGCTGCGCGACAAGCTCAAGGTCGACCGGCTGGTCACGGCGGCGATCGAGGCCAGCGCGCGGGCGCGCATGCGGCGCGCCTGACCGGCGCGGCGTTCAGTAGAAGCTGACCGGGAACCAGCGCAGGTAGAGTTCGTCGAACACGCCCGAGCGCTTCAGCCGTCCGAGGCCATAGTCGATGGCCTGGCGGACTGCGTCGTGGCCGGCCGGCAGGGCGATGGCGAAGCCCTCCCCGAACAGATCCGGACGGAAGTACGGCTCGCCGGCGAAATCGCAGCAGCCGACATGGCTGTTGAGCCAGAACGCGGCGCGCAGGCCATCGCCGAAGAAGGCATCGACCTGGCCATGCTGGAGCGCGTCGAGCGCGGCGATCTCCGTGTCGAAGTCGACGAGCGTGGCGCCCGCGAGGTAGCGCCGGACGAACTCGGCATGCGTCGAGGCGCGGCGAACGGCGACCCGCCGGCCGGCGAGGCTGGCGGGATCGAACTCCCCGGCAGCCGCGACGGGCGTAACAAAGCGCCCCGGCAGCATCAGGTAGACATTGGAGAAATCGAAAAGCGCGCCGTTCTCTGGCGTGATCGCGAGACCGGCGATCAGTGCGTCGCCCTGCTTGTCTTCGAGGGCGCGGGCTGCCTGATCCCACGGCCAGGCCTGCACGGTACAGGCGATGGACAGATCGTTGCAGAGCGCCCGCGCCAGATCGATGTTGAAGCCGACCAGTTCGCCCTTGTCGTCACGGAAGTTGAAGGGCGGGAAATCTGCCGTGGTGAGGAAGCGGATGGTCGGCACCGCGGTGAGATTGGGCACGATCTCGCGCGCACCGGGATCGACGTGATGGGGCAAGGCCTGGGCCAGGGCCGGCGGCGACAGGGCAAGAAGCACGGCAAGGGCTGAGACGAGGAGGCGCATCGGATTCCGGCGGCGGCGTGAGCCACCGCATATTGCGCAAAATCGCAGCAAAGGCGAGGCACTTGCAGAACCGGCGCCGCCACCGGGGCCGGGCCCGAGAGCACAACACTATTGACGTCGCGTCGCGGCTGATCACTAATCCTTAGAACTCTATATTATTGAAGTCATATTCTCCGGGGGCGACGTGTCGGACGCGACTGCCCTGATGCTGGCAATACTGGCCGGCAGAATTGCGGACGCGGCCGGGGCCCGCGTGCAGCTCGAGGTGGCCATCGGGCTCGAGGTCGATCCGCTCGACCACGCGGCGCATCAGTTCGGGCTGAGCAACGCCGAAGTGATGGCCCGCGCCGCGGACTGGGCGGGACTGGCCTTTGCCGAAACCATCCCGCGCCTCGTGGACGGCAGCACGCAGATCCGACGGCTCGACGCGATGTCCGAGGTGCGGGCGCTGCGTGCCAGGCTGCTCGGGCGCGAAGTGGTGTTTGCGGCGCCGCGCTTCGCACAGTTCCTGACGCTCAAGGCGCATGCCGATGGCGACCCTTCGTTCCGGCGCCGGCTCTGCGTGGTGCCGCCGGATGCGATCCGCGCCAACCTGGCACGGGCGAGCGAGGTGCTGCTGCTGGATGCGGCCCGACATCGCCTGTCGCAGCGCTGGCCTTCGGCGAGCGGCCATCGCGACCTGGTCCCGCTGCGGCGGGCACTGTTCGTTATGGCCATCCTCGTCGTCGTGGGGCTCGCGGCGCTATCGCCGTTCGTGCTGCGCCCGGTGCTGGTACCGCTGGTGTCGGTTGTGCTGATCACGCCCGCGGCGCTGCGCCTCTGGGCTGCGCTGTCGCCACCCCCCGCCGACCCGACGCCACCGCCGCTCGCGGACGCCGAACTACCGGTCTACAGCGTGCTGATCCCGCTACGCGACGAGGCACACATGGTCGATCAGCTGGCCGCCGCGATGCGGGCCATCGACTACCCGGCGGCCAAGCTCGACATCAAGTTCGTCGTGGAAGCGCGCAGCCCGCAGACACTGGATGCCGTGCGACGCATGCTCGACGACCCCCGCTTCGAACTGGTGGTCGTGCCGGAAGCGCTGCCCTCGACCAAGCCGAAGGCGCTCAACTACGCGCTGCCGCTGGTGCGCGGCGAGCACCTGGTGATCTACGATGCCGAGGATATTCCCGACCCCGGGCAGCTGCGGCTGGCCGCCAGCCGCTTCGGGGCACAGCCGGAAATCGACTGCCTGCAGGCGGAACTGGTGATCGACAATGCCGGCGAGAACGCACTCACCGCCCTGTTCGCCGGCGAGTATGCGGGCCAGTTCGGCCTGATGCTGCCGCTCCTGGCACGGCT
>NZ_JAYRYM010000389.1:0-2396 GCF_041917035.1 Devosia sp. | reverse complement strand
GGATGATCTCGGGGAAGGCCATGATGGCCTCCGAGATGCGCATCATCACCGCATCGAGCCAGCCCCCGACATAGCCTGCATAGCAGCCGATGATGACGCCGACCGCGGCCGAGATCAGCGCACTGCCCAGGCCCACGAGGATCGAGACGCGGCCGCCGTAGAGCACCCGTGCGAAGACGTCGCGGCCGGTCTTGTCGGTGCCGAACCAGTGTTCCCAGGAGGGGGGCTGGTTGATGGCGCGCAGGTTGATCTTGGTGGGGTCCCAGGGGGTGAGGAGCGGCGCGAAGATCGAGGCCAGCAGGATGATGGTGAAGACGATGAGCCCGATGAGCGCAAGGCGGTTGTTGATGAACTTGCGGACCACCCGGCTGCCGCTCGGAGTCTTCAGCTGCCCGGCCTCCTCAAGGGCGCGGATGCGGTCGAAGCGGCGGTCGAGGTAGGTGCGGTGCCGGGCGATGTCGGAGAGTGCCATGGTCAGTTCCCCAGTCGCACGCGCGGGTCGATGATCGCCGTCAGGATGTCGATGACGAGGCTGACGACCAGCACCAGGATCACCGTGAGGAGCGCGATGGTCATGACAACCGGAAGGTCCTTGTTACGGACCGCCATGACGAACAGGCTGCCGAGGCCGGGCCACTGGAAGACCTGTTCGACGATCACCGAGCCGCCGATCAGGATCGGCAGGCGGAAGCCGATCAGGACGATGACCGGGGTGAGGGCGACGCGGAAGCCGTGCAGCAGGTTGACCCGCCATTCCGGCAGGCCCTTGGAGCGG
This sequence comes from Devosia sp., assembly GCF_041917035.1. Lineage (GTDB taxonomy): Bacteria > Pseudomonadota > Alphaproteobacteria > Rhizobiales > Devosiaceae > Devosia_A. Next base: position 1,621 of record NZ_JAYRYM010000389.1, on the reverse strand, counting down.
GCGGTCTTGATGAACTCGCGGCTCAGCGCGTCGAGCATGGCGGAGCGCGCATAGCGCATCACGCCGGCGGTCATCATGATCGAGAGCACGAGAGCCGGCATGACGAGGTTGGGGATGTGGTCCCAGTAGCTGGTATAGCTCGGCAGCAGCCGACCCCCGACCGGCAGCCATTGCAGGTTGAGGGCGAACACGACGATGGCGACGAGGCCGAAGAAGAACTCGGGGATCGAAACGCCGATCATGCCCGCGACGGTGAGGACGTTGTCGGTTGCGGTGCCGCGGCGCAGGGCGCTGATGGTGCCCAGGATGGCGCCGAAGATGCTCGAGAGCACCAGCGCGACCACGGAGAGCTCGAGCGTCGCCGGAAGGCGCTCCATGAGAATGCGGGAGATCGGCACGCCGCCGGTGAGGGTGCGGCCGAAATTGCCCTGTACCACGCCGCTGAACCAGATCCAGAAGCGGACCAGCAGCGGGGCGTCGAGACCGAGCGCCTTGCGCAGTTCGGCGAGCTTGGCGGGATCGACCGTGCGCTCCGGGCTGAGCATCCGGGAGACGGCATCACCGGGGGAAAGGTCGAGGGCGAGGTAGACGAGGAAGCTGATGCCGATCGCCATCGGGACGATGATGAGAAGGCGTCGGACGATATATGTCAGCATCCGGGTGTCCCGACAGGTCGACGATGGGGCGAGGGGCGGGCGCCGCGACCGAGGCCGCGGCGCCCAGGGCAGGAACTGCCTTACTTGTCGTACTGGTTGATCCAGATCATGCGCGTGTAGGGGATATCCAGCGGCGTCAGCTGCATGAAGTCCAGCGCCTTGATCGCCTCGATGTCGCTCACGACCTTGGTGATGGCCATGTCGATGCGGTTGGCCGCGGCGTTCTTGACCATGTTCACGTCGCCGTCGGCGCTGGCCCAGGCGATGACCTGCTCGATCTTGGGCTTGCCCTCATAGTAGTCCGGGAACGCCACGAAGGACGAGAAGTCGCCGAACTTGGCTTCCTCGACCATGAACGGGCCGGAGCCGATCGGCTTCTGCCAGAACTCGGCCTGCTGGACGAGCGTGGGGTCGACGCCCTCGAAGTACTTCTTGGGGAAGGGGCCCCACTGGGTGAAGCTGAGCAGCACGTTGGCGTTCACCTTGGCGAACTTGATGGTGACCGTATTGCCCTCGGCCGAGATACCCGAGACGTGCTCGGCGGTGCCGGCGACGTACTCGGCGGCGCCTTCCATCGAGTTCAGGGTGCTGGCCACGACGCCATGCAGGTTGGGGGTCTTCAGCGCGAACTCGAGGCTGAAGGTGACGTCGTCGACGGTGATCGGGCTGCCGTCATGCCACTTGATGCCGTCACGCATGGTGAAGGTCAGCGTCTTGCCGTCCTCGCTCATGACGTAGGACTCGGCGAGATCGCCTCCGGCCACGCCATCGAGGAAGGGCTTGGCCGAGAGCATGTGCGCCCAGATCAGCTTGTTGCCGGCCCACAGGCCCAGGTTGACCCAGGGCTGCTCGAAGTAGTCGATCGGCGCGGCATTGGTGTACATCACCGCCTTGCCGTTCGCGTCCGGCTCCACGGTCCAGTTCTGGATGTTCCAGTCGTAGTTGAACTGGTCGTTGCCGTGCGG
>NZ_JAYRYM010000388.1:0-2396 GCF_041917035.1 Devosia sp. | reverse complement strand
TTTCACGATCACGGTCGCCGCCAGATCCCGATCGAAACGCTGATCCGCGGTCGACCGGGACTGCCCACCTGGTCGGAACACATCGCCTGGTGGGGTCCGCGCACCCGGCCCGATACCCTGGTCCTGCGCTACGAGGACATCGTGGCCGATATTGGCGGCACCGTAGACCGGCTCGCCGGGTTCATCGAGGTTCCGGCCGTGGCGCGCACCATTCCGAGCCGCGAGGAACTGGCCGCCATCGACGGCAAGTGGGTCCGCTCGGCCTCCGCTCCCAACCGCACCCGGCTGTCGGCAGAGCAGGTCGAGCTGTTCTGGCAGGTGAACGCGGCCACCATGCACGCCTACGGCTACTGTCGGTAGGGCAATCCATCCTCAGGGTCGAGCTAGTCACCTGGACTTAGTCCAGTTGTACCGGCACTTCAAACTGCGACCTGCCCCCTTCCCGCATACCACCGTCCCGCCGCTGCACTCACCTCCGCCTCCATCGCCTGCAGTTCTCCCGCCAGCCGCTCGAAGTTCGGCATGTTGGTGCGCTGCGCCAGCAGTTCGCGGAAGGCCTCGGTCCAGCCCTCGTCCTTGAACGGATCGGCGAGGGCGGCGCTCATCACCTGAAGCACGGTGGCGTAGACGGCATGGATCTCGGCCAGCCGCTCGCCCTCGGGCACGAGGCCGGTCTCGCCCAGCCGGCGGAGCACGGTCGCGGTCGGCGCCTGTGGCGCGTCGAGCTGCGCGCGTGCCACCAGTTGCGCCGACTGCGCGATGAACTCGAGGTCGACGAGCCCGCCGGACACCAGCTTGAGGTCGAACGGATGGCGGGGCGGACGCTCCTTCGCCATCAGTGCCCGCATGGCGGTGACGTCGGCGATGGTTGTCGTCACGTCGCGCGGCCGCGACAGGATTTCGGCGATCGCCGCATCGATCCGTGCCGCCAGGTCGCCGTCGGCCTGGATCACCCGCGCCCGGCTCAGCGCCAGCCGCTCCCAGGTCCAGGCGCTTTCGTGGTGGTACTGGATGAAGCCCTTGAGGCTGGTGGCGAGCGGCCCGGCATTGCCCGAGGGTCTCAGCCGCATGTCGGCCTCGTAGAGCACACCCTCCGAGGTCGGAGCGCTGATCGCCGCCAGCAGGCGCTGCGTCAGCCGGGCATAGTACTGGCTGGTCGCCAGCGGCTTGTCCCCGTTCGACTCCTCGGCCTCCCCCTCGACGTCGTAGAGGATGATGAAGTCGAGGTCGGAGCGCGCCGTCATCTCGCGGCTCGCCATCTTGCCGAAGGCGAGCAGGGCCGCCCGACCGCCCGGCACCACGCCGTGGCGCCTCTCGAACTCCGTGCGCACCGCGGCGAAGAGGCGGGTCAGCAGCGCCTCGGCGAGCGTCGTGAACTGCTCCCCGGCCCGCTGCGCGTCGATGGTACCGGCGAGCAGCCCGGCGGCGATCAGAAACATCTGCTCCTGCCCGATGATGCGGGCCCGGTCGATGACATCCTGGTAGTCGCGCGCCTCGGCGAAGAAGTCGGCGATCTTGCTGAGCAGCGTCGAACGCCGGCGCACCTCGTCGGCGAAGGCCGGATCGATCAGGCCGTCCATCACGTGCGCCCGGTGGATCACCGCTTCGGCCATGCGCGGCGCCGATGCCATCAGCGCCACCAGCAGGCTGCGCAGGTTTTCGTGGTTGCGCAGCAGCGCGAACAGCTGCACGCCGGATGGGAGGCGCGACAGGAAGTTGTCGAAGCGGGCCAGCGCCTCGTCGGGGTTGCCGGCCTCGGACAGGGTCCGCAGGAGGGCCGGCAGCAGTTCCGTCAGGTGCGCCCGCGCCGCCGCGGCGCGCGTCGCGGCATAGCTGCCATAGTGCCACTTGCGCACCGTCGCGATGGCTCCCGACGGCGCGCGGAAGCCCATACCTGACAGCGTCTCGAGCGTCCCCGGATCGTCGTCGGAGCCGGTGAAGACGAGGTTGCCGGAGCCGCTGCCCAGCGTCTCGCCTTCGGCAAAGAGTTCAGCATAATAGCCGACAACCAGATTCAAGGCCGCCCGGTAAGTGCTTTCGAATGCTGCACGATCCGGTTGTCCCATCAGGCTGCCGATGATCGCGATCTCGGCCTCGGTCTCGGGCATCACGTGGGTCTGTTCGTCGCGGCGCATCTGCAGGCGGTTCTCGACGCCCCTGAGGTACCAGTAGGTGGCGATGAGCTCGTCCGCGGCCTGTTCCGAGATCCAGCTGGCGGCGGCCAGCGCCCGCAGCGCGGCCGAAGTGGGGCGCACCCGGAGGGCCGGGTCGCGTCCCCCGGCGATCAGTTGCTGGGTCTGGGTGAAGAACTCGATCTCGCGGATGCCGCCGAGCCCGAGCTTGACGTTGTGCCCCTCGACCCGGACATCCCCGACATTCTTGGTGATGTTGATCTG
>NZ_JAYRYM010000387.1:0-2438 GCF_041917035.1 Devosia sp. | reverse complement strand
TTCCAGCGCGTCGATGTTGCGCTGGTAGGTACTCCCGGACAGCACCGCCTGCTTGAGCTTCGCTTTCACGTTGCCCGACAGGTAGTCGTCGGCGGTCTTCCATTCCCCGTCGGCCGGGTCGAGGAAAACCTGCCCCGCTCCGGCCAGTGCCTCCAGCACCGCAACTTCGGGTGCCCCAAGCAGTTCGGCCATGTAGGCCGGATCGACCCGGCCGCGCCACTGGATGGACGCCGCCAGCGCTTCGGCCGGCTCGCCCGCGGTGCTCGGTTCGACGACCCGGGTCAGCGTGCGCCGGGTGAATAGCGCAGCCTTGCGGGCCGTGTCGGCCTCTTCGTCGTAATGCTCCAGCGACAGCAACAGCGGATAGTCCGGGTCGCGCCGGAACGCCAGCGCATTGGCGCGCGTGGACAGGCAGCCATAGCGCGATACAAAGCGCTCGTAGGTCCCATTGAGCATGGCTCGCAGGTGACCCAGCCGACCGTCGCCCTCATCCGCCAACTGCGCATCGAGCAGGGCCCGGGCGTGGTCGCGGATGGCACACAGGCCGGTGACGCGGGCCCGCTGTGTGGCATTGAGCTGGTCATGGACGTCGACCATCTCGCTGCCCTCGACCCGATGCACCCGCCCTTGGTGGAGACGGTAGCTGCCAGGACGGGCACCGGCCTCGGCCGGGACCACCACTCGCAGCGGGGCTGCCTTGTGCGCCACCGGCCGGTAAGCACCGGCCGGCAGCAAGGCGATGCGCTCGGCCAGGGCCGCCTCCAGGTCGCCCTCGAACACGGCGACCGGTACTTCCTCGTAGCCATTGCTCTCGCGGCGGATGCGGCCAATGCAGAAATGCGGGTGCTCGGCGTACCAGGCGTTGATCGGCAGGTAACGCTCGTAGCACTGGGAGTGCCGGAGACTATCGGGCACCGTGCCCAGCTTCAACCATTTGGCCTCGACCGCCTCGGCCCGCTGCCGCTTGCGCAGGAACAGGATGTCGGTCTGTACCTCCGTGGAGGCGATCCCGGCGAAGGTGCCCTTGGGGAGTCGGATGGCACCCAGCAGGTGAGCCTGGGCGGCGATGTGCTCGCGCACTGCGTCGTACTGGGCATCCATCGTGTGACTGCTGGTGATGAAGCACACCAGCCCACCGGGGCGCACCAGGTCGAGGGCGCGGCCGAAGAAATAGTTGTGGATGCTGAAACGGGCATAGGCCCGGTTGCTCACGTCGGCGACCTTGTACTTGCCGAACGGGACGTTGCCGATCACCAGGTCGAACCAGTGGTCGGGCAGGGGAGTTTTCTCGAAAGGGGAAATCCGCACGTCCACGCCGCCGGGCGCGTAGAGCGCGTTGAGGATGCGGCCGGAAACCCGGTCGATCTCGACGGCGGTGATGCTGCTGCGCTCGGCCAACGCTTGCGGCATGGCGCCAATGAAATGGCCGATGCTAGCCGCGGGTTCCAGGATGCGCCCGCCGGTGAAACCGAAGCGCTCCACCGCCTGCCATATCGCCTCGATCACGGGGACCTCGGTGTAGTGGCTGTTGTTGACGGAGGCGCGCGCCGATTCGTAGTCCTCAGCGGGAAGCAATTCCTGCAAGCGACGGGCGCGTTCGGCCCAGGCGCTGTCGGTGCCTTCGAGATTGAAGCTGGCGGGGAGGCCGCCCCAGCCGGTGTAGCGCTGAAGAACTTGGCGATCATCCGCAGTGGCCGGCCGGCCTTCGGCTTCGATCTGGCGCAGGAGCGTGATTGCCGCCAGGTTGGCCTCGAACTTCGCGGTCGGGCCGGTCAAGTGCTCCAGGTCGGCGCCGGTCAGCTGCGGCCAGAGGATGCGCCGGGCGGCCTCGGTCGCGGTGGCCACCACCCGCCAGTTGGCGCGGCCGCTGTCCACAAACTGCTCTTGCTCGACGTCAATGAGGTTCTCGACGTGGATGGCCTCGACAGGCTCGGCGGGCACGCAAGAAACGGAAAGGCAAACCTGCTCTGCAGGGTGGGGCAGGGTCGGGGCCGCCGGGTCGAACCCGGGCAGCCACAGGGAAGGCGCGGTAGGACGGGCCATCGGTGTGTTCTCCAAGGAAAACGGGGAACACAACGCCCCATCGGGGAGGCGGGCTCCCCGGGTGGGATGGGCAAGAAAACGGTCGTGGACGACCGGTTGGCAGAGGCCAGACGTACGCGACCGGGTCGGGCTTCATGGCGAAGCCGGCAGATCGGGTACGAGGCGGCGAGCGCCAAGGGCTTGGAAACCAGCCGACGAGCGTCGGCCGGCGCAGGGCTCAGTTCAGCGTGGTGCGCGGAACCAGGGGCAGCCATTGAGCGCCGCCACGACAAGAATGCGGGTAACGACCGCAACGCCCGAGGCGACTCGGGAGCGCTCGAACGAGCGCGCGTTGGCCGAAGCCAGATGCCCTAACAGTGTGCCGTCCGGCGAGCGGCCGTGCGCACCGGTCGGCC
>NZ_JAYRYM010000386.1:0-2453 GCF_041917035.1 Devosia sp. | reverse complement strand
CGGAACAAGGCCGACTCCTTGGGGTTCCGGATATCGCTGTCATGTAACTGACTAAGTTCGCGGGCCGCAAGGAACAGCGTTGCGCCCACGCGGCCGGCGTGCTTCCGGACAGGCGCGGCTTTTGCTACAGCGGGTGCCATGAACGAGATCGCCGCTGCCGCCCAGATCGAAGAGCATGCCGAGGAACTGGCGGGTGCGCACCCGCTATTCGCCGTCGCGCCCCGTTCGGTCGAATTCAACAAGCTTCGCAAGCGCCTGATCCGCAACGTGCGCGAGGCGATCGAGACGTTCGGCATGGCCCGGGCCGGGGAACGATGGCTGGTCGCCATCTCGGGCGGCAAGGACAGCTACGGGCTGCTGGCGCTGCTGCTCGATCTCAAGTGGCGCGGGCTGCTGCCGGTGGAGCTGCTGGCCTGCAACCTCGACCAGGGCCAGCCCGGCTTTCCCAAGCACATCCTCCCCGAGTGGCTGACGCGGCATGGCATCGCGCACCGCATCGAGTACCAGGACACCTATTCGATCGTCACCGACAAGCTGCCGCAGGGGGCGACCTACTGCTCGCTCTGCTCGCGGCTGCGCAGGGGCAACCTGTACCGCATCGCGCGGGAGGAGGGGTGCTCGGCGCTGGTGCTCGGCCACCATCGCGAGGACAGCCTCGAGACGTTCTTCATGAACCTGTTTCACGGCGGCAAGCTCGCCGCCATGCCGCCGCGGCTGATGAACGACGAGGGCGATGTCGAGGTGCTGCGCCCGCTGATCTACTGCGCCGAGCCCGATCTCGAGCGATTCGCCCAGGCGATGGCGTTCCCGATCATTCCCTGCGACCTGTGCGGCAGCCAGGAGGGGCTGGAGCGGAACGCCATGAAGGCGATGCTGAACGATATCGAGAAGCGCATGCCCGGCCGCAAGGACGTGATGATCCGCGCGCTGGGCAACGTGAACCCGAGCCATCTGCTCGATCCCAGGCTGTTCGACTTCCTGGGGCTGAGCAGGGCTCGGGGCTGAGGCTGTTCAGGCCATTCCCGAGCGGGCAATGCGAGTTTCTAGAGGGTGAAGGAAACGGAGATCCCCGCTTTCGCGGGGATGACGCCGGTGGGATTTGTGGGGATGACGCCGGTGGGCCTTGCGGGATGACGCCGGTGGGCCTTGCGGGGATGATGCCGGTGGGCCTTGCGGGGATGACGCTGGTGGGCTTCTGGCTCGAGGCGGCGCGACCGACCGATTCCACGCTGAGCAGGTCGCGGCGGCCCGGCTATAGTGGCCGGGAGAGACGACAACGATTCCGGACCGCCATGACCAGTTTCGATATCACCCGCCTTGCCGACATCCTCCGCGACGCGTCGCGCAAGGAGACGCTGCCGCGCTTCCGCCGGCTGGACAGGGGGCAGGTCCGGGCCAAATCCGAAGCGATCGACCTCGTGACCGAGGCCGACGAGGCGGCGGAGCGGCAGATCAAGGCCGATGTCGCCGCGGCGTGGCCGGAGGCGTTGTTCGTGGGCGAGGAGTCGGTGGCGGCCGAGCCGGCGCTGCTCGATCGGCTGGACGATGCCGACTTCGCCATAGTCGTCGATCCGGTGGATGGGACGGCGAACTTCGCGGCGGGCCTGCCGCTCTATGCCACGATGGCCGCGGTCGTACGGCGGGGGGAGACGATTGCCGGCATCATCTACGACCCGATGGGCGACGACTGGGTGGTCGCCGAGAAGGGGGGCGGAGCCTGGCTGCGGCGGCCCGACGGTGACGCGACCCGTCTCGGTGTCGCCAGGGCGCTGGCGCTCAGCCAGATGGTCGGACACATCTCGATCACCTTCATGCCGTCCGAGGGGAAGGCCGAGCTGCTGGCCAACCTCGCCAGGGTCCGCGTCGCCGCCAACTACCGCGTCGCCGGTCACGACTACCGCACCCTGGCGTCCGGACATTGCCACTTCGTGGCCTACAACAAGCTGATGCCGTGGGACCACCTGGGTGGCACGCTGATCGCGGAGGAGGCCGGCGGCTTCGCCCGTCGCTTCGACGGTTCGCGCTACCTGCCGCAGCACCGGACCGGCGGCCTGATCGTCACGACCGACCCCGACACCTGGAGCCTGCTGCGCCGGGAGGTGTTTACGGTATAGTCGAGGCCCACCGGCAGCGAGGGGAGGCGCGGCATGGACCCTTTGAACTACTGGGCGATCGCGGAACGGGACATCGAGATCCAGAACCCGATCACCGATCGGAAGCTGCGCCTGCTCGACGACTACTGCGATATCCGCGACGGGCTGAGCGTCCTCGATATCGGCTGCGGCAAGGCCTGGCTGATGCGGCAATGGGCGGAACGGCACGCCATCGAGGGCGTCGGCATCGAGATCAATCCGCGCTTCCTCGAGGTGGCCCGCCGCAAACCGCCGGCGCGCGGTCGGCTCACCTTCCACAGCACATCGGTGAAGGGCTTTCGCATCGAGCCTGCCTCGTAC
>NZ_JAYRYM010000385.1:0-2453 GCF_041917035.1 Devosia sp. | reverse complement strand
ATCGCCAAGGCGCTGATCGAGTTCGAGACGCTGACCGGCGACGAAATCCGCGGCCTGATGGACGGCAAGACGCCCTACCGGCCGATCGACAATGACCTGCCGCCCAAGTCGACGGGCGTCCCGACCGCGGGCAAGACGGGCAAGAAGCGGCCCGACGCCGAGCCGGGTGCCGCGCCCGAGCCGCAGCCCGGCAACTGACCGATCCCCAGGGCCGCCTTCCGGGCGGCCCTGTTGCTTTCGGGCCTACCGCCTGGTGACCCTCGGGCGAGACTGCGCGACACAGCGGAACGGACGCCGCAAAGCCGCCGCGATTGCGCGGTTAACCAAACAGCACCAACTGTTTCGTAAGGTCGGGTCGGTGGCGCCGCAGGGGCGGCGCCGATGCCGCTCACTGGGGGCACTTCATGGCGCGCAGGTATTTCGGCACGGACGGCATTCGCGGGCTGGCCAATGGCGAGAAGCTGACGCCGGAATTGGCCATGCGCGTCGGAATGGCGGCGGGCCTCAAGTTCGTCAACGGTGACCACCGGAACCGCGTGGTGATCGGCAAGGACACCCGGCGCTCCGGCTACATGATCGAGAGCGCGCTGACCGCTGGCTTCACGGCGGTGGGCATGGATGTCTACCTGCTCGGTCCGATGCCGACCCCGGCGGTGGCGATGCTGACGCGGTCGCTGCGCGCCGACCTGGGGGTGATGATCTCGGCTTCGCACAATCCGTTCGAGGACAACGGCATCAAGCTGTTCCGCAACGATGGCTACAAGCTGTCCGACGCCCTCGAGGACGATATCGAGAAACTGATGGATTCGAGCCTGCTCGGCTCGCTGTCGACGGGCCGCGATATCGGCCGGGCGCATCGCGACGAGGCGGCACAGACCCGCTACATCGAGTATGCCAAGCGGACGCTGCCCAAGAACATCGATCTTTCCGGCATGCGCGTGGTGCTCGATTGCGCCAATGGCGCGGCCTACAAGGTGGCCCCGACGGCGCTGTGGGAGCTGGGCGCCGAGGTATTCACCATCGGCGACAAGCCGGATGGCTTCAACATCAACGACAAGGTGGGTTCGACCGCTCCCGAGGCTCTGATCACCAAGGTCAGGGAATTGCGCGCCGATATCGGCGTCGCGCTCGACGGCGATGCCGACCGGGTGATCATCGTCGACGAGAAGGGCGAGATCGTCGACGGCGACCAGTTTATGGCGGTCATCGCCGAATCCTGGCACAGCCGCGGCGACCTCCGGGGCGGCGGGCTGGTCGCCACGGTGATGAGCAACCTGGGGCTCGAGCGCTACCTGGGCGGCATCGGGCTCAGCCTCGAGCGGACGCAGGTGGGCGACCGCTATGTGCTCGAACAGATGCGGGCGCGCGGCTTCAATGTCGGCGGCGAGCAGAGCGGGCACATCATCCTCACCGACTTCACCACCACCGGGGACGGCCTGATTGCAGCGCTGCAGCTGCTGGCGGTCGCCAAGCTCGCCGGCCGGCCGGTGTCGTCGGTGTGCAAGCGGTTCGAAAAGGTGCCGCAACTGCTGCAATCGGTGCGCTACAAGGACGGCAAGCCGCTCGAGCACAAGCTGGTGCAGCAGGTGATCAAGGAAAGCGAGGCCCGCCTCAACGGCAATGGCCGGCTGGTGATCCGCGCCTCGGGCACCGAGCCGGTGATTCGCGTGATGGCCGAGAGCGACGACGAGGGCCTCGTGGCTGCTGTGGTCAGCGAGATCTCGGCGACCATCAGGAAGGTCGCCTGAGCCGATCCGCCGGCCGCACGGGGTCCGCCGGCGGCGCCATTGCTCCAGCACCGCGTAACCCGCCAAGTCGCGCGCCCGTAACTGCTTTCGCCACAGATGTGACGGCCGGCTCAACACTGCAGCCACTGCGGTCAGCAGTAAACTCTTGTCAACGCACGGCCTTCATTGGCCGTTAGGGTTAAGGGTTAGGGTTAAGTCGTCCTTAAGAATACGCGTTCATAGTGGAGCCACTCGACTGGTGTCGTGGTGGCAACAAGGACCTTGTGAAATGCGTATACTTCTTGCATCGGTGGCCGCGGTAGGAACCGTCGCCCTGCTGGCCGGCCCCGCCTTCGCGGCAGACATGCCGGAATACCCCCCGATCGACGTCCCCGAAGTCGACTACGATATCGGCGGCTCGTTCTACCTGCGCGGTAGTGCCGCGCTGAACTGGCATTGGGCGCCCGAAGTGGTGCACCCCTGGGATGCCGCGGACATCGACCCGATTGTCGAGTACGGCTATGGCTACAGCTGGGGCGCCGGCTTCGGCTATGAGACCGGCACCGGGCTGCGGGTCGACGGCACGATCGACTCCGTCGAGACGACCGGGCTGATGATCACCAAGGACTCGGGCGATCCGGACGAGGACGGCGACTATACGCTGATGCTGCGTTCGACGGTGGCGCTCGCCAACGTCTACTACGATTTCGGTCTTGGCGGCGACGG
>NZ_JAYRYM010000384.1:0-2457 GCF_041917035.1 Devosia sp. | reverse complement strand
AGTACCAGGAGTTGGGGGCGGACGAGGGGACGCGCTATCCGGAGGTCGCCGCGGCACTGACCGGGGCGGCCACGGCGATCGTGCGTGTCGACAGCAAGCACCAGCTGGTGGTGTCGGTGGCGGTGCCGGTGCAGCGCGTGCGCGCCACGGTGGGCGTGCTGCTGCTCTCCACCCAGCCGGGCGACATCGACCAGATCGCCAGCGCCGAACGCTGGGGGCTGCTGCGCATCGCACTGGTTGCGGCGACGGTGCAGATCATCCTGTCGCTGCTGATGGCCAGCACCATAGCCGGGCCACTGCGCCGCCTCGCCGGGGCCGCCGAGGAAGTGCATTCGACCGTATCGAGCCGCGCCGAGATCCCGGATTTCCCCGAGCGCACTGACGAGGTGGGCCACCTCAGCCGGGCGCTGCGGTCGATGACCTCGGCGCTGTACAACCGCATCGAGGCGATCGAGCGCTTTGCCGCCGACGTGGCGCACGAGCTGAAGAACCCGCTGACCTCGCTCAGGAGTGCCGTAGAGACGCTGCCGCGGGCCAAGCGCGCCGAGGACCGGGAGCGACTCAATGCCATCATCCAGCACGACGTGCGGCGCCTCGACCGGTTGATCTCCGATATCTCCAATGCCAGCCGGCTCGATGCCGAACTGGCCCGCCGCAGCGCCGAGCGCGTCGATATCGGCCAGCTGGCCGAGGCGATGGTCTCGATCCAGAAGGATGTCGCCGCCAACCGCAAGGTCGAGGTGACCCTCGAGATCGATACCGGGCGCCTGCCGCCGGTGGTGATGGGCCACGACAGCCGGCTGGCGCAGGTGCTCAACAACCTGATCGACAATGCCGTGTCGTTCTCGCCGGAAGGTGGCCGGGTGGCGGTGCGGATCACGGCGCAGGAGGAGCGGCTGGTGCTGACGGTGACCGACGAGGGACCGGGCATTCGCGGCGACATCAGCCGCATCTTCCAGCGCTTCTATACCGACCGACCGGAGGGCGAGAGCTTCGGCGACCATTCCGGGCTCGGCCTCGCCATTTCCAGGCAGATCATCGACGCGCATGGCGGCACGATTGGCGCCGCCAACCGGACCGACCGGAGCGGCGCGGTGTTCACCGTTACCCTCAGGCGAGCCGCGGGCGAGAAGAAGCGATGAGCGAGACGCAGAACATCCACGCGACGGCCCTGGTGCTGGGCGGGATCGGGCTGATCCTGCGAGGTCCGTCGGGGGCCGGCAAGTCCCTGCTGGCGCTGGAGCTGATCGACGAATGGGAGGCGCGGGGGCTGGGCGGCCGGCTGGTCTCGGATGACCGCGTCGACGTGGTCAGGTCGGACAAGGGGCTGTGGCTGCAGGCCCCCAGGTCGATCGCCGGGCTGATCGAGCTCAGGGGGCGCGGCATCGTCAAGCGGCCCCATGTCGAGCAGGCTCCGCTCGACCTCGTCATCGACCTGGTCGAGACGATGGACCGGATGGTGGAGGAGGACGCCCTGTCGACCGAGCTGCTGGGGGTGCGCGTGGCGCGCGCGCCGGTGCCGCGGGCCGGGGTGGTCGATGCCCGCCATCAGCTGCTGCTGATCCGCGAGGCGGTGCGGGCGCTGCCGCCACGGCGCCGGGGAACGCGACAAAAAACCACTTGAATCGACCTCCCATGCGGCCGACACTTCGGCGCCGCTCGTCGTGGGTGCCAGTAGGCGCCGCGCCGGAACCAGTATGGGGATATTGCATGATCGGCATGGTTCTGGTGACGCACGGAGCGCTCGCCGACGAGTTCAAGTCTGCTCTCCAGCACGTGGTCGGTCCGCAGGACTTCGTCGAAACCGTCGCCATCGGCCCCGATGACGACATGGAGCAGAGGCGCGAGGATATCCTTGTCTGTGTGGGACGGGCGGACCAGGGCCAGGGCGTGGTGATCCTCACCGACATGTTCGGCGGCACGCCCTCGAACCTCGCCATCTCCGCCATGCACGGGCGCAATGTCGAGGTGATCTGCGGGGTCAACCTGCCCATGCTGGTCAAGCTCGCCCGGGTGCGCGCCGATCTCGACATCAAGGCCGCCGTCAACGCCGCCGCCGATGCCGGGCGCAAGTACATCAACGTCGCGAGCGAGACGCTCGGCGGCTGAGCCCCGTTTCCGGGGCGCGGGGAGCCGGCAGGCCGGCCTCAGAGCGATTCGAGAAAGCGCATCGGCTGGCCCGTGGCCGGCGTCACGAGGTCCCCCTGCCACATCACCGTCCGGCCGCGCACGATCGTGCCGACCGGCCAGCCCGTCACCTCGACTCCGTCATAGGGGGTCCAGCCGGCGCGACTCCTCACCCAGTCGTTGCGGATGGTCTCGCGGCGCCCGAGGTCGACGACGGTGAGGTCGGCATCGTAGCCCACCGCGATCCGGCCCTTGCTGGCGATGCCGAACAGCCGGTTCGGGCCGTGGCTGGTCATGTCGACGAAGCGCTCGAGGCTCATCCGGCCGGCA
>NZ_JAYRYM010000383.1:0-2484 GCF_041917035.1 Devosia sp. | reverse complement strand
CTGCGGCAGCGGCACCGGTGCCGCCGGATAGCTGAGCCGGCCGTCCGGGTGGCTCGCCAGCGAGCTCATGATCAACAGCTCGCGCTGGCCGTCCGAATGCGCGGTGACGGTGAGGTAGTGGAAATTGTAGCGGCCGTAATAGCCGGTCAGCCCGGCGAACTGCCGCTCGTCGCTGGGCGAGAACTCCACCGTCACTTCCGCGTCATAGGAGAAGTGCGTCTGCCGACGCGCCACCAGCGCCTGCTCGAACCAGCTGCCGATCGACTCGCGCCCGATGAGGTGCAGCTTGCCGTCCGCCAGCCGGAAGATGCGCTCGGTCTCGGGGGTCCTCAGCCACTGGAAATCCTGGTGCAGGCTGTCGAAGCTGTAGCGCTTCGGCTTCCAGTAGTCGGTGTGGTCGCGCGTACCTGGGACCTCGACGTCGAGCGAGGGCACCGGGCCGTTCTTCACCCACAGCCAGTCGTCATTGCCCCAGTAGGCCTCCTGGATGCCGGTCTCGCGGCCGAGCACGCAACGGCGCTTCTGCGTCGTCGGCCGGCCCATCAGGTGGACGAGGAAGGTCTTGCCGTCCGGCGTCTCCACCAGGTCGCCGTGGCCGGAGCGCTGTACCGGATTGAGCGGGGCGTCCTTGGCGGTGAGGATGTGCTTTTGCGGATGCGTCTCGTACGGCCCGTCGATGCTGCGCGACCGGGCGAAGGTGCAGGCGTGTTCGTAGCCCGTGCCGCCCTCGGCGGTGAGCAGGTAGTACCAGGGGCGGCCGTCGCGGCCCTTGCGCTTGTAGAGATGCGGGCCCTCGACGAGCTTGAGGTCGGTGCCCTGGTAGATGTTCTTGATCGGGCCGACGAGCTTTTTGGCCGCGTGGTCGTATTCCTGCAGCGCGATGCCGGCGAACAGCAGCGGCCGGGTGCGGTGGTCCCACAGCATGTTGACGAACCACTTCCTGCCGTCGTCGTCATGGAACAGCGACGGGTCGAACCCCGAGGAATTCATGTAGACCGGGTCGGACCAGGGGCCTTCGATCGAGGGCGCGGTGACGAGGTAGTTGTGCGCGTCCTTGAACGAGCCGTCCTTGCGCTTCACGTCGGTGTAGATGAGGAAGAACTGCTCGCCGTCATGACTGAGGCACGGCGCCCAGATGCCGCACGAATCCGGGTCGCCGCGCATGTCGAGCTGTGACGCGCGGGTCAGCGGCCGGGTGCAGAGCTCCCAGTTGGCAAGATCCCTCGAATGATGGATCTGCACGCCCGGGTACCACTCGAAGGTGGAGGTGGCGATGTAGTAGTCGTCGCCGACGCGCAGGATCGAGGGGTCCGGGTTGAAGCCGGGGAGGATCGGATTGCGGATGGTGGGCATGGGACGCATTCTCATCTGTCTTCCCTCTCCCCTTGAGGGAGAGGGTGCCCGCGTAGCGGGCGGGTGAGGGGACGGACCTGACCGCCCCTCGCTTGCGTTCGGGTCGCACGTCACAACAACGACGCGATACCCCTCATCCGGCGCTTCGCGCCACCTTCTCCCTCAAGGGGAGAAGGGAGGGTCCGAGCGTGGGGAAGCCCCGGCCTACACGAACCGGTTGACCAGGTTCTCGAGATACTCCTGCTGGCCGGACCTGGGCTGCGGGTTGACGTTCTCGGCCTCGACCCACTGGGCGATCTGCTCGAGCGTGCGCTCGCCCTTCAGCATGGCCTGCGCCCCCTTCTCGTTCCAGCCGGCATAGCGGGCCTCGATCACCTTGTCGTAGGTGCCGTCCTCGATCAGTGCCGCGGCGCCCTTCAACCCACGGGCAAGCACGTCGAGGCCGCCGACATGGCCGTGCAGCAGGTCGGCCGGATCGATCGACTGGCGTCGCACCTTGGCGTCGAAATTGAAGCCGCCCTTGCCGAGGCCGCCGGCTTTCAGGATCTGGTAGAAGGCCAGCGCCATCTCGCCGGGATTGTTGGGGAACTGGTCGGTATCCCAGCCCGACTGCAGGTCGTTGCGGTTGGCGTCGACCGATCCCAGGATGCCCAGGCCGCCCGCCACCGCCAGTTCGTGCTCGAAGCTGTGCCCGGCGAGGAAGGCATGCCCGACCTCGATATTGACCTTGACCTCCTTTTCGAAGCCGTAGGTCTTGAGGAACCCGTACACCGTCGCCACGTCGTAGTCGTACTGGTGCTTGGTCGGCTCCTGCGGCTTGGGCTCGATGAGGATCTGGCCGGTGAAGCCGATCTTCTTGGCGTGCTCGATGACGAGGCCGAGGAAACGGGCGGCCTGATCCTGTTCCTGCCTGATGCGGGTATTGAGCAGCGTCTCGTAGCCCTCGCGGCCGCCCCACAGCACGTAGTTGGCGCCGCCGAGATCATGGGTGACCTCGAGCATCTGCTTCACCTGCCCGGCGGCATAGGCGAACACATAGGGGTCCGGGTTGGTGGCGGCGCCGGCCATGTAGCGGCGGTTGGAGAACAGGTTCGCCGTGCCCCACAGGAGCCGCGTGCGCGAACTCTGCAT
>NZ_JAYRYM010000382.1:0-2530 GCF_041917035.1 Devosia sp. | reverse complement strand
CTTCAGCCGCTGCCGCTCGCCGCCCGAAAGCGTGGACAGCGGCTGCCCGAGGGTCAGGTACCCCAGCCCGACATCGACGAGGCCCTTGAGGACCTTGGCGACGGGAGCCTCGGTGAAGAAGCCGACCGCCTGCTCGATGCTCATCTCGTAGACCTCGGCGATCGAGCGACCGCGCAGCCGGTGCTCCAGCACCTCGGGCAGGAAGCGCTTGCCCTCGCAGGTCTCGCAGGTGGTGATCATCGGGTCCAGGTGGGCAAGGTCGGTGTAGATGACGCCGAGGCCGTTGCAGTCGGGGCACGCGCCTTTCGAGTTGGCCGAGAACAGCGCCGCGTCGACGCCGTTGGCCTTGGCGAAGGCCTTCCTGACATTGTCGAGAATGCCGGTATAGGTCGCCGTGTTCGAGCGCCGCGAGCCGCGCGCCAGGGTCTGGTCGATGATGACGGTCTCGGGATAGGCGAGCGGCAGGCAGCCCTGGATCAGGCTCGACTTGCCCGAGCCGGCGACGCCCGAGACCGCCGTCAGCACGCCGCGCGGGATCGTGACGCTCACGTCCCTGAGGTTGTTCAGTCGCGCTCCGGAGATGTGCAGCGGCTCGCCGGCCGGGGCGCGGACCTCGGTCTTGATCGGCTGGTAGCGCCGGATGTGGTTGCCGGTCAGCGTCCCGGAGGTCAGCAGGCCGGTAAAATCCCCCTCGTAGACGATCTCGCCCCCCTTCGAGCCGGCCAGCGGACCCATGTCGACGACATGGTCGGCGATGGCGATCATGTCGGGCTTGTGCTCGACGATCAGCACGGTGTTGCCCTTGTCGCGCAGCTGCGTCATCAGCCCGGCGAGGCGGCCGACATCGTGCGGATGCAGGCCCACCGAAGGCTCGTCGAAGACATAGGTGATATCGGTCAGGGACGAACCGAGATGGCGCACCATCTTGACCCGCTGGCTCTCGCCGCCCGAGAGGGTCGAGCTTTCGCGATCGAGGCTGAGATAGCCGAGGCCGATGGTGATCAGGTTCTCGAGCCGTGCCGCGAGCGCCTGCACCATCGGCTGCACCTGCGGGGCGTCGAGCGCCCTCACGAAGGGCGCCAGGTCGGAGACCTGCATGGCCGACAGTTCCGCCACGTTGCGGCCCGAGAGCCGGCTGCCGAGCGCGGCCGCGTTCAGTCGCGCGCCGGCGCAGGCCGGACACGTCTTGCGCGTGAAGATGCGATCGTACTCCGCCCGCACGTGCGGCTGCAGGTTCTCGGGGTCCTTGGCGCCCAGCCCCTTCTTGAGCTTGGCGACCACACCTTCATAGGTGAGGCCGATCTTGCCCACCTTGACCTTGCGGCCGTCATCGAGGTGCAGCAGGTTCTGGCGCTCGGCGTCGGAGAACTCCGCCACCGGCTTGTCCATGTCGAACAGGCCGGAGTTCCGGTAGACTTCCCAATACCAGCCGTCGACCGCGAAGTCCTTGGGCAGCAGCGCGCCATCGTTGAGAGAGCGGGTCTCGTCGAGCACCGCGCGCATGTCCATCGCCGCCACCTGCCCGATGCCCTCGCATTCGGGGCACATGCCGCGCGGATCGTTGTGGGAGTAGAGCCCGGGCGAGCCGAGCCGCGGGGTTGCGGCCCGCGAGAAGATCACCCGCAGCATCTGCGCCGTGTCGGTGACGGTGGCAACCGTCGACCGCGAGTTGCCGCCAAGTCGCTGCTGGTCGACGACGATCGCGGCCGAGATGTTCTCGAGCGCGTCGGCATCGGGCTGGCCGTAGTGCGGCATGAACTGCTGCACGAAGGCCGGGTAGGTCTCGTTGATCAGGCGCTGGCTCTCGGCCGCGATGGTGCCGAACACCAGCGACGACTTGCCCGATCCGGACACGCCGGTGAACACGGTGATCTTGCGCTTGGGAATGTCGAGCGAGACGTCCTTGAGGTTGTTCTCACGCGCCCCGCGGACCACGATCGATCCATACACGCCTGTTCCCCTTTTCAGCTGTGCGGTCTGCCCCGATGTCGCCCGAACGTCAGTCGTTTCGACAGGGCCGGGCGCGCCGGTGATGGCCGCGCCGGCCGGAGGCATCCGGGTGATCCCGCGGCCCGGTCCTTCGGCGGCCTGGCGTTCTCCGACTACTTGTCGTCGTCCGAGACGATGGCGAACTCGAGCGGCAGGGCGGTCGTGTACTTGATCTGGCCCATGGCGAAGGACGAGCTGACGTCGGTCAGGTTGATCCTGGAGATCAGCCGCTTGTAGAACGCGTCATAGGCGGCAATATCGGGCACCACCACGCGCAGCAGATAGTCGACTTCGCCGCTCATGCGATAGAACTCGACCACCTCGGTGAAGTCCTCGACCACCGCTGCGAACTTCCGCATCCAGGCTTCATTGTGTTCGTTGGTGCGAATCGAGACGAAGACGGTGACGCCGGCATTGACCTTGGTCGGGTCGAGCACGGCGACGCGGCCCTTGATCACCCCGTCCTCTTCCATCTTCTGGATGCGGCGCCAGCAGGGGGTCGTCGAGAGTCCGACCTTGCGGCCGATCTCGGCGACAGGGG
>NZ_JAYRYM010000381.1:0-2538 GCF_041917035.1 Devosia sp. | reverse complement strand
CCCGCGCCGTGGAGGTCTTCCGCCAGAACGCCATCGAGAAGCAGCGGGCCGAGCACGACCTCGTCGCCGCCAAGGACAAGGCGGAGACGGCGCTCGACCACCTGCGCGACACCCAGCAGAGCCTCGTCGAGGCCGAGAAGCTCGCCGCCCTCGGTGGCCTCGTCGCCGGCGTCGCCCACGAGGTCAACAATCCCATCGGCATTTCGCTGACGGTCGCCTCGACCCTGTCGCGCCGCATCGACGAATTTGCTTCCGACGTCGAGCGCGGCGAGTTGCGCCGATCGCGTCTGGCCGACTTCGTCCAGGGCAGCCGCGAGGCCGCCAGCCAGCTCTCCCTCAACCTGCAGCGCGCCGGCGAGATGATCCAGGCCTTCAAGCAGGTGGCGGTCGACCGCAGCCACGCCGACCGGCGCAGCTTCGACCTCGCCGAGGCCACCGACCAGATCGTCGCCAGCCTCCGTCCGACGCTGCGCCGCGCCCCGGTGAAACTGGAGGTCGCCGTGCCGCCGGGCATCGTCCTCGACAGCTACCCCGGCCCCTACGGGCAGGTGGTGACGAACCTCTTCATCAACGCCCTGACCCATGCCTTCCCCGAAGGGCGCAGCGGCACCTTCGGCATCGAGGCGGTGCAGGAGGGCGACCAGGTGCTGATGACCTTCCGCGACGACGGCGTCGGCATGAACGCCGAGGTGCAGCGCCAGGCCTATGATCCCTTCTTCACGACGAAGCGCGGGGAGGGGGGAACGGGGCTCGGGCTGAACATCGTCTTCAACATCGTGACACGCCGGCTCGGTGGGCGTATCTGGCTGTCGTCGACGCCCGGCGTCGGCACGACCTTTCGCATCGCCCTGCCGCTGGTGGCGCCGCAGGATCCGGGCGACCGGCAGGAAGCAGCGTGATGGCCGATCCGATGAACGAGATGCCGCAGGAAAGGGCCGACGACGACCTGATCCCCATCCTCGACGACGAGCCGGTGATCGCTGCCATCGACGCGCCGCGGTGGAAGGTGGCCATCATCGACGACGATGCCGCCGTCCACTCCGGCACCAAATATGCTCTCTCGGACTACCAGCTCGGCGGCCAGCGGCTCGATCTCTATTCGGCTTTCTCGGCCGCCGAGGGGCGGACCCTGCTCGCCGCCCATCCGGACATGGCGGTGGTTCTCCTCGACGTGGTGATGGAGAGCGACGGCGCAGGCCTCGACCTCGTCGAGTACATCCGCAAGGACCTCGCCAACGACACGGTTCGGATCATCCTGCGCACCGGTCAGCCTGGCCAGGCCCCGGAACGCCAGGTCATCGTCGACTACGACATCAACGACTACAAGGCGAAGACTGAACTCACCGGCGACAAGCTCTTCACCTCGCTGACCGCCGCCATCCGCAGCTACCAGCAGCTGATGCGGCTGGTCGAGACGCGCTGCGGTCTCGAGCTCATCGTCGAGGCCTCCTCGGAGCTCTTCGACCTGAAATCGGCGAGAACCCTTGCAGCCGGTGTCCTCGCGCAGGTCGCGAGCCTGATCCAGTCGCCCTCCGACGGCATCCTGGTGCTGCGCGACGGCCGCGGCGACGGCTTCGCCGTGCTCGCGGGATCGGGCGCCCATGCCGATGCGGCTGTTGCCGGAGCCACCCTCGATCCAGCCGTGCAGCAACGGCTTCAAAGGGTGCTGGCGCGTCGCCAGAACGCCTTCGAGGGCACCGAGACGACCCTCTATCTCGCCACCTCCGGCGGCCGCGAGATCGGCGTGGCCCTGACGAGCGGCCGCCCCCTCACCGACACCGAGCGGACCCTCGTCGCCGTCTTCGCCAGCCGGCTGTCCACTGCCTTCGACAACGTCTTCCTCTACGAGCAGCTGCAGGCCGCCAACGCCACCCTGGAGCAGCGCGTCGCCGAGCGCACCCGCCAGCTGACCGCCGCGAATGACCGCCTGACCCAGCAGTGGCAGCGGCTGAAGCGCACCAACGACCACAAGGCGGAGGTGCTGGGCACCGTCGCGCACGACCTGAAGAACCCGCTCGGCGTCATTCTCGGCCGCTCCGAGATGATGAACGAGCTGCTCAGCCTGCAGCCCCCCAACATCGAGCGCGCCCGCGGCCAGATCGAGCAGATCCGCTCCTCGGTGGCGCGCATGACGTCCATGGTCGACGAGCTCATCAACGACGCCATGCTGGACGCCGAGGACATCGTGCTGCGCCCGGCCGACATCGACACGGCCGTCATCGTCGGCACCGTCATCGACGCCAACGCCCCACTGGCCGAGCGCAAGGGACAGATGCTCGTCTACAGCGGCCCCGACACCCTGCCGGGCCGCGCCGATCCGGACCGCCTGCGCGAGGCGATCGACAATCTCGTCTCCAACGCCGTGAAATATTCGCCGCCGGGCGGCCGCATCCTGGTCGCCCTGACGTCGAGCGAGGCCGGGCACCAGATCGCCGTCACGGATTCGGGGCCGGGTCTGACGCCCGAGGATGAGCAGCGCCTCTTCGGCCGCTTCCAGCGCCTCTCGGCGCGGCCGACGGGCGGCGAGAGCTCGACCGG
>NZ_JAYRYM010000380.1:0-2553 GCF_041917035.1 Devosia sp. | reverse complement strand
CGATGTGCCGGCGGACATGACCGAGGAAGAGGTACAGATCTCGCTGTCGACTCCCGGGCAGCACCTTCCGCCCAAGCCGGCCGCCTGACGGCGGTACACGTTGCCAGGCCGACCGCCTGACCTATGCCGCTTCTCGCGGCATGGGCCCGACGTAGCGCGACAAAGGCCGGATGAGCTTGCCGTTCAAGGCCTCCTCGCGTGCGTGGGCGATCCAGCCGCCGACGCGACCCATGGCGAAAACGGCGGTGAAGGCCTCGCGCGGAAACCCCAGGGCCTCCAGCAGCAGCGCGGTGTAAAATTCGACATTGGTTGCCAGCGGCCGCTCCGGCTTGTGCCGGTGCAGCGCCGCGAGCGCGGCGGATTCCACCTGTGTCGCCAAGCTGGTACGCGTTACATCTGCGTTACCGGATGAGCGCAGCAGGTCGAGGGCCCGCTGCAGCGCGTCGGCCCGCGGGTCGCGGACGCGATAGATGCGGTGGCCAAAGCCCATCAGCCTCTCGCCGCGGGTGAGCGCCGCCTCGATCCACGGTCCGGCATGGTCCGGCGAGCCGATCGCATCGAGCATGTCGAGCACCGGGCCGGGCGCGCCGCCATGCAGCGGGCCCTTCAGGGCACCCAGGGCGGCAAGTGTCGACGACAGCAACCCGGCCTGGGTCGAGGCGACGACACGCGCGGCAAACGTCGAAGCGTTGAGCCCATGGTCGGCAACCGTGACCAGGTAGGCATCGAGTGCGGCCGCCCGAGCGGCAGTCGGCGCGTCACCCGACAGCATCCGCAAGCTGTCGACGGCGTGCGGCAGCGACGGATCAGGGGCAATGGCGGCCAGATTGCTGCGCCCCCGCAGCACTGCCGGCAGGAAGACCGCGGTCCCCGCCACGAGGTCGAGCGCGGTCACCAGGTCGTTGCCGTCGGACTGCCGCGCCATCAGCGCCCGCACGGCATCGAAGGGGGGCAACCCGCCGGTATCGGCGAGCCTCGAGAATGCCCTCGCCCGGGCGGAGCCCAGCGCGGATGCGAGAGCGTCCGGGTTCGGCAGATCATCGAAGAAACCCTGCCACAGCAGGTGCAGCACGGCCTCGAAGCGCTGCCCCTGCAACGCCTCCAGCGGCAGGCCACGGATCACCAGCCGACCGGCCATTCCATCCACGTCGGACAACACCGTCTCTGCCGCGACGACACCTGCAAGACCACTGGACATCTTTGTCACCTCGCTGTTTGCGCCAGAAGATAGAAGCGCTAAGGTTGACGTCAATCTTGATCAATACGATCAATGTGAGGATGACATGTGGATGACCGCGCGCGAGGCGCTGCAGCGACTTGGAAGCAAGCCGCAGTCGCTCTACGCGAACGTCAGTCGCGGCCGAATCCGGGCCCGGCCCGATCCGGCCGACAGCCGGCGCAGTCTCTACAGTGCCGAGGATGTCGAGCGCCTGGCCAAGCGGGCGCGCGGACGCCGCAGCGCCACCGTCGTTGCCGCCAGCGCGATAGACTGGGGTGATCCGGTGCTGGCATCGGCGATCTCCACGGTGCGTCAGGACCGGCTGTTCTATCGGGGGCGCGACGCGGCGAACCTGGCCGAGACGGCGACGCTCGAGGCGGTGGCCGAGCTGCTGTGGGACGGCCCCTGCCGCCTGGCGGGCGCAGTGCCGACGCCGGCGGGGACCGGTGGCCCCAAGCAGGCGGCGTGCCTCGCGCTGGCGCAGCGGGCGGCGTCGGATGGCCCGAGCGACGCCTCGTCTCCCGAAGAGTTGCGTCGTGACGCCGGCTCCGTCCTCGCATCTGTGGCGATGGCCCTGCTGGGGGACGGGGATGCTCCCCTGCACGTCCGCCTTGCAGATCGGCTCGGCCGTCGCGACGCCGCCGATGCGCTGCGGCGCGCGCTGGTGCTGCTGGCGGACCACGAACTGAACGCATCGACCTTCGCGGTACGCGTCACCGTCTCGACCGGGGCTTCGCTGGCGGCGGGCGCTCTCTCCGGATTGGCCGCGCTGGGGGGGCCGCGACACGGAGAGCTGTCCGCAGCGGTCGCGGTTCTGGCCGACGATGTCGGAGGGGCGCCCGATTCCCTTGCCGCGCTCCGGGAGTGGCTGGGCGAGGGGCGCGGGGTTCCCGGCATCGGCCACCCGCTGTACCCGCACGGCGACACGCGCGCGCAGGCGCTGCAGCGCAGCTTCGAGGTTCCGGCCAGCTACAGACGACTGGCCGAAGCCGCAATCGAACTGACGGGCGAGCACCCCAACATCGATTTTGCCCTCGCGGCGCTGTGTGCGGCTTTCGGGCTGCCGCGCTACGCCCCGTTCACGGTATTCGCACTCGGTCGCACCGTGGGGTGGCTGGCGCATGCTATGGAGCAGGCAACCTCGGGACAGCTGATCCGGCCGCGGGCGCGCTACGTAGGTCCGGAACCCGCTCCGATCTGATGCAGACGGACAACATCCGGGTATGGCGGGGCCGGATAACTGCCAAAACGGGCAGGTCGGCTTGCCCTTTACCCCCGAGAGCCTATTTAATTCGGGGAATCATGCTCGCCGCCCGGATGGGGGCCGGCCGGAT
>NZ_JAYRYM010000379.1:0-2572 GCF_041917035.1 Devosia sp. | reverse complement strand
GGGGTCGATGACCTCGACGACCATGCCGGCCGAATGATGCGTGCCGATCGCATTGAGATCGACGTCCGGCGCATCCACCGTCAGGTAGCGCGCGATGGCCTTGCTGCGGGCGAACATCGCGTCGGTGATCTTTTCCGGCGCCGGACCGCCATTGCCGACATTGTACTTGATGCCGAAATCGCCGTCCGGCCCGCCCGGATTGTGGCTGGCGCTCAGGATGATCCCGCCGAACGCCCGGTGGTGGCGGATCACATGGCTGGCCGCCGGCGTCGAGAGGATGCCGCCCTGCCCCACCAGCACCGCCCCGAAGCCGTTGGCCGACGCGATGCGGATGATCTTCTGGATCGCCACGTCGTTGAAGTAGCGGCCGTCGCCCCCCACCACGAGCGTCTTGCCTTGGAAACCCTCGAGGCTGTCGAAGATCGACTGCACGAAGTTCTCGACATAGTTCGGCTGCATGAACACCGGCGTGCGCTTGCGCAGCCCCGATGTGCCCGGCTTCTGGTCCGCGAAGGGAGTGGTGTCAATCGTCAGTATCGTCATCGCGCTTCAGCCCCAGGAGTGACGCATAGAGATCGGCATACTTCTCGGCGCTCAGTTCCCACGAGACGTCCGACTTCATCCCGCGGCGCTGCATCTTGTGCCACACCTTGGGACGGTGAAAGAGGGCAATGGTCCGCCGGATGCCCTCCCCGAACGCCTCCTCGGTGGCCGGGGCGAACACGATGCCGGTCGCCACGCCGGCCTCGATGGCCGCCTCGTTGGCATCGATCACCGTATCGGCCAGGCCGCCGACGCGGCTCACCAGCGGCACGCACCCATAGCGCAGTCCGTAGAGCTGAGTCAGCCCGCACGGTTCGAAGCGCGACGGAATCACCATCACGTCGGCGCCGCCCTGGATCAGGTGGCTGAGCCCCTCGTCATAGCCGACGACCACGCCGACCCGGCCGGGATGACGCATCGCCGCGCCCCTCAGCCCGTTCTCGATCTCGGCATCGCCCGAGCCCAGCACGACGAGGCGCCCGCCGCGCGCCACCAGGTCGTCGCAGAGCGGCACCAGCATGTCGAGGCCCTTCTGCCAGGTGAGCCGGCTGACGACGGCGAAGATCGGCCCGTCGCCCGGTTCGAGCCCGAAGCGCTGTTCGACGGCCCGCTTGTTGCCCGCCCGGCTGACGATGGTGCTGGCGGTGAAGCCCTGCGCCAGTGCCGGATCGTGACCGGGGTCCCACGCCACGGTGTCGATGCCGTTGAGAATGCCGTGCACCGCATCGGCCCGTGCCTGCAGCAGTCCCTCGAGGCCCATGCCATAGGCGACGGTGCGGATCTCGTGCGCGTAGGTCGGCGACACGGTGGTGATCGCGTCGGCGCATTGCAGGCCCGCCTTCAGGTAGCCGACGCCGCCGAAATACTCGATCGCGCCCTCCGCCGCCGCGCGATGATCCAGCCTGAGCGCATTGAACACATCCCAGCCATAGCGCCCCTGGAAGGCGATGTTGTGCACGGTGAGCACGGTCTTGACCGGCACCGGTGCATTGTAGCGGACATAGGCGGGGGCGAGGCCCGCCTGCCAGTCGTGGCAGTGCAGCAGCTGTGGCTGGTACCCCTCGACCACGCCGCGGGCCAGCTCGTAGCCGGCAAACGACAACGCCGCAAAGCGACGCCAGTTGTCCGCCCAGTCGACGCCTTCCGCCGTGACGTAGGGGTTGCCCGGACGATCGTAGAGGTGGCCGGCCTCGAGCGCGATCACGTCGAGCCCATCGGCCCGCCCGGCGATCAGACGCGCCGCCCCGCCGAAGAAATCCGCCCAGCCCGCGACCTCGCGCCCGGCCCCCATGCGCGCCATCACCCTGGGATAGCCCGGCAACAGCACGCGCATCGACACCCCGTGCGGGGCGAGCGCCGCCGGCAAGGCACCGACCACGTCGGCCAGCCCGCCGGTCTTGACCAGCGGGTAGGCCTCGGAGGCGATCGAGAGGACTTCGATCATGGGCAACCGCCCCCGTTCATCGTGAGGCGAGATAGCGATCGACCATCGGCTGGGTCACCAGCGTCACGCCATCCGGCGTCCGGCGGAACCACTGCGCGTCGAACTCGGGATCCTCCCCGACCACGAGGCCCTCGGGGATGGAAACGCCGCGGTCCAGCACGACCTTCTTCAGTCGCGCCCCCCGCCCGATCGAGCAGTACGGCAGCACCACCGCCTCGTGCAGTTCCGAATAGGAGTGCACGCGGCTGCCGGTCGACAGCAGCGTGCGCGTCAGTTGCCCGCCGGACACGATGCAGTCGCCGGAGACCAGCGAGTTGACCGCCTGCCCGCGTCGGCCGTCGAAATCGTGGACGAACTTGGCCGGCGGGGTGATCTCGGCGAAGGTCCAGATCGGCCAGTCGCGATCGTAGAGATCGAGCTGCGGGGTCACGTCGGTCAGGTCGATATTGGCCTTCCAGTAGGCATCCACCGTTCCGACGTCCCGCCAGTAGGCGACCTCCTCGTTGGGCGAGCGCACGCACGAGCGCGGGAAGCGATGCGCCCAGGCGGAACCGTTCTTGACGATGTAGGGGATGATGTCCTTGC
>NZ_JAYRYM010000378.1:0-2573 GCF_041917035.1 Devosia sp. | reverse complement strand
GGTGATGCACCGCAACCAGCACGGTGCCGAGCAGGATCGCCCGGATGTCGTAGAGCAGGGCGCACAGCGCCAGGCCGGCGAAGAACGCCATGTGCAGGTCGATCTGGATCGGGTTGCCGCGTGCGGCGATCAACAGGGCAACCACCTCGGCCATCATGACCGACACCGCCGTCAGCCGGAAGGCAGCGGAATTGCGTGCCGCGAGGCCCGTGACGAACAACACCAGCATGGCGCCTCCCGCCAGCATGCCGGCAAGCCCGACTCCGCCCTGCAGCAGCAGTTCGGTGGCAACCGACGCCAGACACATGGCCAGTGCGACAGCGGCGATCACATAGGAGGCACGGAGGCGCAGGGCATCGATGTTCATGAGAGCTCACCAGGTGCAGGAGGGGACGAGACCGGACCGCAGACGCCGGTGGCCGCGACGATGAAGAGGGCGCCTTCGGACAGAACCCGGGCCTTGAAGCCGACATCCCGCGCGTTGGCGATGGGGATGTTGTCGAACCGGCTGCCGCCGGCAAACCGGCCGCCGGCCGCCAGCACTGCCGCGTAGGCCCCGGCGGCATCGACCCAGGGCGGGAAAACCACGGCCATATCGCCGGTATCGGGCGGGGCGTAGGCCGACGCGCTGCCCGCCGCCACGGCCATCAGCGCGACCAGGGCTGCCGGGACGAGCGCGAGCAGACGCACCGGTTCGTCCGGGATCGTCGTATCGGGCATGTGTGTTCCCCCGAGACGGATGCCGTCTCGGAGGTAGCCTACGCACGCGATGTTAAGAAAGCGCTGACTGTCCGCGCCGGTATCGGCCGGGCCGGGCTAGAACTCGTTCCAGTCTGCGCTGATGGCGGCGTTGCCGGAGCTGAGATAGGCGCGCTTCGTCGCCTGCCGGGTTGCCTGGGCGCTTCGCCGCGCTGGCGGTTCGACGCTGGTCCCGCCCGCATCGCTCACGGTGAATACCGTGACGACCCGGTCGAGCTCGCTGGCCTGCGCCTCCGTCTGCTCGATCGCTGCATTGGTCTGTTCCACCAGCGCAGCATTGTGCTGGGTCATCTCGTCGAGCTGGCGCACCGCCACGTTCACCTCGTCGATGGCAGAGGCCTGGCTCCGGCTTTCCCGGGAGATCCCTTCCAGCAGCTCGAGATTGGTGCGGGCGTGGACGGCCATTGCCGCGAGCTTGTCGGCGGCATCGGTGACGAGCTTCGAACCGACCCGCACTTCGGTCCCGCTCTGCTCGATCAGCGCCTTGACCTCCTGCGAGGCGCCGGCCGCCGACTGGGCGAGGCGGCGGACTTCGACCGCGACCACGGCAAAGCCCTTGCCGGCCTCCCCGGCCCGCGCCGCCTCGACCGAGGCATTGAGGGCGAGCAGGTTGGTCTGGAAGGCAATGTCGTCGATCATGCCGATAATGTTGGAGATCTTGCCCGACGACGTGGTGATGCGCTCCATCGCCTGCGTCGCCTGCTGCATCACCTCACCGCCCGCACTTGCCGCGTTCGAAACGCTGACCGCATTGTTGCTGGCCTCGGCCGCCCGATGGACGTTGTCGTTGACGGTCTGCGCCAACTGCTCCATCGCGGCCGAAGTCTCCTCGATCGTCGCCGCCTGCTTGGTGGTCCGCTCGCTGAGGTCGTTGATGCCCGAGAGGATCTCGCCCGTCGCGAGCTTCAGCGTCCCCGAAGCACCGCGCAGGTTGCCGACGATCTCCTCGAGGCGATCGGCGACCGCATTGGTATCGGTCTTGAGCTTGGCGAAGGCACCGGCATATTGGCCGTGGATGCGATGGGTGAGATCGGTGTTGGCCAGAGCGGTCAGCACCGCACCCGTCTCGTTCAGCCCGCGCTCGACCTCGCCGACGAGGTTGTTGACGCTCTCGCCGAGCTTGTTGAGTTCGTCATCGGCGAATTCCGTGCGCACCCGCTGCGAAAAATCGCCCTCGAGCGCGGCATCGACCACGGTGCCGAACGCGCGCTGCAGTTCCTGCATCATGCGGCG
Source organism: Devosia sp. (assembly GCF_041917035.1). Classification (GTDB taxonomy): domain Bacteria; phylum Pseudomonadota; class Alphaproteobacteria; order Rhizobiales; family Devosiaceae; genus Devosia_A. The sequence goes on along the minus strand of NZ_JAYRYM010000378.1, from coordinate 581 downwards.
GCGCTCGCTGGCGCGCGACTCGTGGCCGGCCCGATCGGCCTCGGTCATCTCCTCGACCTTGAGGCCATTGAGACGGAACATCTCGGCTGCCGCGGCAATGTCCTTGAGTTCCTCCCAGACCCGTGAGCCGTACACCTCGACGGTGTAGTCGCCTTCGGAAATGCGCTTGATCTTGCTCGAGATGTCGCGCAACCGGCGCAGCACGTAGCCGGCAATGAAGGCGGTCATGCCACCGATGGCGATCACCAGTACCGTGTAGGTGACCAGCTGACTCACATTGCGGAAGAACTCGGCATCGAGCAGCGCCTTGCGACGGGCCTGGCTGTCGAGCACGGAGTAGGTGCCGAACCAGTCGGCGCCATCCACCATGGCCTTGGTCGAATCGGCGAGCCGCTGCGCGGCGGCATCGAAATCCGCCATCAGCTTATTGCCGCCTTCCGGGCCCTGGGCGACATAGGCTGCGGCCATCTGCTTGCCGGCCTGGTAGTAGGCCGGAAACTCCGCCTCGAGCTGTCGGACGGCATCGGCGATGACCGTCTGGTCGTGTTCGAGCGCGATGCTGCGCGCCAGCTCCGCATCGG
>NZ_JAYRYM010000377.1:0-2576 GCF_041917035.1 Devosia sp. | reverse complement strand
TCAGCAGCTTGAACGACCAGACGGCGGTGTACGAGCCCACCCCGACAAAGGCGGCGTGGCCGAAGCTGAGGTAGCCGGTGAGGCCGAACAGCACGTTGAAGCCGAGCGCGAAGATCGCGTAGATGGCAAATTTCTGCATCAGCCCCGGATAGGCGGCGCCGAGCGGCGACAGCCAGATCGGCATGGTGAGCACCACCGCCGAGAACACCAGGAAGGTCAGGAGGTCGCGCCTCGGGACGTTGAAAAACTGCAGCATTTCAGCTCTCCATCACGCCGCGCCGGCCGAGCAGGCCCCGCGGACGCACGAGCAGTATGACGACGGCGGTCAGGTAGATGATGATCTGGTCGATGCCGGGCAGCAGCGACTTGACCTCGTTCATCGAGGCGAAGCTCTGCAGGATGCCGAGCAGGAAGCCGGCGGCCACCGCGCCGGGCAGCGAACCCATGCCGCCGACCACGACGACGACGAAGCTCAGCACCAGGAAATCCATGCCCAGGTGATAGTTGGGCGGCACCAGCGGCGTGTACATGACGCCGGCGAGCCCGGCGACGACGGCGGCGATGCCGAACATGATGGTGAAACGCCGGCCGATATTGATGCCGAGGATGCCGACCGTCTCGCGGTCGACCATGCCGGCCCGCACCACCATGCCGAAGGTGGTGAAGCGCAGGAAGGCGAACACCGCCGACAGAATGCCGATCGAAAAGACGAAATAGGTGAGCCGCCACCACGGGTAGGTCACCGAATTCGGGGTCAGCCCGAGCCAGCTGCCGATATCGGCGGCGCCCTGCAGCGCCGACGGCATCGGCTGGCTGATCGGGTTGGCGCCGAAGATCGCCTTGATCACTTCCTGCAGCACGATGGCGAGGCCGAAGGTGACGAGGATCTGCTCGGCGTGCGGGCGCTTGTAGAAGTGCTTGATCAGGCCGCGTTCCATGGCGATGCCGACCAGCAGCATGACCGGGATGGCCAGCAGGATGGAGAGCGGCACGGAATACTCGATGATCAGGCCGCCCCACTCGCCGAACCAGGTCTGGGCCAGCGGGGTCTTGATCTCGAGCGGGGCACCCCAGGGCGAGAGCTGGTCGGGGTCGATGGTGATGGTCTCGAGCGTGATCAACTGGCGGAAGGCGACGGCGCAGAAGGCGCCGAGCATGAACAGCGCGCCATGCGCGAAGTTGACGACACCGAGCGTGCCGAACACGAGGGTCAGCCCCAGCGCGATGAGGGCGTAGGCACCCCCCTTGTCGAGGCCGTTGAGAAGCTGGGCGAGCAGGGCTTCCATCAGTCACTCCATGCGCCATCCGGCGCGACGGGCGCCAATCCGGGACACCCGGACGGGCGCGCAGGAAACGAATGAGAGGCAGGTCGTCCCGCCGGCGGGCAGGCCTGCGTCACATGCGTCGCCCCTTGCCGGGCCATTCGTTCTCGGGGGAACGAACGACCCGGCCGAGGAGCCGGCGGTCAGCGAGGAGGGTCGACCGCCGGGGTTCGCGATAGCGGCGCCGCGGTCAGCACATGGCCGGAGTGTCGGGGCCCAGTTCGCCACCGAAGATCGCCGGATCGTAGGTCACGGCATCCTTCTTGGCGACGTCCACCACCTGCAGCAGGTCGAACGGGTTGGCCGGGCTCTCCTTGCCCTGCACCACCAAGACGTCCTTGAAGCACTGGTGATCCTCGGCGCGGTACAGCGTCGGGCCGTTGCCGAGGCCGTCGAACTCGTAGCCCTCGAGCGCCTTGATGACCTCGGGCGGGTAGAAGCTGCCGGCGCGCTCGCAGGCATCGGCGTAGAGCATGGCCTGGACGTAGGACGTGTGGGCGGCCTGGCTCGGCGGCTGGCCGTACTTGGCGCCGAACGACTTGGTGAAGGCCTTGGAGGCCTCGTCGCCCAGCTGCCAGTCCCAGTTCGAGGTGCCGTAGATGCCCTTGATGGCGGCTCCAGCGCCCTTGGCCATCAGATCGGAGATCAGCGGCACGACGATCTGGAAGTCCTTGCCGTTGGCCTGGCGGTCGCGCAGGCCGAACTGCACGGCCTGGGTCAGCGAATTGACCATGTCGAAGCCATAGTGGTTGAGGATCAGCACGTCGGCGCCCGAGTTCAGGACCGGTGTGATGTACTGGCTGAAGTCGCCCGCGCCCACCGGCGTCCGCACCGGAGCCAGCGTCTTCCAGCCGAGCGCCTCGGTAGCGTTCTTGATCGATTCTTCCTGCGTCCAGCCCCAGGTGTAGTCGGCGGTCAGGTGATAGGCGACGCGATCGGTGCCGTAGGCCTTGGACAGCGTCGGCGCAATCGCGATACCGGACTGGTAGGCGTTGAAGAAGTGGCGGAAGCCGTAGCGCTTCTTGTCCTTGCCGGTGGTGTCGTTGGAGTGGGTGAGCGACGCCATGAAGATGACGCCCATTTCCTGGCACAGGCCCTGCACCGCAATGGCCTCGGCCGACGACGATCCGCCGGTGATCATCACCGCGCCGTCGCGCTCGATCATGCGGCGCGCCGAGTCGCGCGCAGCGTCGGCCTTGGTCTGGCTGTCGCCGGTGACGTAGGCCACCTTCTTGCCCAGGATGCCATTGCCCT
>NZ_JAYRYM010000376.1:0-2581 GCF_041917035.1 Devosia sp. | reverse complement strand
CCAGGCCCTGCGCTACCTGGTCGACTATGACGGCATGGCCAACTCGTTCCTCAAGGGCAGCGCCCAGGTGCACCAGTCGTTCTGGGCCACCGGCTTCTGGGCCTCGTACGACGAGAACCCGTACACTTTCGATCCGGCCAAGGCCAAGGAACTGCTGGCGGCGGCCGGCTATCCGGACGGCTTCTCGCTCGACCTCGACGCGCCGAACTTCGCGCCCTTCACCAACCTGGCCCAGACCGTCCAGGCAACCTTTGCCGAGGGCGGGGTCAAGGTGAACATCGTCTCCTCCGAGATGGCGCCGATGCTGACCAAGTACCGGGCGCGCGAGCACCAGGCGCTGATGGTCTACTGGGGCCCGGACTACATGGACCCGCACACCAATGCCGACGGCTTTGTCACCAACACCGACAACACCGACGCGGCAACCGGCGGCAAGCCGCTCGCCTGGCGCAACAGCTGGGATTCGCCCGAACTCACGGCGATGACCGCGACTGCCGCCAAGGAGCGCGACGAGGCCACCCGCAAGCAGATGTATATCGATCTGCAGAAGAAGGTGCTCGACGACGGCCCGTACATCATCATGTTCCAGTCCACCTCGCAGCGGGCTGAGCGCGCCAATGTCGAGGGCTTCGTCCAGGGCTCGTCCTCGGACATCGTCTACTACAACCTGACCACCAAGTAAGGACGGGAGGGTGCCGGGCTTTCTCGACCGGCACCGTGCCGCCCGGCTGATGCAGGACGAGGGTCTCGACGCCCTCGTCCTCGCCCAGCCGGAATCGATCATCTACGCCACCGGCGCCTTTCCGGGCGTGGCGACATACTGGCGGCGCGCCGGCGCCGCATTCGTGCTGGTCCCGGCCGATCCCGAAGCGCCGCTGGCGGCCGTGGTCGGCGACCTGCAGGCCCGCGACTTCGCACGACAATCCGGCATTGGCGACGTCCGCACGCATCGGCTCTGGGTCGAGACCGGACGCTTCCCCGAACCCTTGCCCGACCTGCCGCTGCGCCAGCCCCGTCCGGCCCAGTACGATCTCGCCGAGGCGCTCGAGCAGTTGCGCGACTGTCTCGCCGCACGCGGCCTCCTCAAGGGCCGGATCGGGCTCGAGCTCGGCTTCGTCCCCGCCGCCGACTACCCGGCCTTCGCCGCCGTTCCGGTCGCCTGGCGCGATTGCACGCGGCTGGTGGAGCGGCTGCGGGCCATCAAGAGACCGGCCGAGATCGAGCGGCTGCGCCATGCGGCGCTCTATGCCCGCGCCGGCCTGACCGACCTGCTCGAGGCCGCCGAACCCGGCATGGACGCCGCGCAGCTGACCGCCATCTGGCGTGCCGGGGCGCTGGCCGAGGCCGAGCGCCGCGGCCACCCGGCGCCGCAGTCGAGCTGGGCCTACATCTCGGTCGCCAGCGACGGCTTTGCGCCCGGCGGCCCGCTCGAGGACGGCGACCTCGTCAAGATCGACGTCGGCTGCGTCGTCGCCGGCTACAGTTCGGATGGCGGGCGCACCGCCGTCGCGGGCACCCCGCACCCCGAGGCACGCCGCATCCATGACGCACTCCGGCGCAGCTTCGATGCTGGTTTCGCCTGCCTCGCGCCCGGCACGCCGCTGGCCGAAATCTACCGGGTGACGGCGACGCGGATGTGGGACCAGGGCTTCGAGGCCTACGGGCGCGGCCATTTCGGCCACGGGGTCGGTGCCTCGATCTGGAGCGAGGAGTGGCCCTTCATCGCCGCCGGGTCCGACGCCGTGCTCGAGCCCGGCATGGTGATGGCCTTCGAGACGCCCTGGTACATCGACGGCCTCGGCGGCTTCATCATCGAGGACCAGGTGCTGATCACCGATGCCGGCTGCGAGGTGATGGCCCCCCTGCCGCGCGACCTGCTGCCGATCAGCCGAGCGCCGCGCCGATCCGCCTGACCGCGGCAAGTGTCGCCTTCGTCCAGCCCGGGTTGACGAAGTGCGGCCAGCTTGAGAGCTTCACCACCACCGTCCGGCGGGCGAAGTCGATGTGGATGAGCTGCCCGAAGACGCCACGCGCCATCAGGTTGCGGCCGACCTCCTCCTCCTCCACCCAGAACTGGTTGCGATAGCCACCGCGCGGCAGCACGGCGTCATAGGGTGCCCCGAACACGGCGTGATCGGCGCTCCGGGTCGCCGCGATCCAGCTCTCGGGCACAATCCCGGCGCCATGGTCGAGGACCATCTGTCCGAAACGACCGTAGTCGCGCAAGGTCGCGCTGAGCCCGCCATCGCCGAGGGCAAAGCCCGCGGCGTCGACGGTGATGTTGCCGCTTTCCTCCATGCCGAGCGGCTGCCAGAGCAGTTCCGACAGCAGGTCGGGGAGCCGCCTGCCGGTCGCCCGCTCCAGTGCCAGCGCCAGGACATCGGTCTCGATCGATCGGTAGGCGAAGCGGCCACCATGCGCGGCCTCGCCAACCTCGAGGCTGCCGATCAGCTCGAGCACCGTGCCCGGCCAATGCGCCCCCGCCGGCGGCGGCTTCCACCCCGCCGCAACATCCAGCCGCGCCATGTCCGATTCGGGGTCGGTGTAGTCCTCGGTGAAGCGCACCCCGCTGGTCATGTCG
>NZ_JAYRYM010000375.1:0-2583 GCF_041917035.1 Devosia sp. | reverse complement strand
AAATCACGGTAGATCGAGAAGGTCGCCCGACCGCCGGATACCCACTTGGCGGCAAAGAAGATGGTTCCGGGTGGAACCAGTGCCGGCAGGACCGCACCGACGGGGAACTCCAGATAGAGCTTCAGGGCGATGTCGCGATCGTGCTCGGCCCCGAAGTGAACCGTCTCGGCATGGTCCACCAACTCGATGAGTTGCCCTGCATCTTCCGGCGTTAGCCCCAACTGCAGGGTAACGGCGCTGAGGCTCGACTTCCTGTCCGGGTCCAGGCTTCGCGCCACGAAGCTCAGGAGCAGCCGATCGGCCGAAGCCCGCCCGGGCGAGAACTTGATCGATCGCTCTTCGATGAACGGGAACGACAGCGGGGCAAGCGCCCGTCGCAGCCTCACCTCACCGGGTCCCGGTGGAATCATCGCGCAGTCCTTCCCTCCCGCCATCCAGTTGCCAGTCTAGCCAAAACGTGAGGCCGGGCCATCGCAACGAAGACGCGAGCACGCGTGTCGAAGTAGCGTGCAGCCGCTCGTCTATGCTGTGATGCTGGCGAAGGGGTTCTTGAATGCGCTCGAATTATGGTTGGGTGGTGGTTGCCGCGGGAGCGGTGATCACCTGCGTAGCGATGGGAGCGATGTTCGCGCTACCCGTCTATCTGCAACCCATAGCGGCGGAGACGGGATGGACGCGAGCCGGAATATCCGGCGCGATGACGGGGGGGTTCGTCGTTATGGGCGTCGCGGGGTTCGGCTGGGGCGCGCTCAGCGACCGGATCGGCGCACGGCCGGTCGTGCTCCTGGCCTCACTGCTGCTGGTTGCCGGGCTGGTGCTGGCCAGCCGGGCGACCGACCTGCTCAGCTTCCAGTTCGCCTATGGCGGTCTGGTCGGCGCTTCGGGCGGCGCCTTCTTCGCCCCGATCATGGCGGCCACGGTCGGCTGGTTCGACAAGAATCGCAGTCTTGCCGTGTCGCTGGTTTCCGTCGGTGGCGGCGTAGCGCCGATGGTGGTCACGCCTTTTGCGAGCCTGCTGATCGAGACCTACGGATGGCGGGCGGCCATGCTGAGCATCGCGATCGGAGCGCTGGCAATGCTGATGCCGGCTGCCCTCCTCATCCGGCGCAGACCGGCCCTGGCCGAACCGGGGCCGAACGGGCACGACCGGCAGGAGGCGGCCGCACCGGATCGCCGGCTCTCTGTCGGCGCGGTGCTCAGGTCGCCGCAGTTCATCGTCCTGGCGGCGACCTTCTTTCTGTGTTGCGCAGCCCATTCGGGGCCTATCTTCCATACGGTCAGCTACGCGACAATCTGTGGAGCCTCCGCCCTTGCTGCAGCCAGTATCTACAGCGTCGAAGGCGTGGCGGGCCTCGTCGGACGGCTGGCCTTCGGGATCGCGGCCGATCGGTTCGGGGTGCGGCGCGTGCTGGTTGCCGGCCTGGCCCTGCAGGCCGTCGGCATCTTCGTCTACATCTACGTCACCGAACTGTCGGGGTTTTATGCGCTGGCAGCGCTGCTCGGCATGGCCTATGGCGGCGTGATGCCGCTCTACGCGGTGCTGGCCCGCGACTATTTCGGACCCAAGGTGATGGGCACCGTCCTGGGGGCGGCGACCATGACCTCCAGCACCGGCATGGCGTTCGGGCCGGTTGGCGGTGGTTGGCTCTATGATACCTTCGGAACCTACCATTGGCTCTATGTCGCGTCAGCGGCCGTGGGACTGTCAGCGGCAGCGATGGCGCTCGCCTTTCCGCCACCGTCAAGTCTCGACGCTTCCCGTCCTGCCCCACAGGCGCAGGTGGCCTGACGTCCGCTCGAAGGCTGCCGAGCCGGCCATTGACAGCATGATCGGGAATGCATACTTAATTCTATGCTTAACCAAGAAGTGCCGCTGGACCTGATGTTTCAGGCGCTTGCCGATCCCACGCGACGGCGGATGGTCGATCGGCTGAGCCACGGCCCGGCCTCGGTCAGCGAGTTGGCCGAGCCGTTCGAGATGTCGCTGCCCGCCGTGGTGCAGCACCTCAAGGTGCTGGAGGAAAGCGGGCTGGTTCGGACCGAAAAGGTCGGTCGGGTCAGGACCTGCACTATGGATGCCGGCGCGCTTGGAATGGTCGAAAAGTGGCTGAACGACAGGCGGGTCGGATGGGAGAGGCGCCTCGATCGGCTGGGCGCGTTCCTCGACGCTCTGCCGCCGGATGACGACAAACGCTGAGACCTGCCCTGCTGCAGAGTGAAACGGAGCCTCTATGACCGAACGGTCGATTGTGCATGGCACATTCACGGTGCATCGACGTTACCCGCACCCGGTCTCGAAGGTGTTCTCGGCCTGGTCGAAACCGGAATTCAAGCGGCAGTGGTTCGGCTCGCCGGATCCCGCCAACGCCTCTGCCGTATTCGAGTTCCGGGAGGGTGGGCGCGAGTACAACGCGGACCGGATGGGCGCCGACCTGTACACCTTTGATGTGCGCTATCACGACATCGTGCCGGACAGCCGCATCGTCTACACCTACGAGATGACGATGAACGGCCAGCGCATCTCGGTCTCGCTGGCCACCGTCTCCTTCACCGTCGAAGCGGACGGAACCCATCTGATGATCC
>NZ_JAYRYM010000374.1:0-2605 GCF_041917035.1 Devosia sp. | reverse complement strand
CGGCGTCGTCATGTCGCCCACCATCGAGACGTTCAGCCCCATGTGGAACAGCCGCATGCAGAACCCCCGCACCTGCAGGCCCTCGCGTCCCAGCCCGTGCAGAACGATCCTGTCGGCCTCCTCGACCAGCCGGCAGGCGTGCTCGACCGCATGGTCATCGAGCCTCGCCATCACGGCGCCGAGTTCGTCGAGGGCCTGGGCGTAGGGGGTGGTCATCGATCTCTCCTGTCTTCCCTCTCCCCTTGAGGGAGAGGGTGCCCTGCGCAGCAGGGCGGGTGAGGGGCAGTGGCGATGCTGTGAGGCGAGCGGTCTCGCGTCGCGCCACCGCCACCCTCCGCGGAGGGGTTTGCGGGTCCTCACTGCCCCCGCATCAGGTCCTTGTTGCGCTCGTACAATTCCCGGAATACCCGGTACCGCCGGTCATACAGCCCGCTGAGCCCGGCATCCGGCGAGATCTCCCGTTCGATCGGGTTCCAGGTCCGGATATCGCCCGGCCGCGCGTCGCCGATGGCCAGGGCCCCGATGAAGGCGTCCCCGTACGATGCCCCCACCGTCTTCTGCCGCACGATCTGCGTGCGTCCCGACGCGTCCGAGGTCGCCTGCGACCACACCCGGTTCTTGGTGCCGCCGCCGGCGGCAAGGATGGCGCGCGGTGCCTGCCCGACATCGGCGTAGGTCTCGAACACGTGCCGTGTTCCGAAGGCAATGCCCTCGAACACGGCGCGGTAGATGTCGCCGCGCGTGTGCGTGAGATCGAGCCCGAACAGCACGCCCTTGGCCCCGGTGTCGTGGATCGGTGTCCGCTCGCCGGAAAAGTACGGCAGCAGCACCAGCCCGTTGGCGCCGGGCGGCGAGCCCTCCGCCTCGCGGGCCAGCGTCACCACGGCGGTTTCGGGGTCGAGTTCCTTGGCGAACTGCTCGCGGAACCAGTGGCTGAGCGTGCCCGAGGTCGCCAGCCCCGACATCGCGGCATGCTGGCCGGGGAAGAACCACGGCGCGTACCACAGCCGCGCGTCCGGCACCCGCACGGGGGTGATCTCGATGATGAAGATGGTCGAACCATACATCAGCAGCATGTCGCCCGGATCGAGCACGCCGACGCTGAGCGCCTCCGCACCGGCATCGATGGTCCCGGTGGTGACCGGCGTTCCGGCCGCGAGCCCGGTCTGGGCCGCCGCCGCCGCCGTCACCTCGCCGGCGACCTCGGTGGTCCACAGGATCTCCGGCAGCCCCTCGAGGCCGATGATGTCGTCCGCCAGGTCGTCCGTCCAGCCGAGCCTGCCGACGTCGTAGAGCGGCGAGAAATTCGCGGCCGAGTAGTGGTCGATGACGTGGCGGCCGGTCAGTTGCTGCACGATGTAGGTCGTCGAGGTCAGCACCTTGGCCGTCCGCGCGAAGAGGTCCGGGCGGTTGCGCTTGAGCCACAGGATCTTGGGGCCGACCGACTGCGAGGTCAGCGCATTGCCGCACCGCTCGAGCAGCACCGCCTCGCCGATCCGATCGGTGAGCTCGGCGATCTCCTTGGCCGCCCGCGTATCGACGCCGTAGAGCACGCCGTTCATCAGCGGCTCGCCATCCTTGTCGACCGGCAGCATGCACGGCCCGATGGCGCTCGCCGCCACCGCCTTGATGTCGGTCGGCGCCACCCGGCTGTCGGCGATCAGCTTGTTGGACAGAAAGCAGAAATCGCCCCACCAGTCCTCCCGCGGGCGATGCTCCGCCCAGCCCGGCTGCGGCACCAGCATCTTGTGCGGCCGCGCCGCCTGGGCGACGATCCGGCCGTCGGAATCGACCAGCACGCCCTTTGACTCGAACGTCCCGATATCGATCCCGAGATAGTAGCGCATCAGACGTAGTCGTCCCTGTCGAGGCTGAAATCCTTGTCGATCCGCGGCAGCGCCTCGACCAGCAGCTCCCGCAGCTGCTCGAGGTCGGCGAGGTCGCACACTTCCAGCGCCGAGTGCGAATAGCGCATCGGAAAGCCGACATCGATCGACGCCACGCCCTGGCCGACCAGCTGCACGTAGCTCAGGTCGGTCAGTGCCCCGATATGGGCGCTGCGCTGCAAGGGCAGCTTCCTCGCCTGCGCGCTCTGCTCGAACAGCGTCACCATGGCCGGATGCGGCAATGTTCCGTTGAGCGTGCCGCGGCCGTGGAACGAGTAGAGCGAGATGGCAGGTCCGCCGCCCAGCCTCACGTCGCCGCGCGCCGCCATGTCCGGCGTGTCCGTGGCGAGGATCAGGTCGAGCTGGATCGCCACGTCGGGCATCAGCACCTGCGCCGCGGTGATCGCCCCGCGCAGGTTGAACTCCTCCTGCACCGAGAACACGAAATGCACCGTCGGGCGCTTCTTCACCTCGAGCAGCGCCTTGGCCACCTCGATCATCACCGCGCAGGCCGCCCGGTCGTCGACCGACGTGCCGGCGATGCGCCCGTTGGCCAGTTCCGTGACGCTCGGGGCGTAGACGATCGGCGTGCCGATATCGATCCCGGCCTCCAGCACCTCCTGCGCCGAGCGGAAGCCCGCGTCGATGTAGAGTTCGGGGTAGGGCAGCACCCTGTATTTCTCGTCCTGCCCGGTGGCGTGGTGACTCTTGTGCGCGAT
>NZ_JAYRYM010000373.1:0-2635 GCF_041917035.1 Devosia sp. | reverse complement strand
CATGGCGATGCCTTTTCCTATCGTCGGCCGTCGGAGATCTTCGCCGAGCACGTTGCGCTCAGCAGCTTCGAGAACGATGGCCGTCGCGACTTCGATCTCACAGGGTTGATCGGAGCCGACTACGACGGGCTGCAGCCGGTGCAATGGCCGGTGCGGGCCGCTCCCTCCGCGCGCCTGTTCGCCGACGGACGGTTCTTCACCCCGGATGGACGAGCCCGCTTCGTAGCGCTAAAGCCGCCGCCCGCATTCGCCCCGGCGCCGGGTGCCCTGCGTCTCAACACCGGCCGGGTGCGCGACCACTGGCACACCATGACGCGCACCGGCAAGACGCCCCGCCTTGCCGCGCATTTCGCCGAGCCGTTCGTCGAGATCCACCCTGACGACGCGGCGGCCGCGGGCATTCGCCGCGCCTGTCTCGTTCGCCTCACCAGTGCACATGGATCGGCAACCGTCCGCGCGCTGGTCACCGATCGTCAGCGACGCGGGGAGGTCTTCGTGCCCATGCACTGGACCGACCAGTTCGCGTCCTCCGGTCGGGTCGACGCCGTGGTCGCGGCAAGGACCGACCCCGTCTCGGGCCAGCCGGCGCTCAAGATGGCCGAAGTCTTTGCCGAACCCGTCGAGGTGGCCCTCTATGGCTTCTTCGTTTCGCGGCAGCGGCCGGCGCTCGAAACGAGCTACTGGGCGATAGCGCCGGCTGCCGGCGGCTGGCGCGGCGAGATCGCCTTCGACACCGTCCCCGCCGATTTCGACGTGCTGCTGACCCGCATGTTTGGAGCGGCCAGGGTTGAGACTCTCAACGATGTCCGGAGTGGCCGACGCGGCTTTGCCCTGCTGGTGGATGGCCGCCTGCAGGCGGCGCTCTGGCTGTCGTCCGAGCCGGTGCTGGTTGCCCGCCAGTGGGCCGCCGATCTGCTCGCCGCGGACGGTCTCTCGGCTGCGGCCGTGCTGGCCGGCCGGCCCAGCCTCGACCGCCCGGATGGCGGCGCCATCGTCTGCGCCTGCCGGTCCGTGGGCATCAACACCATCGCCGCCGCGGTGACCCGGCACGGCTGCACCACGGTCGAGGCCGTCGCGGCGTTCACCACGGCCGGCACCAGTTGCGGTTCGTGCCGCGCCGAGATCGGCGAGATCATCCACGCGCATGCTTTCGCCGCCGCCGAATGACGACGGCATCTCGGACGTCGTCCGGCTGACCCTATTCGAGCAGGTCGTCGAACTCCTCGGGGGTCATCGGCCATGGCACCCCGGCGGGACTCGTGTTGCCGACAGGCGATGACTGCGCCGAGATCGTCCAGCCCGCATCGAACCGCATCAGTTGGAAGCCCATTTCGTAGGTCTGGCCTTCGAACGCGATCAAGGCGACGCGCTCGGTGAACTCGTCGGCGCCAAAGAACCGGGCGCGCTGCGCGGCATGCTCCTGGTATTTCTGCTCACCCATCAGTTTCGGCCTTGGCGTTCCGACCCTGATCAGCTTGAGGTCATCCAGCCGCCGCGGGTCGAGAGCGGCTGCCAGGGCAGCGCCGTCTCCCGGCTGCAGGGGGACAATCCTGTCCTGGGTCAGGTCCCATCGGCGCAACAGGAAATAGGTGAGCATCTTCACCTGCTGGGCCATGCCCGCCGCGAAAGCCGCCTTGTTGATCTCGACGAGCAGCGGGTCGCTGGCCGGTGCCGGCACCGAAGGCGTCACCCCGCCCAGCGACTCCACGTATGCGGCGAAGTCGAAGTCCAGATAGAGCTTCTCGAGCGCCGTCGCCGCGAGAATCCCGTCGAAGTCATGCCTCGCTACACCATCCAGATAGGCGGCGACCGCGTCCTCCGGCGTGCTGAAGACCAGGTTTTCCTGGGAAATCGCAGGAGGTACGAAAAAGAGTGCCAAGACGGGCATGAAGGCCACGAGTACTCCGCGCAACACAACCTCCAGAGAAACCTGGTGACAGGGAACGCCCAGAAGCGCAGGCGCGTCTTGACCAAGCGCAATTTTCATCCGGCGACGCAGACCTCGCTTGTCAGCGCCATCAAGCGGATGCCGAGGGCAGGGCGGGCGCGAAGCAGACGCGCAGCCTCGCCGCGGTGCGGCCGAGGAACAGCCCGGACAGGGCGGCGGTCGCAAACGCAGTGCCCAGGTGCCAGGCCGGGTTGGCGTGGAGCACGGGATCGATGGCGGCAACGACGTTGGCGAGGTAGCGCAGGACGAGCACCAGCGCGAGCTGGAGAAGCGTCCACCATTCGCCGCGCAGACGGAGCCTGCCGCCGGGCAGGCGGCGGGTGGCACCGGCCGGCTCGAGCCGCCAGCCCGCCGCGCCGCCGGCGGCAAGGCCGACGAGTATCACGGGCAGCGTGCCGAGGCCGGCGCCGATGACGCTCGAGACCGCGAGCACCGTCACGACCGCCGGCAGGATCAGCACCCGCCATAGCGGCAGGGTAACGTCACGCGTGCGCCGAAGGCCGAGGACCAGCAGCAGCGCATAGAGCCCCCAGACCCAGACCGGCGTGTGGGCGATCACCACGGCGACGGAGTGCAGCGAGGCGCTCATCAGCGCCTCGCTGCTGCGCCATGGGTGGCGCCCGAAGTGCGGGAAACCCCGGCCATGGCGCCGGCGACCTGCAGCACGACGCTGCCCCGCTTGCGGCC
>NZ_JAYRYM010000372.1:0-2637 GCF_041917035.1 Devosia sp. | reverse complement strand
AGCTTGATGACGAGGTCGTCCGCACAAGGGACAACGCGCTGATGCTGTCGCTCGAGGTGACGGGCATCGACGGCGTTACCTCCGGTGCGGCTGCGGTCTCAGCCCTTCGGGCGGGGTTTGCACATCTCCTCGACACGCTCGACGAGCGGTTCACCTTTTACCTGCACCGGATGATGCGCCCCGCAGAGACCGGTATTGCGCCGATCCATGGGACGAGCTTTGCGGCCGACATCGACAAGGCCTGGGGCAAGGAGCTTTCCCGCCGCAATCTGCAGGACTCCGTGCTGATCCTGACCGTCGTTCGGCGGCAGGTGGCACCCCTCGCAGTTCCGCTCTTTGGCAAGGCCGCGGCCCGGGTCTGGGGCGAAGACACCGCGCGGCGTCTGGAAGAATTGCGCGAAGTGGCCTCCATCTTTGAGACCGGCCTCCGCATCAAGACCCGCCGGATGAAGATCAGCGATGGAAGCCTCGTCGGCTTTTACGCCTCGCTTCTGACCGGCGAATTGCGGGAGCATCCGCGCAGCCCGTATTGCCTCCTCGCGGAGGACGCCGCAGGTGCCTCCGTGCAGTTTGGCAAAGGCGTGGTCGAGATCGAAGAGGGGACGTCCACCCCAAAACTCGCAGCCGTCCTCTATGTCAAATCCTATGCCACTGCGACCTGGCCCGGAATGCTCGATGCACTCGGGGCCGCGCAGGATACGATCATCACCCACAGCTACACGCCGATTGAACGGGGCAGCATCGCCGAACGGGTGAAGCGCCGCGTCGCGCAAATGCGGTCGGCCGAGGACATCGCCGCCACTGTCGAAGCCCAGCTTTTCGAAGCGGCTGACAAGGCCGAAAGTGGCGCGCTTGGCTTTGGCGTCCATCAGATGACGATCACGGTCTTCGCCGATACAGAAAGCGCGCTCGACACGGAGGTCGCTCGCATCCGCGGTATAGCGCATCAGAACGGCATGCGGCTCGTGCGCGAAGTGACGGCGCTCGAAGCGGCCTTCTTCGCCATGCATCCCGGCAACATGGACTACCGGGCACGCGACATGACGGTGTCATCGATCAATTTTGCGGATATGGCAGCTCTCCATGCCGCCGATACCGGGACGGAGAAGGCGCGTCTCCCCTGGGCGACGCCGATCACGGCTTTTCAGACGCTGCAGGGCTCATTGCACCGGTTCAGCTTCCATGAGCCGGGCGATCCGGCAGCGGAGCCGACCAATGGCCACACCCTCGTCCTCGGAAAATCCGGCGGAGGCAAGACCACGACCGTCGCCTTCCTTGCCGCCCAAGCGCAAAGGGCAGGGGGCCGGACGATCATCTTCGACAAAGAAGCTGGTCTCAAAATGGCCGTGCACGCCTTGGGCGGTCGCTATGCCGAAGTTCGCGCGGGACGTCCAACGGGCTTGAACCCACTCGCGACCGAGGCCGGAGAGCGCGGGGAAGCCTGGCTCCTCGACTGGCTGGTGGCACTTCTGGAAAGCCGATCCGGACCCATGACGCCCCTGCAATCCGAGGCTCTAAAATCCGCCATCGCCCAGAACGGGAAGGCGCGCGAGGGTCTAAGGAACTTTCAGTCCTTCCAGGAACTCTTCGGCGATGTGGGCGACGGCCTCGATCTCGCGCAGCGCCTGCGCGAATGGGGACCGGATGGCCGCTATGGCTGGGTCTTCGGCGAGGCCAAAGAGCCGGTGGTTGATTTCACCAGCCGTGATGTGACGGCGGTCGATCTGACAGAGATCCTCGATCTAGGCACCGAACGCACGGCGATCCTCGGCTATCTTTTCCGCCGCATCGAGATGCTGATCGAGGAAAAGCGCCCGACACTGATCCTGATTGACGAGGCCTGGAAGGTTCTCGACGACGAGTATTTCGCCAGAAAGCTCGCCGAATGGCTGGTGACGGCCCGGAAGAAAAACGTGGTCGTGGTGATGATGACCCAGTTCCCGAGCCAGATCCGCGGCTCGAAAGCCCGCTCGATCCTGGAAGCTCTGCCGAACCAGCTCCTCTTCCCGAATGGCGAGGCCGCCCCAAGCGACTATGACAGCTTCCGCCTGACCGATGGCGAGTTGGACTTCGTCCTGAACCCGATCCCGGGCCAACGGCTGGTCCTGTCACGTTCCCCGCGCGGCTCAACCGTCCTCAACGTCGATCTGAAGGCACTCGGGCCTTTGCTGACGGCTCTTGGCGGTGGCCAGGCCGGTCTCAACGCCTTCGGTGCCGACTATGCCCAACGGCCAAAATTCTGGAAGGAGTGATTACTAAATGAAATCAATATATTACATAACTATCATTATGCGCTCTATCTCTGGGGCGGTTGTACTGGGGGCATCTGCCGTTCTCGCGGGCTGCGCCGAAGTGCCGATCGCCAAGACCAATTGTTGGGCAACCACTGGCTCCACTGTGTCGACTTCCACCAAGGGTGCAAGCCCGGATGCGGGCCTTATCTCGCGCGGCAACACCTCGCCTGTCGATGTCATTCCCTGCCGCTAAATCCAGACGACCTGCCAGGGCGCTTGCCTTGATGGCCGCGGCTCTGCCGCTGGCGGCCTTCGCGCAAGGCGTGCCGATTGCCGATGGCAAGTCGATCATCCAGCACAGCCTCGAGATCGCGCAGATGTCCTATCTGACCGGCGCGCGGGA
>NZ_JAYRYM010000371.1:0-2640 GCF_041917035.1 Devosia sp. | reverse complement strand
GCTGTCCGCCCTGCTCAAGTACCGCACCACCGAAGCGATGCGGGACCGGGTCAATGACGCGATGGACATCCATGGCGGGCGCGCGGTGCAGGACGGGCCGACGAACTACCTGTTCGCCGCCTATGCGACGACCCCGGTGGCGATCACCGTCGAGGGGGCGAACATCCTCACGCGCACGCTGATCACCTTCGCCCAGGGGGCCCTGCGGGCGCATCCCTACCTCTATGCCGAGATCGAAGCGGCCCAGGCTAAGGACCGCAAGGCCGGCGTCGCGGCTTTCGACACGGCGTTCCGCGGTCACGTGAGCTTCATGCTGCGCAACATGGCGGGGAGTTTCCTCCATGCCCTGAGCGGGGGGCACTTTGCCGCCAGCCCGGTGCGCCACGAAATGGCGCGCTGGTATCGCCAGCTCAGCCGCTACGCACAGAGCTTCGCGCTGGTCGGTGACTGGACGGTCGCCTTCCTCGGCGGCGACCTCAAGCGCAAGCAGCGGCTGTCGGGCCGCATGGCCGATATCCTCTCCGACCTCTACCTGCTGTCCGCGGTGCTCAAGCGCTACGAGGACGACGGACGGCCGGAGGCGGACCGCGCCGTGGTGGATGCCGTGGCCCAGGACCTGGTGTTCTCGATGCAGTCGAGCTTTGCGGCGGTGTTCGCCAATTTCCCCAATGCCGTGCTGCGCAACCTGATGCGCGCCCTGGTGTTCCCGCTGGGCCGGCATGCCAAGCCAGCATCGGACCGCGCCACCTACCGGCTGGCCCGCTCGGTGATGGTGCCGGGCGAGTTCCGCGACCGGCTGACGAAGGGGGTCTTCGTGTCGATGGACCCCAGGGACGTGACGGGCGTGCTCGAGGATGCGCTGATCAAGGTCACCCGGGCCGAGGAGATCGAGACGAAGTTCGTGCGTGCCATCAAGAAGGGCGTGATAGAGAGGCGACTCGACCGGGACGCGATCACCGACGCCGTGGACGCAGGTGTGCTCACCGAGGCGGAGGCCGCGATACTCCGGCTCGCCGACCAGGCCACGGACCGGGTGATCCGGGTGGACGATTTCGATCCGGACGAACTGGCGGCGCGCCAGCTCGGGCGCTCATCCGAGGTCGGCACCGCGGCCGAGTGAGCCGCGGGCGCCCAACAACAAGGAGCCGGCAATGGCCCGGACGGAAATCCCCACCAGCCGGCACTGGCAGTTCCGCATCGATGTCGAGGGCATCGGCTGGCTGACCGTCGATACTCCCAAATCGCCGGTCAACACGCTGAGCCGCGAGGCCATCGTCGACCTGTCGCGGTTGGTGGAGGCGTTCGAGGCGCTGGCCGCGAGCGGCGAACTCACCGGCGTGGTGCTGCTGTCGGGCAAGGACTCGGGCTTCATCGCGGGAGCGGACGTCAGCGAGTTCGACGAGATGGCCGACCCCGGCGTGCTGGTGGCGGCGCTGGAGCGGGCGCATGCGCTGTTCAACCGCATCGAGGCGCTCAAGGTGCCGATGGTCGCCGCGATCCACGGCTTCTGCCTCGGCGGTGGCCTCGAACTGGCGCTCGCCTGCCGGTACCGCATCGCGGTGAATGCGGACGCGACCCGCATCGGCTTTCCCGAGGTCAATCTCGGCATCTTCCCCGGCTTCGGCGGGACCGGCCGGTCGATGCGGCAGGCGGGGCCGGTCGATGCCATGCAGATTATGCTCACCGGCAAGCTGCTCAGGGCCTCGCAGGCGCGCCGCATGGGCCTCGTCGACAAGCTGGTGCGGCATCGCGACATGCTGCGCTGGGAAGCGCGCAAGGCGGTGCTGCAGCGGCGGGAGAGCCGGGTGGCGCACTGGTCGAAGCGGCTTGCGGCGCTCGGACCGCTGCGCCGGTTCACCGCCGACCGGATGCGCGCCGAGGTCGGCAGGAAGGCCCGCAAGGAGCACTATCCGGCCCCGTACGCGCTGATCGACCTCTACCAGCAGCACGGCGACGACTGGCGCGCCATGTGCAAGGGGGAGATCGGCGGCTTCGCGCCGCTGATGGGCACGCCGACCGCGGCGAACCTGCGGCGGGTGTTCTTTCTGTCCGAAAGCCTCAAGAAGCAGGGCGTGCGGGGCACGGAGAAACCGGTGTTCCGGCGCGTCCACGTGATCGGTGCCGGCGTGATGGGGGGCGACATCGCCGCCTGGTGCGCGCTGCGCGGCATGGGGGTGACGCTGCAGGACCTCGATCTCGAGCGCATCAAGCCGGCGCTGGGCCGGGCCAAGTCGCTGTTCAGGAAGCGGCTCAGGACGCGCACCGAGATCGACAACGCGATCGCCCGGATCGAGGCCGATCCCGAGGGCAAGGGGCTGGCGCGGGCCGACTTGGTGATCGAGGCGGTGGTCGAGAAGCTCGAGATCAAGCGGCAGATCTTCGCCGATGCCGAGCTGCGGGCCCGGCCGGGCGCGATCCTTGCCACCAACACGTCCTCGATCGAGCTCGAGCGCATCGCCGAGCCGCTGCGCAACCCCAGCCGCCTGATCGGCCTGCACTTCTTCAACCCGGTAGCGCAGTTGCCGCTGGTCGAGGTGGTGCGATCGAAATTCAACACCGACCTCGACATCTCGCGGGGCGCGAGCTTTGCCCTCGCCATCGGCAAGTCGCCGGTGGTGGTCAAGTCGGCGCCGGGTTTTC
>NZ_JAYRYM010000370.1:0-2645 GCF_041917035.1 Devosia sp. | reverse complement strand
GGCAAGCTCGGGCGTGTAGCACAGCTCGAGGAACGTGCCGACCTCGGCGCGGATCGCGCGGTACTCGGGCAGATAGCGACCGGCCTGCCGCATGATCCAGACCGGCAATCGCTGCGGGCGTCTCCCCAGCACGGCTTCGAGCAGCGGCTTACCCACGGGACTGGCGGTCACGCCCCCCTCCAAAACAAGAGAATCTGGATTCTTCAGCATCATTATCATGGCGGTGTTTATCCGGAATTCCCGGATGCGCACAACCACGGGCCGGTGCGCCACAGCGGCACAGACAGGCACTGTCGGCCCCTGTGGAAATCCGTTGAGGCACATCCCGGGTCACGGGGCGACGGCCCCGGTTTACCGGAGGTTAACCATGCCACAAGGGTGAACAACCCGTTAACGGCCCTGTGCATGGCATGCAAAGTCTGGCCCCGCTCGTCCCCGTTTCCCCCGTTAACCGCTCGCTAACCATTTCGGGGCCGTTCCTGTGGATGGTCCGCAAGGCAGCGGGGAGAAGTCGACGGCCCGGCCCGATCCCTCCCTTGTCCACCGCCCTCCCACTTGAGCCAACAAGGACAGTGTGGAAAAGCTCGGCCATGCTGATCCTCGCCTCCAAGAGCGCCGCGCGACAGTCCCTGCTGGCCGGGGCCGGGCTGCGATTCGCCGCGAGTCCAGCCCAGATCGACGAGCGGGCGCTCGAATTGCAGGTGCTGGGGAAAGGTGGCGGGCCGATCGATGTCGCCCGGCGCCTCGCCGAGGCCAAGGCCCT
Source organism: Devosia sp. (assembly GCF_041917035.1). Classification (GTDB taxonomy): domain Bacteria; phylum Pseudomonadota; class Alphaproteobacteria; order Rhizobiales; family Devosiaceae; genus Devosia_A. The sequence goes on along the minus strand of NZ_JAYRYM010000370.1, from coordinate 1,882 downwards.
GGCGCTGCCAGCGCGGCCCGGCCAGGTGGTGATCGGCGCCGATCAGGTCCTCGCCCTTGGTGGCGACCTGCTGCACAAACCGGATTCCCTCCCCGCGGCACGCTCGCAACTTGACCGGCTGCGCGGCCGTACGCATGCCCTGCACGCCGGTATCGCGCTCGTTGTCGATGGCAGCCTGTGCTGGTCGACGGTCGAGACGGCCAGCCTCACCATGCGGGCCTTTTCCGCGGCAGAGCGGGACGCCGTCCTCGCCCTCGAAGGCGCTGCGGCCCTCGCCTCCGTCGGTGCCTATCGGCTCGAAGGTCCCTCGATCCGGCTGTTCGAACGGATCGAAGGCGATTATTTCACCATTCTGGGCCTGCCGCTGCTGCCGCTGCTCGCAGCGCTCCGTCGGCACGCGCCGACCGTCATGGAGGACTCCTCGAGGTGAAGAAGGCCTTTGTCATCGGGCATCCGATCCGCCACTCGCGCTCGCCGCTGATCCATGGCACCTGGATCGCGCAGCATGGCCTTGCCGCCAGTTACGAGGCGATCGAGGTAACCCCCGAGGCGCTGCCCGGCTTCATCGACCGGGTGCGCGGCGGCGAATTCGTCGGCGGCAATGTCACCATACCGCACAAGGAAGCGGTCTTCGCGCTGTGCGACGAGGTCGATCCGCTGGCCCGCACCATCGCTGCCGTCAACACACTGGTCGCCGGCGCCCGGGGCCTGCGCGGCTTCAACACCGACTACATGGGGTTCCTCGGCAATCTCGATCAGGCGAGGCCCGGCTGGTCCGAGGGACTCGCTCGTGCCATCGTCCTGGGCGCCGGAGGGGCCGCCCGCGCCATTCTCGTCGCCCTGCGCGAGCGGGGAGTCGGCCAGATCGTGCTGCTCAACAGAACCCCTGAGAAGGCGGCAGAGCTCGCCGCCGAGATCGGCGGGCCGGTGGTCGCCGGTGGCCTCGCGGACTACGCGCGCCATGCCGGCGGCGCCGGGCTGGTGGTCAACACCACCTCCATCGGCATGCATGGAAGCCGCTTCGAAACGCTCGACCTCGGCCTGCTGCCATCAAAGGCCCTCGTCACCGATATCGTCTACGTGCCCCTCGTCACCCCGTTGCTTGCCGAGGCCCGGGCGCGCGGCCTTGCTACCGTGGACGGGCTGGGCATGCTGCTGCACCAGGCCGTGCCGGGCTTCGAGGCCTGGTTCGGCATTCGCCCGCAGGTGACGCCCGAGCTCCGCCGGGCCGTGGAGGCAACCCTCTAGATGCTGAAGCTCGGACTGACCGGCTCGATCGCGACCGGCAAGTCGACGGTGCTCGAGGCGTTCCGCTCGCTCGGGGTGCCGACCTTTTCGTCCGACGAGGCGGTACACGAGCTCTACCGCGGCGCCGCGGTCGGACCGGTCGGCCACGCCTTTGCCGGCGTGGTCCGGGATGGCGCGATCGACCGTGGCGCGCTGAGCCGTTTGCTTGTCGCCGAGCCCGCGCGGCTGCGCGAGCTCGAGGCCATCGTCCACCCGCTGGTGCGGGCGCGGATCGCCGGATTTCTCGCCGATGCCGAGGCCGCGGGCGCACGCCTCGCGGTGGTCGATATCCCCTTGCTGTTCGAGAATGGTGTCGATTGGGGTTTCGATGCCGTGGTCGTCACCACGGTCGATGAGCAGGAGCTGCGGAGGAGGGCGCTCGCCAGGCCGGGCATGAGTGTGGAAAAGCTCGAGGCCATCCTTGCCCGGCAGTGGACGCAGGCCGAAAAGATCGGGCGCGCCACCTATGTCTTCGAGACGTCCGGACCGATCGCGGCGACCCGGCGGGCGGTCGCCGCCCTGGTCCGGAGGCTCGACGCGCCAGCCGGGACCAGCCGATGAAGCGAGAGATCGTCCTCGATACCGAAACCACCGG
>NZ_JAYRYM010000369.1:0-2670 GCF_041917035.1 Devosia sp. | reverse complement strand
GCGCGAATAGGCGGTACCGCCGGCGAGGATCAGCTTGGGCCGGTGCTCGCGGGCCTTCTGCGCTACCTCGTCCATGTCGAGCAGATGGTCGTCGCGGCGCACGCCATAGGAGACGACCTTGAACCACTTGCCGCTCATGTTGACCGGCGAGCCGTGGGTCAGGTGCCCCCCCGAGTTGAGGTCGAGCCCCATGAAGGTGTCGCCCGGCTGCAGCAGGGCGAGGAACACCGCCTGGTTCATCTGGCTGCCCGAGTTGGGCTGCACGTTGGCGAAGCCGGCGCCGAACAGCTGCTTGGCCCGCTCGATGGCGAGAGTCTCGGCGATATCGACGTACTGGCAGCCGCCATAGTAGCGCTTGCCCGGATAGCCCTCGGCATACTTGTTGGTCATGATCGAGCCCTGCGCCTCGAGCACGGCGCGCGACACGATGTTCTCCGAGGCGATCAGCTCGATCTCGTGCTGCTGGCGGCCAAGCTCGAGGGCGATGGCTTCGGCGATCTCCGGATCGGTCTCGGCGAGGGTGTTGGAGAAGAAGCGGGGAAAGAGCGGAAGGTTGGCGACGGCGCTCATTGGCGTCTCCCAGGACAGACCAGATGGGTGGTTCAGGCTTGCCCGCCTGTAGCACGCGGCCTGTGGCGAGTCCAAGCTCGGCAGTGCTCCGCCGACGCGGAGGCGCCGCGCTCCTCACTCCCTGGGTGGGCGCCAGAAGCCGAGCAAGCGACCGGTGCCTGGTGCGAGGTCCGACCAGCGCTCGATGGCGAAGGCAAAGGCTGCGATACCGCCGGTTGGATAGTCGAGAAGCGGCGTGCGGGTCGCCTCGCTCCGATCAGCGAGCAACCCGACCGCCGTGACGGCGGTGGCCGGATTGTGCCCCACAAGCATCAGGGCCGAAGCGGTGCCGCCCCGCGAGGCGAGAAAGGTCAGGTAGCCGTCGTCATCGCGCTGCTCGTAGATTTCGTCGTGCCACGACACCGCCTCGCGCACCGCAGCGGGCAAGGCGGGCAGTGCCAACTCGAGCGTTTCCCGGGTGCGGCGGGCGGTGGAGCAGAGCACCCGATCCGGCACGAGACCGGCGGCGGCAAGCTGCCGGCCGATCCACGCCGCCGCCTCCCGGCCGCGCGGCGCCAGGGGCCGGTCGAAATCGGCGAGGCCGGGGGTGTGCCAGGCGGACTTGGCGTGGCGAACGAGCACCAGGTTCAGCATGCGGGAGATCCTCGTGAACGGCCCGGCGCGGCCGATTGGCAACCAATCTGCCCGCCGGGGGTTCAGTGAACAAGCGTCAAGCCAACGACGAGAGTGGAGAGACCCATGCACAGGATCGCATCAGCTGCCATAGCCGCCGTACTCGCCGGCGCGATGGCCCTGCCCGCCCCCGCCGCCGCGCAGTCGGCATCGTTCAACCTCAGCTTCGGCCAGCAGGACCGCTTCGTCTGGCAGCGCTGCCGGGCCCACCCGCACTGGCGGGGCTGCGACGACTGGCGTCGCAACCATCATCGCTGGGGTCAGAACGATTATCGCAACTGGTACCGCTGGAACCGCCCGAACATCGGCAACTTCGCGGCAGGACTCTTCGGCTTTGCGCTCGGTGCGGCAGTGGGTCGCGGGTTCGACCGGGACGACCGCGACTGGCGCGGCGGCAGCGCCTGGGAGACCCACGTGGCGCGCTGCGAGGCCCGCTACCGGTCGTACGACCCGCGGACCGATTCCTTCCTCGGTTATGACGGCGACTATCACCGCTGTACCCTCTGAGCCCGACGGAGGCGCGGATCCCGCGCCTCCGCACGCCGTCGCGGGGACGCATCGGCAGCACGGCCGAGCCCGGTTGGCTATAGTGCCGCAATGATTCGCCCCGATCCCCACGCCCGATGAGCGACGACGAAACCCCGACAGCCGAAGGCGGTGCCGAACGCGTCGTCGACCTGAGGCAGGCGCTCGAGGAGCGCTACCTCAGCTACGCCCTGTCCACCATCACGCAACGCGCCCTGCCCGATGCCCGCGACGGGCTGAAGCCGGTGCACCGACGCATCATCCACGCCATGCGCCTACTCAGGCTGCAGCCGGACGAGGCCTACAAGAAATCGGCCAAGGTGGTGGGTGACGTCATCGGCAGCTTCCACCCGCACGGCGACCAGTCGATCTATGACGCGATGGTGCGGCTGGCGCAGGATTTCTCCATGCGCTACCCGCTGGTCGACGGCCAGGGGAACTTCGGCAATATCGACGGCGACGGCGCGGCGGCCTACCGCTACACCGAAGCGCGCATGACCGACGTGGCGATGCGGCTGCTCGAGGGCATCACCGAGAACGCCGTCGACTTCAAGCCCACCTATGACGGGAGCAATGACGAGCCGGTCGTGCTGCCGGCCAATTTCCCCAACCTGCTTGCCAATGGCAGCCAGGGGATCGCCGTGGGCATGGCCACATCGGTGCCGCCACACAATGTCGCCGAAATCTGCGATGCGGCGCTGCACCTGATCATGAATCCCTCGGCGGGCGTCGCCGAGCTGACCCAGTTCATCCCGGGGCCGGACTTTCCGACCGGTGGCATCCTGGTCGAGCCAAAGGGGTCGATCCTCTCGGCCTACGAAACCGGTCGCGGGTCGTTCCGGCTGCGGGCGCGCTGGGCGCGGGAGGACAAGGGACGGGGCGTCTACCAGATCGTCGTCACCG
>NZ_JAYRYM010000368.1:0-2695 GCF_041917035.1 Devosia sp. | reverse complement strand
CCCTCGACCTGGTCTCGGCCGATCGCACCACCCTGGTCATCGCCCACCGGCTCTCCACCGTCGTCAACGCCGACGAGATCATCGTCCTGCGTGACGGCGAGATCGCCGAGCGCGGCACGCATTTCCGTCTGCTCAGCAAGCAGGGGCTCTACGCCCAGATGTGGAATCGCCAGCGCGAGGCCAGCGAGGCCGAGGAACGCATCCGCAAGGTCGCCAACGATCCCTTCGTCAAGCGCGGCCTGCCGGCGGCGGAGTAGGGGGGTGCCGGCAGGTGCTCCTGCGTCGAACTCAAGCGACTTTTCCGGAGGCGTCCAATGTGGTGGTATTATCTCGTTGCGGTTCCCGCCGCCTTGTTCCTGACCAACGGCATCCCGCATTTCACCCAGGGCCTCGCCGGCCGGTCGTTCCCCTCGCCCTTCACCGGCGGCCCACCAAGGCTCGATAGCCCGGTCAACAACGTGCTCTGGGGCGGCGGCAACCTCGTCGCCGGCGGGGTGCTCCTCTGGCTGATCTCGCCCGGCCTCGGCGACTGGCTGCTGCTCCTCGAGTTGGTCGTCGTGGCCATGGCCTACGGCGTCCTGCTCGCACGGATCATGCAGACGGCCTGGAAATAGGCCGTTCGGCCGGCGGACCGGTGGCGGCTTGAGCGATCCGTTGGGCGTGGTCTACTGTTCGGGGTCGAACGGAACGGCATGCTCGTTCAGCCAGCTCTCCAGCACATCCTTGCGAAACGTGCCCGCCTCGAGGTGACTATAGATGAACGCCTCGATTTCGCCGTTGCTGGCCGCAATGTCCGCCCCGTTGAGCTGCAGGAACAATTCGACGCATGCATAGGCGACCCGCTTGTTGCCATCGACGAAGCCGTGATTCATCGCGAGGCTTTCCCACAGGGCCGCGGCCTCCTCGATGAGGTCGGCATAGTAGCCGGTTTGCGGACGCAGCAGGGCCGACTGAATCAGCCCCAGGTCGCGAACGCCAAGGGCACCCCCGAACTCCTTGATCAGGAGTTCGTGGATGCGCAGGGCTTCGTCGAGAGTGATGTAGAGCGTCAACGCCCGCTACCTTGCGAGAGCTTCATAGAGAGAGCGACGACGCTCGATGCTCTTCGCCATCAGCCTCTCGATCGCGGGTCGTACCTTGGGAGCAGCAGCTTGTTCGCGCAGAGCGTTGAACTGCTCTGCCGACACGACATACGCCACGTCCCGGCCGTTTTTCCGGATGGCCACTGGCTCTGCCTGCGCCATCTCCAGCAGCTGCCCGAACTTGTTCTTGGCGTCCGTCGCGGTCATCTCGACCATGCTCGTTTCTCCTAACTCCGCAGCTAAAATAGCTACTCCAGAAACTGTCCGCAATGGCTAAATCAGCCAACAAAAAGGCCCGGGGTCGCCCCCGGGCCCTTGCCTCATTCTGTGACTGCGCGACTATTCGGCGGCCTGGCGGCTCACCACCGTCACCCCGTCCTGCTCGGTCTCGACCAGGCCCGAGCCCTCGGTCTTGATGAAGCGCTTGGAGCTGTCGATGTCGGCAGGGATGGCGATCTCGGCGCCTTCCGGCGTCACGGCAGTGGCGGTCTTCCGGCCACCGAACAGCCGGAACGGCGCCATCGCGATGGTGCCGACCAGCCGGCCGATCCAGCCGTGCCGGATCACGCTCGGCGCGGTGATCATCACCGGCACCATCACCAGCGTCAGCGCGGTCGAGACGAACAGCCCCGAGACCAGCGCCGCCGAGAGGTGGGTGAACCACGAGCCGGCAATGCCACCCACCACGATTTCCTGGCGGATGAAGTCGAACTCGATGTTCAGCGCCATCGGGATCACGCCCAGCGCCGTCACCGTTGCGGTGAGCAGCACCGGCCGCACGCGCTGGCTGGCGGTGATCAGCATCGCCTTGACCGGGTCGACCCCTTCGTCGCGGTTGTAGTGGTTGTAGGTGTCGATCAGCACGATGCCGTTCTTCACCACGATACCGGCCAGCGCCACGATGCCGAGCCCGGTCATGATCGCCGAAAAGCTCATGCCCGTGACCACCATGCCCACCATCACCCCGGCGAGCGACATCAGCACCGTCGAGAGCGTCACCAGCACCTGGTAGAAGCTGTTGTACTCGAGCAGCAGCACCAGGAAGATGATGAACAGCGCCGCCATCAGGGCCTGGCCGATGAAGGCGTTGGTGTCGCCGATCTGCTCGTCGGCACCGCCGAACACCACCGTGGCGGTAGCGGGGAAGTTCTGCTCCTTCACGAAGGCGCCGAGCTGCTCCATCTTGGCCTGGGTCGCGGACGGGTCCTGGACGATGGCCGGGATGAAGTTCGCCGCCACCGCCATCTGGTACTTGCCGTTCTTGCGCGAGATGTTGGCCACCTTCGGCACCGCCTCGCGCTTGATGAAGTTCGACACCGGGACCAGCCCCTGCGCCGTGACGATGCGCAGCGAGTCGAGGCTGTCGAAGCTGCGTTCCTCGAGCGGCAGCCGCACGCGGATGTCGAGTTCGTCGTCGGCGTCGTTCGGCCGGTAGGCGCCGAGCTTGACGCCGGAGGTGACCAGCTGGACATAGGGGCTGAGCTCTCGCACGCCGATGCCGTACTTGGCCGCCGCCTCGCGATCGATCGTCACTTCCCAGTCGATGCCGGGGGAGGGACGGCCGTCCTCGACGTCGATGGTGTCGCCGAGGTCGTTCTCGATGTAGTTGCGCA
>NZ_JAYRYM010000367.1:0-2704 GCF_041917035.1 Devosia sp. | reverse complement strand
CTGCTCCGAAAACTCGCCACCGAGTTGCGAGCTGTGTTTCGGCGTGCAAGTTTGACCCCGTTCGGTTGGGGATCGGCGTGCAAAATTGACCCCCTGACCGTCGCGGTCAGACTGCCTGTTCCGGAAGCGGACGGGCGGGTGGGGGATGAAGGGCGTGGACACGATTGCGCGGATACGGCGCGAGTTCTTCGTGCGGGGCAGATCGATCAAGGAGATCGTGCGGGACCTGCATGTGTCGCGGAACACGGTGCGCAAGGTGTTGCGGTCGGGGGCGACCGAGTTCAGCTATGAACGCGAGGTGCAGCCCCGCCCCAAGCTTGGAGCATGGACCGGCGAGCTCGAGCGGATACTGACAGCCAACGAGACCAAGGCTGCCCGTGAGCGGCTGACGCTGATCCGGGTGTTCGAGGAGTTGCGGGGGCTCGGCTACGAGGGTGGCTACGATGCGGTTCGGCGCTATGCCCGGAGCTGGCGGCGGGATCGCTCGGCCTCGGTGTCGGCAGCGTTCGTGCCGTTGAGCTTTGCGCCGGGAGAGGCCTACCAGTTCGACTGGAGCCACGAGGTGGTGCTGATCAACGGGGTGACGGTGACCGTCAAGGTCGCCCATGTCCGGCTCTGCCACAGCCGCATGCTGTTCGTGCGGGCCTATCCGCGCGAGACCCAGGAGATGGTGTTCGACGCCCACGACCGGGCTTTCGCCTTCTTCAAGGGCACCTGCACGCGTGGCATCTACGACAACATGAAGACGGCGGTCGAGACCATCTTCGTGGGCAAGGAGCGGGCCTACAACCGGCGGTTCCTGCAGATGTGCGGGCACTATCTGGTTGACCCTGTCGCCTGCACGCCGGCGTCAGGCTGGGAGAAGGGACAGGTCGAGAACCAGGTCGGGCTGGTGCGCGAACGCTTCTTCACGCCGCGCCTGCGGGTCAAGAGCTATGACGAGCTCAATGCCTGGCTGCTCGACCGATGCCTGGCTTACGCCAAGACGCACCGGCATCCCGAGTTCCGCGACCAGACCATCTGGGAAGCGTTCGAGACTGAGCGGCCGACCCTGGTTCCCTATGCCGGCCGCTTCGACGGCTTCCATGCGGTGACCGCCTCGGTCGCCAAGACCTGCCTGGTGCGCTTCGACAACAACCGATACTCGGTGCTGGCGAGCGCCGTCGGCCGGCCCGTCGAGGTCCGGGCCTATGCCGACCGGATCGAGTTGCGCCAGGACGGCAGGATGGTCGGCGAACATCCGCGCTGCTTCAGTCGCAACCAGACGGTCTTCGATCCCTGGCACTATGTGCCGGTGCTGGCGCGCAAGCCGGGTGCCCTGCGCAATGGCGCGCCCTTCAAGGACTGGGTGCTGCCCGCAGGCATCGACAAGGTCAGGCGCAGGCTGGCCGGCCTCGAGGACGGCAACCGGCAGATGGTCACGATCCTCACTGCGGTGCTGAGCGACGGGCTGCCCGCCGTGGAGGCCGCTTGCACGCAAGCCATGCGCGATGGGGTCTGCTCGGCCGACGTGATCCTCAACATCCTGGCCCGGCAGCGCGAACCGGCAATGCCGATGACCATCATGACCACGCCGCAGGCCTTGCGGCTCAGCCTTGAGCCCGTGGCCGACTGTGCCCGCTACGACAGCCTGAGGAGGGCGATATGATGGAACGCTCCGAGATCCTGACCACCATGGGGGAACTCAAGCTCTACGGCATGAAGAGCGCCTATGACGAGATCATCGCCACCGCCGTCAAGCGCCAGCATCAGCCCGAGCGCATCGTCGGTGATCTGCTGGCCGCCGAGATCGCCGAGAAGCAGGCCCGCTCCATCAAGTATCAGATGACGATCGCCAAGCTGCCGCTGGCCAAGGACATCGAGGACTTCGACTTCACCGGGACGGGGATCAATGAGACCCTGGTCAAGGACCTCGCCGCCGGCAACTTCCTTGCCCATGAGCGCAACGTGGTGCTGATCGGCGGGACCGGCACCGGCAAGACCCACCTGGCCATCGCCATCGCCCGTGCCGCCATCCGCAACGGGGCCCGCGGCCGCTTCTTCAACGTCGTCGACCTGGTCAACAAGCTCGAGGCCGAGACCCGCGCCGGACGGCAGGGACGCATGGCCGACTACCTGTCACGCAAGGACTTCGTCGTCCTCGATGAACTCGGCTATCTGCCCTTCGCCCAGTCCGGCGGCCAACTGCTGTTCCACTTGGTCAGCCGCCTCTACGAGCAGACCTCGGTCATCGTCACCACCAACCTGGCCTTCGGCGAGTGGCCCACGGTCTTCGGCGACGCCAAGATGACCACCGCGCTCCTTGATCGGCTCACCCACCACTGCGACATCGTCGAGACCGGCAACGACAGCTGGCGCTTCAAGAACCGCGCCTGAACCCCAACCCGCTGATCCAACCCGGCTGCGCAACCCGACCAGCTTCGTCGGGTCGGATCAGCTCAGCGTCGTCAGGGGGTCAATATTGCACGCCGATCGGGGGTCAATCTTCAACGCCGTTTGACAGGGATGCCGGCATAAGAGCCCGCACCTCCTCGGCCCAGAGATCAGCGATGCTGCCCTGCATCTTCCCGTGCGGCGTCTGCGCCCAGAACTCTTTGCATCTGGCTTCCAGCCAGTCGTTGAGGGCGGCCAGCGATGGAAAGCGGGGCGTTGGTTGCCAGAGCCGGTGACGAGCATCCTGGACGTTCTTCTCGACCTGTCCCTT
>NZ_JAYRYM010000366.1:0-2723 GCF_041917035.1 Devosia sp. | reverse complement strand
AACGGGCGCCGACGGCCAGGGTCATGTTGCCGGTTTCGCGCAGCAGCACCGATGCCACCGGGTACTCGGTGACGTGGCCGATGAAGCTCAGTACGAACACCACCGCCAGGATCGGCACCGACATCGGGAGGAAGACGAAGCGGAAGGTCTGCCAGGGCGTGGCACCATCGATCTGGGCCGCCTTGTCCATCGCCGGGTCGATCGAGTCGAAATAGCCCTTGATCGTCCAGATGTGCAGCGTGATGCCGCTCAGGTAGGCGATGATCAGCGACCAGTGGCTGTCGATGCCGAGGAATGGCGCGACATTGCCCAGGGCATCGAAGATCGCATAGAGCGCGATGACGGTGAGCGCAGCCGGGAACATCTGCACGATCAGCAGCGTGTCGAGGATGGCGCCGCGACCGCGGAACCTGAGGCGCGAGAAGGCGTAGGCAGCGGTCATCGACAGGATCAGGATGCCGGCCGAGGCGATGGCGCCGATCTTGACCGAATTGAACAGCCAGGTCAGCACCGGGAACGGCGGCTGCAGCACCGTGCCGTCAGGCTGGGTGAAGGCAATGCCGAGCGCCAGCGACCAGTGCTCGAAGCTGATCGGATCGGGGATGAGGCTGCCGGTCGAGAAATTACCCGGCCGCAGCGAGATCGAGAGCACCACGAGGAACGGGAACAGGATGACCCCGATGAAGCCGATCAGGAAGCTGTGTGCCGCCAGCTTTTTCCAGAGCAGGGCGCGAGGGCGTTCGACGATCATGGGTCAGCCCCTTCCGCGCGCCTCTGCGGCACGCCGCAGGGCGTAGAAATTGGCGTAGGCAAGGATGCCCACGAGAATGAAGATCAGCGTCGAGATGGCTCCCGCGATGCCGAAGTTCTGCCCGGCATCCTGGAACGAGACGCGGAACGTGAACGAGCCGAGGATGTCGGTCTGGCCCGCCGGCACGATGGTGCCCGCAATGTCAGGGGCGCCGCGGGTCAGGAGCAGGATGAGCACGACATTGTTGAAGTTGAAGGCGAAGCTCGAGATCAGCAGCGGCACGAAGGGCGGCAGGATCTGCGGCAGCGTGATCGAGAAGAAGTTGCGGATCGGACCGGCCCCCTCCAGCGCAGCGGCCTTGTAGTGATCCTGGGGGATCGACTGCAGGTAGCCCATGGAGAGCAGCATCATGTACGGATAGCCGAGCCAGACATTGACCATCACCAGCATCGTCCGTGCCAGGCCGGGATCGGTGAACCACTGCGGCTGGATACCGAACAGGCTCTTCAGGATCAGGTTGATTTCGCCGAAATTCTGGTTGAACAGCCCGCGGAACACCAGGATCGAGATGAAGGCCGGCACCGCATAGGGCAGGATCAGCAGGATCCGGTAGATCGCCTTGCCGCGCAGGTGCGGCCATTGCAGTACGCTGGCCAGCAGGATGCCGAGCGCGAAGCCGAAGAACACCGAGAGCAGGGCGAAGCTGACCGTCCACACGAAGATCTGCAGCATGGGCTGCCGGATGCCCTCGCTGAACAGCACGCGCTGGAAATTGGCGAGCCCGACACTCACCCGCCAGCCGGGAGCCACCGTCTGTCCCGCCGCGTTGCGGTAGAAGCCGACGGTCTCGTCGCGCGTGAGGCGGGTGCCGTCGGCGAGGTTGAGCAGTGAGCCGTCGCTCTGCCGCTCGTAGACCGGGCTGACCTTGGCAAAGCTGCGCAGCCCCGACGAGGTGAGGCGGCTGCCGTCGGGCAGCCGGGCGGTCACCGCGGCCAGTTCGGTGCGGAACTTGACCACATCCTTGAGTGGAACGGTTTCAGGCGCCGTCGCGACCGGGGACATGGCCACCTCGACCGGCACGCCGTCGAGAACGAAGGGGTTGGAGAGCAGTCCACCCGTGCCCTCGCCGAGGAACAGCCGATAGCCCTCGCCCTCGGCGACGAGACCGAACGGCCGCTCGGTGGACTTGTCGACCGCCGTCTGGCCGAGGAAAAGCTCGGTGACGCGGTCGAAGGTCAGCAGGTTCCGGGCGCCGTAGTTGGTGAATCCGACATAGGTGGTGTAGAGCACCGGCAGCACGATGAAGATCAGCACCGCGGCGACGCCGGGAAAGACGAAGCGGGCGGTGTAGAATCGACGCGCCCCGAAGACGATGGTGATGCCGATGGCCAGCGCCATCACCACCACGGCGAACAGCGGCTCGCCCGCGATGTAGAGCCCCCACACGACATAGGCGAGCACGAGAGCCAGCGCTGCGAGCGTCGCAAAGCCGGCCAGCGCCAGCAGGCGGGCCCCGGGCTTCGGCGCCATTGCGGCGCGATCCGGCATATCGATGGCGGTCATCGCCTCTCCCCAGCGGCGCGCAGGCAGGTCGGACGGCCGGGCACCCGGCCCCCGGCAGGAATGCCGGAGCCGGGTGCCGAACGGGCTCAGTCGGCGAGGATTCGCACGGCCGCGTCGTCGAGGGCCTTGTCGACGGTCGCCGACTTGTCGGTGATCGAAGACAGTGCCGGGCCCATCGCCGCCCAGAACTTGCCCATGGCCGGGGTCGACGGCATGGCGATGCCGCTCTCGGCATTGGCGAGGGTGGCCGCCACATTGGCGTCGCCCGCCAGCGTCTCGGCAAAGCTCTTGTCGGCCACGGCGCCGAGCGGGACGTCGTCGTTGATCATCTTCAGCCCCTCGTCGCTGGCGAGGTAGTTCTCGATGAACTCGATGGCGAGGTCCTTGTTGGGCGTCGCGGCATTGACGT
>NZ_JAYRYM010000365.1:0-2725 GCF_041917035.1 Devosia sp. | reverse complement strand
CCTCGGGGTTCACCTTTCTGACCCTCGGGCCGCCTTGTCGCCCCATGGTCAAACGCGTATTTCACACCCCGTTGCAGCACGGATGAAGCACCAGATGTCCATCGCCGGCGGGCGTCCACTCAGCCATCTCCAGACCCTCGAAGCCGAGAGCATAGAGATCTTCCGGGAGGTCGCGGCGAGCTTCGAGCGTCCCGTGATGATGTATTCGATCGGCAAGGACTCGTCGGTGCTGCTGCATCTGGCGCGCAAGGCGTTCTTTCCGAGCCGCATTCCTTTCCCGCTGCTGCACATCGACACGACCTGGAAGTTCCGCGAGATGATCGCGTTTCGCGATCGGATGGCCGCGACGCACGGTTTCGAGTTGCTGGTGCACACCAACCCGGAGGGTCTTGCCGCGGGGATCAATCCGTTCGACCAGGGGTCGGCCCGCTACACCGACATCATGAAGACGCAGGCCCTGCGCCAGGCGCTCAACGCCGGCGGCTACGACGCGGCGATCGGCGGTGCCCGGCGCGACGAGGAGAAGTCACGCGCCAAGGAGCGCATCTTCTCCCATCGCAACGCCCAGCATGCCTGGGATCCCAAGAACCAGCGCCCGGAACTCTGGCACATCTACAATACCCGACTCGCCCCGGGAGAGAGCATGCGGGTCTTTCCGCTGTCGAACTGGACCGAACTCGACATCTGGACCTACATCTATTCCGAGGGCATCGAGATCCCGTCACTCTATTTCGCTCGCCCGCGCCCGGTGGTCGAGCGTTCGGGCACCCTGATCATGGTCGATGACGGCCGTTTCCGGCTCGAGCCAGGCGAGGAGCCGCAGGTGCGGACCGTGCGCTTCCGCACGCTCGGCTGTTACCCGCTGACCGGCGCGATCCGGTCGGATGCCGCCGACCTGCCGTCGATCATCATGGAGATGCAGGCGTCCAGGACTTCCGAGCGCGAGGGACGCCTGATCGACAGCGACCAGGCCGGCTCGATGGAAAAGAAGAAGCAGGAGGGCTATTTCTGATGGCCGCCAGCCCCGCCTCCGCCGCCAATACCGCCGCCCTGGAGCGATGGCTCGCCGAGCAGACCGACAAGAGCCTGCTGCGCTTCCTCACCTGTGGTTCGGTCGATGATGGCAAGTCCACCCTGATCGGTCGGTTGCTCTACGACAGCCAGCTGATCCTCGACGATCAGCTGGCGTCACTGCGCAAGGAGAGCCGCAACCGCGCCACCGGCGATGAGGGGATCGATTTCTCGCTGCTCGTGGACGGTCTTGCGGCCGAACGGGAACAGGGCATCACGATCGACGTCGCCTACCGCTTCTTTTCCACCGACAAGCGCAAGTTCATCGTCGCCGACACACCCGGTCACGAGCAGTACACCCGAAACATGGCGACCGGGGCCTCGAACGCCGATCTCGCCATTGTGCTGATCGATGCCCGCAAGGGCGTACTGACGCAGACGCGTCGCCACAGCTTCATCCTGAGCCTGATCGGTGTCCGCCATGTGGTGCTCGCCGTCAACAAGATCGATCTGGTCGGCTACGATCGGGCCGCCTTTGACGCCATCGAGGCAGAATACCGCGCCTTTGCCCGCGACCTCGGCTTCGAGACCCTGGTGGCAATCCCGCTGTCGGCCCTGAAGGGCGACAATATCCTGAGCCCGAGCGCGGCGACGCCCTGGTACACCGGTCCGCAACTGGTGCCCTACCTCGAGTCGATCGAAGTCGCGACGGATCGCTCCAGTCGGCAGTTCCGCCTCCCTGTGCAATGGGTCAACCGGCCCAACCTCGATTTCCGCGGGTTCTCGGGCACCGTCGCGTCGGGCAGCGTCAGGGTTGGCGAGGAGGTATTGGTGGCCGCCTCGCGCACCCCGGCGCGGGTCAGCCGCATCGTCACCATGGACGGCGACCTCGACCTGGCCCAGGCCGGGCAGGCCGTCACCGTCGTGCTCGATCGCGAGGTCGACGTGTCGCGCGGCGACATGCTGGTTCACCCGGGTGCGGTGCCGGACTACTCGAACCAGTTCCAGGCGCGCCTCGTTTGGATGAACGAGGAACACGCCATGCCGGGGCGGTCCTATCTCCTCAAGCTTGGCACGCAACAGGTCCCGGCCTCCATCACCGCGCTGAAGCATCGCACCAACGTCAACACGCTCGAAGAAAGCCCGGCGCGGACGCTCGAGATGAACGAGGTCGGCACGGTCACCATCGCGACGGACAAGCCTCTGGCCTTCGACACCTATCGGGACAGTGCGCCAGGCGGCAGCTTCATCCTCATAGACCGCATCAGCAATGCCACCCTGGGAGCGGGGGTGGTGGACTTCGGCCTCAGGCGCGCGCAGAACCTCAGCTACCAGTCGTTCGACGTCAACCGACAGGTGCGGGCCGAACTGCTTGGGCAGACGCCGCAGATCGTCTGGTTCACCGGCCTGTCGGGATCGGGCAAATCGACCGTCGCTAACCTGATCGAGCGGCGCCTCACGTCCGAGCGCCGGCTGGCCTACATACTCGACGGCGACAATGTGCGGCACGGCCTCAACAAGGACCTCGGCTTCACCGACGAGGCCCGGGTCGAGAACATCCGCCGCGTCGCCGAAGTCGCACGCCTTATGGCCGATGCCGGCGTGATCGTCCTCGTCTCGTTCATCTCGCCGTTCCGCAACGAGCGCCGGCTGGCCCGCGAGATCGCGGGCGACATTCGCTTCACCGAGGTCTATGTCGATACGCCGCTCGCCG
>NZ_JAYRYM010000364.1:0-2734 GCF_041917035.1 Devosia sp. | reverse complement strand
GGGCTGATCACCGGCGCCTCCGCCATGGGCGCGCTGTTTGCGCTGGCCTCGGACGGCACCGCCGCAGGCGGTCAGCACGGCCTGCAACTGGTCTTTGCGGTGGCATCCGGCTTCGTTGCGACGGCATTGGGGCTGTCGGCCCGGGCACAGCGGCGGGCGGGGCGCTGATGTCCCTCGAGGGCCATCACCGGCGGGCGGGATCGGCAATCCCGTCCATTGATTCTTCCTATAGTCGCTATCTGCTTTGGCTTGATTGTTCGTCTAAATCCACGGTGCGAAGTTTTCCGGGCAGGTCCGCTGTCGGCGGATCATCCTGGGGAGAAGACAAACATGAAATTCGCATCACGGGTTGCAGCGCTAGTGCTGGTCGCCCTGTCACTGCCGACCACGGTAATGGCGGAAGGCAGTCTGGCGAAGCCGCCGGCCACGGCCCTCCAACTCGACATCACCGGCAAGCCCGGCGCTGTGGCAGCTGGCACGATCGATATCGAAACCGGCAAGTACTACCGGCTGACCATAACCAGCGACGGCGGCGACGAGGTGCTGTTCACCGCACCCGGCTTCTTCGATGCCATCTATCTGAACCAGATCGTCGTCAACGATGCCGAGATCAAGATGTTCGGAACCGGGATCAAGGGCCTGGAGGTGGGCGAGAACATCGCCAACAAGGTGGACATCACGTTCGTGGCCATCAAGCCGGGCGACTTCCCGTTCATGCTCAATGGCACCGACGCGGGCATGCTGCACGTCCATTGACGGTCCGACCGGGCACGGCGGCGGGCCGCGTGGAGCGCCTGCCGCCTGCCGCCGCCCGGCTGGGCGTCGCCGAGGCCTATTTCGTCGACGTGGCGCAAGGTCAGCCGGCTCACCGCGGGCGAGGAGGTCATCGGGACGCGGCGTAGGCCTCGAAGTCGGCCGGGCTGTCGAAATCGGCAAGTTCCTCGGGCGGCGCGTCGACCGCGGCCGCCTGGCCGAGCAGGGCCGCGGCTCCCCGGTCGCCGTCGAGGGCGAGGAGCCGGTCGATCGTTGCGCCGGCGAACGCCGCCGGCGGCCCGACGCGGGCCGAGCCGGCCCCGCGCGATCCCGCCGCGGTCGTGCCCTCTGCCGGATCGAGCCGGTCGACAAGCGCGCGCATGTGCCGGAGGCCGACGAAGGGCATGTCCGCAAGGCAGATCAGCACCGCCTCGACCGGGTGGCGGCGGGCAGCACGGACGCCCGCGGCGATCGAGGTGGCAAGGCCCCGGCCGGGATCGTCGTTCCAGCCGATCTCGAAGCCCAGCGCCGAAAGCCCGGCGATGAGGTCGCGCGTCGGCTCGGAACAGACGGCGATCCGCACGGTCGGGGCCAGGGCGGCGATCGTTGCGGCGGCGTGGAGGCCGAGCGGGCGGCCATCGAGGTCGCGGCACAGCTTGTGCTGTCCCGGATGGCGGAGCGAGCGGCCGGCGGCGAGCAGGATGGCGGCGGTCTGCCGCAGCAGCATGGGTCAGGTCCCGTCGAGGGAGTGCCGCTCCCCGACGATCTGGGCCAGGGCCGACACGGCGAACGCGGTCGCCTCGCGCGTCGGTCCGAACAGGCCGAGCGGCCCGCGCACCCGGGCGATGTCCGCTTCGGCGACGCCCCGCTGGCGCAGCCGGTCGCACCGTGCCGCATGGCTCGTGCGGCTGCCCAGGGCGCCCACGTGGAACGCAGGGCTGTCGAGCGCCTGCATCAGCAGCGCCGTTTCCCGATCGTGGTCGTGAAACATGAAGACGATCGCGGTCCATGGGTCGACCGGCAGGGGCGGCGCATCCCCGAGCCCCTTCAGCAGTGTCGTCGAGGCGCCCAGGTCCGCGGCGCAGCGCAGCCCGTGCGCGTCCGGGCTGAAGGCGGCGAGCTCAAGACCGGCGCCGCACGCGAGGCGCAGCATGGCCTCGAACTCGGGACCCTGGCCGATGGCGACGAGGCGGGTGCGCGGCCGGTAGCGGCGACGGAAGACGCCGTTCTGCCACTCGCTTCGGGCGTGCCCACCGGCCTCGGCGACCAGCTCGGCCGTGCCCGCTTCCGGCGACAGCGCGAGCGTGAAGGCCTCGCGCCGGCCGAGCGCCGCGCGCACCCCGTCGACCATTGCGGCGGCCGGGTCGAGGTGAACATGGACATCGATCCCCCCGCCGCAGGGGAGGCGGATATCGATAAACGGGGACCCGCGGCCGAAGCGCAGCACCGCATCGCGGCCGCCGCGCAGCACGCCGAGCGCCTCGGCGGCCATGGCCGCCTCGAGGCATCCTCCCGACAGATAGCCGCAATAGCTGCCGTCATCGAGCACCGCCATGTGCGCGCCGGGCGACCGCGGCGCCCCGCCCTCGACCCCCACGGTTGTGATCAGCACACCCCGCGCGCCGCGACGCCTGCCGTCCGCCAGCAGGGCGAAGGCGGCCTCCGGGCCGTCGCCATCGAAGGCGGCTCCCGTGGCGCGGCTGAACGGCTGAACCGAGGCTTCCGACACGTTCCGCTGCCTTGCCTGCTAGCCGCCGGCCATCCGCGGCAGCAGGAAGATCTCGGCATCCTCCGGCAGCCGGGTGGACCAGCTGTCCCGGTAGATGACCCCGTCGATCGACACGGCGATCCCCCTCGCCAGGTATGGCTCGACCGCCGGGTAGTCCTGCGCCAGCTTGCGGAACAGCTCACGGATGTCGCGCGCCTCGATGCGGACGCTGCCGTTGCCGCCGATCGAAGCGCTGAGGGCCCCCCAGAGCTT
>NZ_JAYRYM010000363.1:0-2742 GCF_041917035.1 Devosia sp. | reverse complement strand
CTGAAGGCCGAGGGCAACGCGGTCATCCTCATCACCCACAACATGGAACACGTCGTCGAAATCGCCGACCGCGCCGTCGTGCTGCGCCAGGGGCGCAAGGTCGGCGAATTGCGGCCCAGCCGGGACAACCAACACCAACTCGTCTCGATGATCGTCGGGGCGGAGGTCTGAAAATCCGGCGCCTCGGGAGGGTTCCGGATCGCTGTCGCGTCAGTCGATGCGGCGAAATCGGGAGGTAGACATGAAAGTGAAGCAATTGCTGGCAGGCCTGGCGTTCGCCCTGGCGGGTGCCACCGGGGCGGGCCTCGCCGCCGACAACGTCAAGATCGGGTTCATCACCAAGTTTCCGGTGCCGTTCTTTGCGACCATGGAGGATGCAGCCAAGGCCTACGCGGCGCTGAACCCCGGCGTCGAGATCGTGTTCGGGCAGGGGGCATCGGCAACCGACATCGAGGGACAGATCGCGCTGATCGAATCGATGGTTACCCAGGGCGTCCAGGGCATCGCCCTCACGCCGGTCGATCCCACCGTGGCGCCGGCGCTCGACAAGGCGATCGCCGCGGGCGTCAAGGTCGTGCTGATGGACAACAACATCCCGGACTGGACCGGCCGCACGGCGCTCGCGACAACCGACAACTACGCGGCCGGAAAGATCGCCGGCGGCTACCTGAAGTCGGTGCTCAAGGAAGGCGACAGCCTCGGCATCCTCGAAGGCGTACCGGGTGTTCCGGCGCTCGACGACCGGGTCAACGGTATGCTCGAGGGCCTCGACGGCCTCAAGGTCAACATCGTGGGGCGCGGCGGCACCAACTGCACGGAGGAACTGGGCATCAACGTCGCCCAGGACCTGCTGACCGCCAATCCCGACCTGAAGGCGATCTACGCTGCCTGTGGTCCGCCGGCGGCCGGAGCGGCCCAGGCGATCAAGAATGCCGGCATTGCCAGCGATGCGATCGTGCTGGTCGGGTTCGATTTCTGCTGCGGCGAGGCGGAAGCCCTCGAGGCCGGGATCGAGGATGCAACGGTGGCCCAGTTCCCGACCAAGATGGCGGAACTGGGGGTCGACGCCCTGGTCAGAGCGATCCGCGGCGAGGCGGTCGAGTCGCTGATCGACTCCGGTGCGGCCCTGGTCACCAAGGACAACATGGCCAGCTTCCAGTAACGACCCGCGAGGAGCCGGCCCCGTGCCGGCCCCTCGCTTCCTTCATCGTGTCGCGGCTCGGCGGAGCAGAATGACCAGCGCCAGTTTCATTGACGTGCTTGTGTGCGAACAGCCCGGGACCCTGCGTCTCGAGAGACGGCCGGCGCCTGTGCCAGGTGCCGGCGACGTGCTTGTGCGCCCCCGTCGCGTCGGCATCTGCGGAACCGATTACCACATCTTCCAGGGCAAGCACCCCTACCTCGAGTACCCCCGCGTGATGGGGCACGAGCTGGCGGTCGAGATCGTCGAGGCGCCCGCCGGTTCGGGCTGGAGCGCCGGCGAGATTGCCGTGGTCAACCCGTATGTCTCGTGCGGCTCCTGCATCGCCTGCCGCGCCGGAAAGCCGAACTGCTGCGTGCGGATCGGCGTACTCGGCGTGCACCGCGACGGCGGCATGGCGGAGTTGCTGGCGCTGCCCGCACGCAACCTGGTGCGGGCCGACCGGCTGGGACCGGATGGCTGTGCCGCCGTGGAGTTCCTGGCCATTGGTGCGCATGCGGTAAGCCGCGCCGATATTGCCGCCGCCGAGCGCGTGCTGGTGGTCGGCGCCGGGCCGATCGGCCTCGGGGTGGCGCTGTTCGCCGGGCTCGCCGGGGGCACCGTCACCGTCATGGATACGGACCCCGAGCGCCTCGACGCGGCCCAGGGCATTGCCGGCGCCGACGCGATCCGCGCCGATTCCTCGGTGGCGGAGGCGGTCGCGGCGGCGACTGGCGGCGAGGGCTTCGACGCGGTGTTCGACGCCACCGGAAATGCGGCGTCGATGGAGCGCGGCTTCGATTTCGTCGCGCATGGCGGTCGCTACGTGCTGGTCAGCGTGGTGCGCAGCGCCATCCGGTTCGAGGATGCCGACTTCCATCGCCGGGAGATGACCCTGATGGGCAGCCGGAATGCGACGGATGCGGACTTCCGGCGCGTCATCGAGGCCATGGAAGCGGGCCGGGTGCCGCTCGATCGGATCCTGACGCATCGCACGACACTGGTGCAAGCGGTCGAAGACCTGCCGCGCTGGGCGACGCAGAAATCCGGCCTGATCAAGGCCGTCATCACCATCGGCGACTAGCTGGAAGCGGAGGAAGGGACGGCGCCGAGCGAATGACCGAAACGACGAGCGACACCCCGATGATCGGATGGCCGAACGGCGCTGCGCCGCGCGGCCTGTGTCGTTGCGTGCCGGAACCGCTCGGCGCCGGGGAGAACCTTTGCCGTCGACCGCCTGGTTCCGTTTTCGGGATTGCCGGACGGCGCGGGGTCGGTGGAGGAGGCGAGGGCACGCTCAGCGCCCCCGCCACGATCGTCAGTCGGCGGCTATTGGGCGCAGATGCCCGGCTCTTCGATGGTGCACAGGTCGAGCCCGGTGAACTTCGGGTCCTCGACGGCGGCACCGCCGATCAGCGAGATCAGGATATCGGGTGCCTCGTTGCCCATCTGGTAGGGCCGCTGGCCGATCTGGAAGTGGCTGCGCCCTTCGCGGAAGGCCTGGGTCTGCGGCGGCAGGGTGTCGCCGGCGATGATGATCAGGTCCTTGCTCTTGAGCTTGT
>NZ_JAYRYM010000362.1:0-2743 GCF_041917035.1 Devosia sp. | reverse complement strand
TTGAAGTCCTTGGGCGCGACCTGCCGCTCGGTGAGATACTTGCCGGCAGGCGTGCCGGCCTTGATCGAGCCGGCCGGCGAGATGTGGTCGGTGGTGATCGAATCGAGGAACAGCGAGAGGATGCGCGCATCCTTGATGTCGGTGACCGGCTCGGGCGTCATCCGCAGGCCCTCGAAATAGGGCGGGTTCTGCACATAGGTTGAACCGCTGTTCCACTTGTAGGTCTCGCCCCCCTCGACGGCGATGCCCTGCCAGTTCTCGTCGCCCTTGAACACGTCGGAGTAGCGGCCGAGGAACATCTGCGGCGTGATGACCTTGCGGACGATATCGGCGATCTCCTTGTTGGAGGGCCAGATGTCCTTGAGGTAGACCGGCTTGCCGTCCTTGCCGGTGCCGAGCGGGTCGGTCGCGACATTGATGTTCATCGACCCGGCGATCGAGTAAGCAACGACCAGCGGCGGCGAGGCGAGATAGTTGGCGCGCACGTCCGGGTTCACGCGGCCTTCGAAATTGCGGTTGCCCGACAGCACCGAGGCGGCAACGAGATCGTTCTCGTTGATGCACTCGGAGATGGCGGTCGGCAGCGGACCGGAATTGCCGATGCAGGTGGTGCAGCCATAGCCCACGAGGTTGAAGCCGAGCGCATCGAGGTCGGCCTGGAGGCCGGCCGCGGTGAGGTAGTCGGTGACAACCTGCGAGCCGGGCGCCAGCGAGGTCTTGACCCAGGGCTTGGCCTTGAGGCCGAGCGCCCGCGCCTTGCGCGCCACGAGACCGGCAGCGATCAGCACCGAGGGGTTCGACGTGTTGGTGCACGAGGTGATGGCGGCGATGACGACGTGGCCGTCATCGAGACGGAAGGTCTCGCCATCGACGGCGAAGGTGCCGGCATCGGGCAGGCTCGCTTCCTCGGGAATGTCGTCGACGCCGGTGGCGCCTTCATCGACGAAGCGGCTTTCGCCGACCGATTCGGGCAGCTTGGTGCGCTCCTTGCGGCCGCCGGCGATGTCCTTGAGCGCGGTGGCAAAGCCCGCCGCCGCATCCTTGAGCGCAACACGGTCCTGCGGGCGCTTGGGGCCCGAGAGCGACGGCACGACAGTGCTCAAATCGAGCTCGAGCGTGTCGGTGAACACCGGGTCGGCCGATTCGGTGGTGCGGTACATGCCCTGGGCTTCCGAGTAGGCCTTGACCAGCGCCACGCGCGCGGCGTCACGGCCCGAGGTCTCGAGATAGCTGAGCGTGTCGGCATCGACGGGGAAGAAGCCGCAGGTCGCGCCGTACTCGGGCGCCATGTTGGCGATCGTCGCCTGGTCCTCGAGCGAGAGGTAGTCGAGGCCGGGGCCGTAGAATTCGACGAACTTGCCGACGACGCCCTTCTTGCGCAGCATCTCGGTGACCGTCAGCACGAGGTCGGTGGCGGTGATGCCTTCGTTGATCTTGCCCGTCATCTTGAAGCCGACGACTTCGGGGATGAGCATGGTGATGGGCTGGCCGAGCATGGCCGCCTCGGCCTCGATGCCGCCCACGCCCCAGCCGAGAACGGCAAGGCCGTTGACCATGGTGGTGTGCGAGTCGGTGCCCACGAGCGTATCGGGATAGGCGACGATCTCGCCGGACTCGTCGTCCTTGCGGGTCCATACGGTCTGCGCGAGATATTCGAGATTGACCTGGTGGCAGATGCCGGTGCCGGGCGGAACGACGCGGAAATTGTCGAACGCCTTCTGGCCCCAGCGCAGGAACTCGTAGCGCTCGCCATTGCGCTCATATTCGAGCTCGACGTTCTGCTGGAACGAGAGCGGCGTGCCGAACGAATCCACCATCACCGAGTGGTCAATGACGAGATCGACCGGGACCAGCGGATTGATCTTCTGCGGATCGGCGCCGAGCGCCGCCGTTGCGTCGCGCATGGCCGCGAGGTCCACCACGGCGGGGACGCCGGTGAAGTCCTGCATCAGCACGCGCGCCGGGCGGTAGGAGATTTCGTGCTCGGAGGTGCGGTCGCTCAGCCACTGGGCGATCGCCATGATATCGGTCTTGGTGACGGTGATCCCGTCCTCGAAGCGCAGAAGATTCTCGAGCACCACCTTCATGGAGTGCGGCAGCTTGCTGACCCCCGGCAGGCCGTTCTTTTCGGCCAGCGGCAAAGAGTAATAGGTGTAGGTCTTGTCCCCGACCGTCAGAATGGTCTTGGACTTGAAGCTGTTGAGCGATTGGGTCACGTGTCCGCCTGTTCAAAGGGTTGAAGGCAGCGAGAGCGGCCCCGAGACGCTTGAAACCGCGCCGGGACCGGGCGCCAGTCTGGAAACGTTCCAGACTTTGAGGGCCTTATAGTCAATGAATATGACGCTTGCCAGCCTCGCCATTGGTTGAAATAGGCATGACCGCCATGGCTCCGATCCCGCCCCCTCCGCCCGCGCTGCTCATGGGCAGCGACCTGACGCTCACCCGGGGCGGCCGGACCCTGTTTGAGGCGCTGACGGTGCGGCTCGGCGCCGGCGAGGTGCTGGTGGTCGAGGGACCGAACGGCGCCGGCAAATCGAGCCTGCTGCTGACCCTGGCGGGCGTGCTCCACCCCGACAGCGGCAGAGTGGCGGGCGCCGAAGCCGACGCGCCGCACCTGCATTTCCTCGGCTATGGCTCGGCGGTGAAGACCCGGCTGACAGTGGCCGAGAACCTTGCCTTCTGGAGCACGATGTACGGTCCGAGCGGGATCGATGCCGCGGCTGCGCTCGACCGCGTCGGCCTC
>NZ_JAYRYM010000361.1:0-2758 GCF_041917035.1 Devosia sp. | reverse complement strand
CAGCGCATCACCGAGGTGCTCGATGTGCCGGTCTCCATCGCCGACAAGCCGGATGCGGTCGCGCTGACCGCCGACATGGATGGGTCCGTCGAGTTCAGGGAGGTGACGTTCGGCTACCGCAAGAACCTGCCGGTGCTCAAGAAGGTCAGCTTCCGCGTCAATCCGGGCGAGACCGTCGCGCTGGTCGGACCGACCGGTTCGGGCAAGTCGAGCTGCATGTCGCTGGTGCACCGCTTCTACGATGTGTGGGAAGGCTCGGTGAGCATCGGCGGGCACGACGTGCGCGACCTCACCCAGGATTCGATCGGCGCAGAGGTGGCAATGGTGCTGCAGGAACCATTCCTGTTCACCGGCACCGTGCTCGAGAACATCCGCTATCACAAGACCGAGGCAAGCCGCGAGCAGGTGATCGAGGCTGCCAGGGCGGTCGGCGCGCATGACTTCATCGTGTCGCTGGCCGAGGGCTACGACACAAAGATCGAGCAGCGCGGCGGCAACCTGTCGCTCGGCCAGCGCCAGCTGATCAGCTTCGCCCGGGCGCTGGTGGCGGATGCCAAGATCCTCGTCCTCGACGAGGCGACGGCGAACATCGACAGCTACACCGAGATGCTGATCCAGAAGGCGCTGAAGCGCCTGCTCGAGGGCCGCACCGGGCTGGTCATCGCGCACCGCCTCGCCACCATCCGCGGCGCCGATCGCATCATCGTCCTGCAGAACGGCGAGCTGCTCGAGCAGGGCAACCACGACCAGCTGATGGACAAGAGGGGCCTCTACAGCCGGCTCTACACCATGAACTACTCGAGCTTCGACGACCTGCCCGAGAACGCTGAGGAAGCGGCGGCGGCCGGGGTGGGCAAGGCGACTTGAGCTCCACTGCCCGGTCGATTCATCCCGCCGGGCCGAACCAGGTGGCAAGCGCCTCCGCGAGCCCCGCATCGGTGCCCTCGCCGACCCAGACGACATGGCCGTCGGGGCGGATGGCCATGCCGGTCGGCGGCGCCACCGTCCCGAGCACAGGCAGCTCCCAGTCCCCCTCGTAGCGCGCTTCCACCGTCCGCACGCGGTCGGCCCACGGCCCGGCGTCGAGGTCCGGATGCCCGAGGCAGAGCAACACCGGGCGGGCCTCGTGGAGCAGCGTAAAGAGGCGTAGCGCGCCGTTGGAGGTGGTCAGCTCAACGTCCGGCGTGCGGCGGCCGAGCAGCGGATGGCCCTCGCCCAGGGGGTAGCAGATATCGAGCCCCGACATCCGCCCGGCGGTGACCAGCCGCGGCTCCGCCATTCCAACCAGTTCGGTGACGATGGAGCCAAGCGCCCGCGACTGCGCGTCCGCACGGCCGAGGGCGACGGTCGCGAGGGTATAGCGCAGCAGGCTCGCCGCCACCGGATGGCGTTCCGCATGGTAGCTGTCCAGCAGCGCCTCGGGTGCTTTGCCCTTTGCCACCGTCGCGAGCTTCCAGCCGAGGTTTACCGCGTCCTGGATGCCGAGGCCCATGCCGAAGCCGCCGGCTGGATAGTGGATATGCGCCGCGTCGCCCGCCAGCAGCACCCGGCCCCTGCGATAGGTTTCGGCCTGCCGGGTCATGTCGGTGAAGCGGGTGATGTAGCTCGGGTCGCGGACGCCGTAGTCGGTGCCGTAGTGGGCGATTAGCGCTTCGCGCAGCAGCGCCAGCGTCGGCTCGGCGCCCCCGACCTGGCGTTCCGTCACCATGATCCCGACCTTGCCGGTCTCGGTCCGGCTCAGCGCATGGGTGCCGATGGCGTCCTTGCGCAGCCCCATCTCGGGCTCCCCGTCGAGTTCCGCCTCGGCGAGGAGGTGGCTGATCGTCGGGTCCGACCCCGGAAAGCCAATGCCCGCCGCCTTGCGCACCGGGCTGCGGCCGCCGTCGCAGCCGACGAGATACTGCGCCGTGAGCGACCGGCCGTCCCCGAGCGTCACCGCGATGCCGGACGTGTTCTCCGCAAAGCCTGTGACCTCCGCCCCGCGCAGAACCGGCACGCCCAGTTCGTCGGCCCACTCGGCGAGGATGCGCTCGCTGCGCTGCTGGATCAGCGAAAGGCCATAGGGATGGCGGGTCGGGAAGCCGCTGATGTCGAGCCGCACGCCGGCAAAGCCCAGCACCTGCATCGGCTTGCCCTCGGCGAGGAACCGCTCGACGATGCCGCGCTGGTCGAACACTTCGAGTGTGCGGGCGTGAAGGCCAAGCGCTCCCGGCTGGATGCGCTCCCGCTCCACGCGCTTTTCGACGATCAGCACGTCGACGCCGGCGAGCCGCAGTTCGGCGCCCAGCATCAGCCCGGTCGGACCGCCACCGGCAATGATCACATCATGGTCTGGCACAGGAACGCCTCCGCTTTGCATTGGGGCGTGCTTTTTAGGGGATGACCGGAGCCTTGAAGCAAGCCCCTTGTGCGCTACATATCAGTATGGGCATCAGGCACTGCCACAGCCAATGCCCCACATTTTCTGGTTTGAATGCCGCCATGCAGCCCGTGGCGCAGCGGCAGGGAATGAGCATGGTGGCGATTGCGCCGGCAACAGCGACCACAATCCCGGTATTCCCCAGAACTGCAGCCACTAGAGGCAGTGCCCCGGCAGGCCGCTCTGCACTGCAGAACGGCCATCCAGCCCATCACATTTTCCCCACACAAATCAGCGACCCCGTGCCACATTATTGGGCACGGGGGCGATCATGGCTGAGCTCGACGACATCCGCGACCGCATGCGTTCGGCTATCCTCGCCGACGAGGCCGGGACGGT
>NZ_JAYRYM010000360.1:0-2774 GCF_041917035.1 Devosia sp. | reverse complement strand
TGGCGGCCATGCGCGGCGGGGCGCACGACTGCCTCTCGCAGCCGCTTTCCGGCGGGGCGTTCGTCGCGCATGTCCGCGAACTGGCCGAGCGGCACGGCAAGGCGCGGGGCCTCGGCCTCGAGGCCGCGGTCCGGCCGAATGCCGCCGCCTCCGGACTGATCGCCGCCTCGAGCCAGATGCAGGTGGTCTGCGAGCAGATCGAACGCAGCGCGACCTCCGAAGCACCGGTCTTCATCAGCGGCGAGCCCGGCACCGGCAAGGACCTGTGCGCCGGACTGCTGCACCGGCGCAGTCCGCGGGCGATGCTGCCCTTCGTGACCCTCGCCTGCCACGCCATCCGCCGGGACCAGATGGAGGGCGAACTGTTCGGAACCGCCCGCGGCGCGCTGAGCGGGGCCCAGGAGGACCAGCGAGGCGCGGCCGAACGGGCCGATGGCGGAACGCTCTATCTCGACGAACTGGGTGAACTCGACCTCAGCGTGCAGCTGAAACTGCTGCGCTTCCTGCAGTCGGGCAGCATTGTCCGGCTGGGCGAGACCGCGCCGCGCCGGGTCGACGTGCGGGTGATCTGCGCCACGGCCCATAATCCGATGCAGCTGATCGCGGAGAGAAAGCTGCGCGAGGACCTGTTCTATCGGCTGCACGTGCTGCCGATTCACCTGCCCCCGCTGCGCCAGCGCCCGGCCGACATCGCCGTTCTGGCCCGGCACTTCCTCGCCCGCTACCAGGGCGAGGAGCGCAAGCCGTTCGAGGGGTTCTCCGACGAGGCGATCGGCCTGATGGCCGGGCGCGACTGGCCGGGGAACGTCCGTCAGCTGCAGGAGCTCGTCCGCCGCGTCGTCGTGCTGTTCGAGGGCGGGCCGATCAGCGCCGAGATGGTGCAGCAGGCCGATCTCGACGCTGTCGCGCCGGTCCCGGCGCCAGCGCCGGCCAGCCTGCCGCGCCGCTCGTCGATCCTGCCGATGTGGCGGCAGGAGCAGCGCATCATCGAGGACGCCATCGAGACCTGCGGCGGAAACATCGCGCTGGCGGCCGCGGCGCTCGAACTCAGCCCCTCGACGATCTACCGCAAGCGGCAGGCCTGGGCGGAGATGGACGGCAAGCGCGGCGCGGCCTGAGGGTTCACGCTGTAATGCAGATGCATTACAGTGCCGCTTCCCAGGAGTCCCCGAAATGGCCGGCAACGCCCTCGTACAGACCCGCATCGATCCCAAGATTCGCGACAAGGCGACCGAAGTGCTGGCGAAATCCGGCCTGACGGTATCGGATGCGGTGCGCATCCTCCTCACCCGTACCGCCAACGAGGGGGCCCTGCCGATGGAACTACTGACCCCCGACGAGGCCTACGATGCCTGGTTCCGGGCGAAGGTGCAGGAGGCGCTGGATGATCCGCGGCCCGACATTTCGGGAGAGGAAGTCCAAGCAGAATTCGCCGAGCGCCGTGCCAGACTCCGGGCACGGATCGGCGGGGGAGAGCGTTGAGAGTTCGGTGGGCACACCGAGCCCGGCAGGACCGACGGGATCTCATCTCATTTGTTGAAGACGAGAGCCCGCTGGCCGCACTCGAACTGGACGAACGTATCGATCACGCGGTGTTGCGTTTGGCGGACTACCCCCTTTCCGGCCGTGTCGGCAGGGCGAGCAATACTCGGGAGTTGGTCATCCAGCACACGCCCTATATTGCCGTCTATGCGGTCGATGACAGCGGCGTAAGGATCATCCGATTGATCCACGGTGCGCGGCAGTGGCCACCCGCGGGAGCGATCTAGTCCTGCTTGAGCTTGTCGCGCGCCTTCCTGGCGGTGGCGAAGACCTTGGCTTCTTCGCCCCAGGCGGAGCCCTTCTTGACCACCGTTCCGGCGGCATCGACCAGCGACCAGTCCCACTTGGCGTTCGGCCCGACGCCACCGGTGCGCCGGAGCTTGATCTCGAGTTCTACCGCCATGTGAACACCCTTGTGACCGAATAGTTGAAGACGACGCTCATCAGCACGCCGAGCAGACCGGCCAGGTAGAACGAGCCGTCGAAGGCATAGATCCAGCTGGCCACCGAGACGTTGGCGAGGGCACCGATCGAGCAGACCGCGTAGAAGGTCAACAGGCCGGTGAGGTAGCGCCAGCCCCTGAGCTTCTTGTTGGCATAGGTCAGCTCGTTGTTGAGCATGAAGTTGAAGGTCATGGCGACGATCACCGCCGCCGTCTGCCCCCAGAAGAAGTTGAAGCCCAGCCGCTCGTGGGTGATCCACAGGGTGCCCATGTGCACGATGACGCCGAGCCCGCCGACGAGGCCGAACAGCAGGAAGCTGGTGGGCAGCAGGCCGCGGCTCAGCTTGGAGACCAGCAACCCGAGGAACTGCACGACGATGATCGGGCTCATCTTGCTCTCGCCCGCATGGCGCGGCCGGAAGGTGTAGGGCACCTCGCCGATCTTCAGCGTCTTGCCGTTGAGCGCGTGGAACCGGTTGGCCGAGACGATGATGTCGAGCAGGATCTTGAAGCCGTCCTCGCTGAGCGTCTGCACCACCTGGTCGAAGACCTCGCGGCGCATCAGGAAGAAGCCGCTCATCGGATCGCTGAGCGACTGGCCGGTCAGCAGGCCCGAGAGCCTGGTGGCGAAGCGGCTTCCCGCCTCGCGCGCCCGCGAAAGGCCCTGCCCGGCGCTGCCGTCGCCCGAATAGCGCGTCCCGACGACGATGTCGTCGCCGGCCACGGCCTTGGCCAGCATCTGCGGCAGGATGGCCTCGTCATGCTGCAGGTCGGCGTCGATCACGGCAA
>NZ_JAYRYM010000359.1:0-2787 GCF_041917035.1 Devosia sp. | reverse complement strand
CCGAGTTCGTTGCCGCGACCGGCGAGCCCCCGTAGCCGTTGTCGACAACGGCCGAGAAGTCGGCCTGTCCGGCCGCCAGGCCCATGGTGCCGTAGGCGTAGACCGGGCCGCTGGCGACGCCGAAGCGCGACCGCAGGGTCAGCAGCGATTCGAGCCGCTCGTCGAAGACGTAGCTGCCGGGTTCCTCGACGGTGCCGTCGACCGCCGTCAGGGCGGCGTCGGCCTCGATGCCGGCGACGCCGTTGCCGACCTGGATGTTGTAGCCGACATTGAGCGCCAGCAGCGCTCCGACCGTGCCGAAATCGGCGGCCGCCGGCCCGCTGGCCGGGGCGGTATAGGTCAGGGTGATGTCGCTGGTGGTCGATGCTCCGCCGACGGAAATGCCGGCATAGAAACCCGACCAGTCATAGGCCGGCTGGGCCATGGCGACGCCGGGCACGGCAAAGAGCAGCGTCGTCCCGAGCGCCGTCGCGGCCAGAAACTCTATGCGCACGACATCCCCGCCGCCCGATTCAGTGAGCGCGAACATAGCCTGCGTCGGCCCGGGCTGGCCAGCCCCTGCGCCACGCGGGAGTGCTCAGCCGATCGGATAGGCGACATAGGCGAAACGCCTGCTGTCGGGGGCCCAGGAGTTGACGTTGATGGTGCCCTGGCCGCCGTTGAAGGCGACGACATCGCGCCGGCCGGTGCCGTCGGGCCGCATGAAGCGCAGGATCACCGCCTTGTCGGGCGGGTGGCCCTGCGTGCCCTCGGGATAGCTCAGGTAGACGATCGACTGCCCGTCGGGGGAGAAATGCGGGAACCAGTTGACCCGTTCGTCGATCGTCACCTGCGTCACTTCCGAGCCATCCGGCCGCATACGGAAGATCTGCGCGTGGCCGGGCGAGGCGAGCTCGGAGTTGAACCAGATCCACTGCCCGTCGGGCGTGTACTCGGCGCCATCGTCGGGGCGGGTGGAATCGGTGAGCTGGGTGTCCGGCCCGCCGGCGGCCGGGATGGTCCAGATGTTGACATAGCCCCAGCGGTTGCCGTCGCGGGTGTTGACGCCGGTATAGACCAGCGTCCGCCCGTCGGGCGACACGCCGTGCAGGTAGTAGTGATGGCGCTCGGGATGCTCGTTCGAGATCCGTTTCGGCGTGCCGCCGCCGATCGGCAGCACGTAGAGGTGGGAATCGTCGGAGCTGACATAGATGGAGCGGCCGTCGGGCGCCAGCACGTGGTCGTTGTTGAGGTCGGCGAGCGGGGCGGTGTCGATCAGCACCGGCTCGGCGCCGCCCTCGGCCGGGATGCGCCAGAGCTGCCCGCCGGCATTGAAGATCAGCATGCCGTCGGTCGTCCAGTTCGGCGCCTCGATGATCTCGTCGGCCACCAGCACCACCCGCCGGCCGGTGCCGTCGGCATTGATCACCGTCAGTTCGGAGCGCTGGCCGGGCAGGAGCGCGCGCCCGCGGCGGGCAAAGGCGGGTTTGGATGGCATGCTGGCGACCTCCTCGATTGGCTGTGCAACGTATTAACGATAATCTGATTGCTTGGCTAGGCGCTTTCGGCCGGGGGCCGGGCCGCGGGGGCGCAAGCTTGCCCCCGGCCGGCAGTTCCCCTACATACGGCGCCAATTTCCCGGTTTTCAGCGGCAGGACAATCGCTTCATGGCGCGTCAGTTCATCTATCACATGCACGGCCTCAACAAGGCCTATTCGGGCGGCAAGAAGGTGCTCGACAACATCCACCTGAGCTTCTACCCGGACGCCAAGATCGGCGTGCTGGGCCCGAACGGCTCGGGCAAGTCGACGCTGCTCAGGATCATGGCCGGGATCGACAGCGAGTTCACCGGCGAGGCCTGGGCCGCCGACGGGGCGCGGATCGGCTACCTGCCGCAGGAGCCGCAGCTCGACGAGGCGCTGGACGTGCTGGGCAACGTCATGACCGGCGTCAAGGAAAAGAAGGACATCATCGATCGCTACAACGAGCTGATGATGAACTATTCCGACGAGACCGCCGACGAGGCGACGCGGCTGCAGGACATCATCGACAGCCAGAACCTGTGGGATCTCGAATCGCAGGTCGAGGTCGCCATGGAGGCGCTCGGCTGCCCGCCGGGCGATGCCTCGGTGGACAAGCTCTCGGGCGGCGAGAAGCGCCGCGTGGCGCTGTGCGCGCTGCTGCTCTCGAAGCCCGACCTGCTGCTGCTCGACGAACCGACCAACCATCTCGATGCCGAGACCACGGCCTGGCTCGAGCGGCACCTGCGCGAGTTCGAGGGGGCGGTGCTGATCATCACCCACGACCGTTATTTCCTCGACAACGTCACCGGCTGGATCCTCGAGCTCGACCGCGGCCGCGGCATTCCCTACGAGGGCAATTACTCGGCCTACCTGGGCGCCAAGGCGAAGCGCTTCGCGCAGGAGCAGAGCGAGGACGCGGCGCGCGCCAAGGTGCTGGAGCGCGAGCGCGAGTGGATGGGCCAGAGCCCGCAGGCGCGCATGGCCAAGTCCAAGGCGCGTATCCGGGCCTATGACGAACTTGTCAAGATCAACGAGGCGCGCACGCTGTCCAGCACCGCGCAGATCATCATCCCGCCAGGCGAGCGGCTCGGGCAGAACGTCATCACCGTCGAGGGCATCTCGAAGAGCTATGGCGACCGGCTCTTGATCGACAACCTGAGCTTCAAGCTGCCGCCGGGCGGCATCGTCGGCATCATCGGGCCGAACGGGGCGGGCAAGACCACGCTGTTCCGCATGCTCACCGGGCAGGAAAAGCCGGATTCGGGCACGATCAGCGTCGCCGAGA
>NZ_JAYRYM010000358.1:0-2820 GCF_041917035.1 Devosia sp. | reverse complement strand
ACGGCTTCGCACCCGCCCCACACCCCTTCCTTCACCTCCCCCCTTGTGGGGGAGGCCGGGAGGGGGGTGCCCCACGCTCTGACTTCAGGTGCCTCGCGTGGCTGACCTCTCCGCCCCCGGACCCGGCTTGCGGGCTCAGGCTTTTTCCTTTGCCGGCCTGCGCAAGTCGCTGCTCTCGACCGATATCGGCCTCGCCGTCGGCGTCATGGCGATCATCGTCGTGCTCATCGTGCCGATGCCGCCGCTGCTGCTCGACGTGCTGCTGGCGGTCTCGATCGTCTTTTCGGTGCTGATCCTGATGACGGCGCTGTTCATCCAGACGCCGCTCGAGTTCTCGAGCTTCCCCACGGTGCTGCTGATTGCCGCCATGATGCGGCTGGCGCTCAACCTCGCCACCACCCGATTGATCCTCGCCGATGGCCACAACGGCACCGATGCCGCCGGCCACGTCATCGAGGCGTTCGGCAATTTCGTCATGCGCGGCAACTTCGTCATCGGCGTCGTCGTCTTTGCCATCCTGATCATCGTCAACTTCATCGTCATCACCAAGGGCTCGGGCCGCATCGCCGAAGTGGCCGCCCGCTTCAACCTCGACGCCATGCCCGGCAAGCAGATGGCGATCGATGCCGATCTTTCCGCCGGCCTCATCGACGAAGCCACTGCGCGCAAGCGACGCGAGACTCTCGAGGCCGAGAGCGCCTTCTTCGGCAACATGGACGGCGCCAGTAAGTTCGTGCGCGGCGACGCCATCGCCGGCCTGCTCATCACCTTCATCAACATCATCGCCGGCATGATCATCGGCATGATGCAGGAGGGCCTGAGCTTCGAGGAGGCCGGCAACAACTATACGCTGCTGACCGTCGGCGACGGCCTCGTCAGCCAGATTCCTTCGCTGATCGTCTCGACCGCCGCAGGCCTGCTGGTCTCCAAGGCCGGCGTGCTCGGGTCCGCCGACAAGGCGCTGGTCAGCCAGTTCACCGGCTATCCCAAGGCGCTCGGCATGTCCGCCGCCGTCGTCGGCGCGCTGGCCCTGCTTCCTGGCATGCCGATCATCCCGTTCCTCGGCCTCGCCGCCGGAGTGGGCTGGCTCGCCTTCAGGTCGGGCGGCAGGAAGGCGCAGGCCGTCGAGGACAAGGCCGTCGCCGAGGCGGTGCAACAGGCCGCAGCGGTGCCGCCCCAGGAGGCCCCGATCACCGACAGCCTCAGGATCGACGAACTCAAGCTCGAACTGGGCTATGGCCTGCTCAGCCTCGTCAAGGAGGATGATACCGGCACCGACCGGCTCACCGAGCAGATCAAGGCGCTGCGCCGTCAGCTCGCCACCGAGCTCGGCTTCATCATGCCGCCGGTGCGCATCCTCGACAACATGCAGCTCGAGCCCAACGACTACAAGGTCAAGATCAAGGAGGTCGAGGCCGGCCACGGCCAGATCTACGCCCACCAGTTGATGGTGATGGACCCCATGGGCAAGGAGATCAGACTGCCCGGCATCCACACCACCGAGCCGACCTTCGGGCTGCCCGCCACCTGGATCGAGCCGGCCATGCGCGACGAGGCCGAGCTGCGCGGCTATTCGATCATCGATCCCTCGACGGTCATCTCCACCCACCTCACCGAGGTGCTGAAGGCCAATGTCGCCGACCTCTTGAGCTACGCCAACGTGCAGTCGCTGCTCTCCGGGCTGCCCAAGGACCAGCAGAAGCTTGTCGAGGACATCGTTCCCGCCCAGATCTCGGTCTCCGGCATCCAGCGCGTGCTGCAGACCCTCTTGACCGAGCGCATCTCGATCCGTGACCTGCCCACCATCCTCGAGGGCATCGCCGAGATCGCCGGCCCCGGTCGCACCGCGCAGGCGATCGCCGAGCACGTGCGCTCGCGCCTCTCGCGCCAGCTCTGCGCCTCCAACCTCGGGCCGGATGGCAACCTGCCGCTCGTCACCCTCTCTCCGCAGTGGGAGCGCGATTTCGCCGAGGCGATGATGGGCGAGGGCAATGACCGCCACCTCGCGATGGCGCCCTCGCGGCTGCAGCAGTTCATCATCTCGGTGCAGCAGGCCTTCGAGAACGCCGCCCAGATGGGCGAGATCCCGGTGCTCATCACCTCGCCTTCGATCCGCCCGCACGTCCGCGCCATCATCGAGCGCTTCCGCCCGCAGACCGTGGTGATGAGCCAGAACGAGGTCCACCCGCGGGTGCGGCTGAAGACGATCGGGAGTGTGTAGCAGCAGCGGACATTGACGCGACTGCGGATCGTCCGTATATCACCGTCATGCATACGGTGGTTGAGACGCCGAGTTTTCTAGCGGCCGCCAAGCATCGGGGATGGTGGATAGCTTGCGCCTCGAGGTGGTCACCATCCTCGCCGCCAACCCCGAACTCGGTGAACTCATGGAGGGCACCGGTGGCTTGCGGAAGTTCCGTGTCGCACGGCAGGGCCAGGGCAAGAGTGGCGGTTTTCGGGTAGTCAGCTACTTCCACTCCGCCGGGATACCGGTGTTCCTGATCACCGTGTTTGCCAAGAACCAGCAGGCCAACCTGTCACGAGCCGAGCGAAATGCCCTCGCAGGACTCGCGGCAACGCTGGTCCGGACCTATTCCGCGAAAGGAAAGTCGACATGAGCAAACGCGCTTTCGAGCAGATTGCTGCAGGAATGAACGATGCCATCGCATATGCGGAGGGCAGATCGGGGGGCTTTGGAGTCCACATTCCGGCCGAAGTCGACGTCAAGGCCATCCGACGTCGACTAAAGCTCAGCCAACCCGATTTTGCCCGCACCTTCGGCTTCAGCGTCGGACGCATCCGCGATTGGGAGCAGAAACT
>NZ_JAYRYM010000357.1:0-2826 GCF_041917035.1 Devosia sp. | reverse complement strand
CCGTGTGTTGCCGCGCGACTGCGCCGACGTCGTGCTCGACGTCTGCGGCCTCGACAAGGGCCTGCAGGTGGTGGAAGTCGAGCGCGGCTGGCCCCGCCGCAGCGCCAAGCTGGTGCTGCGCATCGGGCTCGACCGGCTCGCCGAGCACTTCGGGCTCGCCGCCGGGGCCCTCGGGCCCGAGCGCGGCAGGCAGCGGACCTGGATGGCCGGGGACCGGCCGCCCATGTTCGACTGATCCCTGTCAGGCGGCGAGCGCCCGCGCCTCGGAGCGGATGCGGTTGACCATGGCGACCAGCCCGTTCGAGCGCTGCGTGGTCAGGTGCTCGCGCAGCCCCAGTTCATCGAAGACGGCGATCGCGTCGGTGGCCGCGATGTCGCGGGCCGGACGGCCGGAATAGAGCGCGACCAGCACGGCGACCAGCCCGCGCACGATCATCGCGTCCGATTCGCCGCGATAGCTGAGGCGGGCGGCATCCCCTTCCGACACCAGCCAGACCTGGGAGACGCAACCATGGACCTTGTTGGCCGGGGTCTTCTCGTGCTCGGCGAGCGGCGGCAGGGCCTGCCCCAGCTCGATGATGTAGCGGTACCGATCCTCCCAGTCCTCGAGGAAGGAAAGGTTTTCGGCGATGTCCTGGAAGGCCTGGGGATGCGTCATGGCCTCTAGATAGGTCAAACGGCGCCCCGATTGAAGCCGGCGCAACAGGCGGAAACGAAAGGCCCGGCAGAGAGGTGGATCTCCTGCCGGGCCAAACCAGCCGAAACGGCGAGTTTCGGCCAGCCCGCAGCGTGTAGGACAGCGGCGGTTCCGGCGCAAGGCGCTTTGCATGAAGGCGAAGTGCACAAAGACAGAGGCCGGAAGCACGGGGCAGCGTGCTTCCGGCCATCCAGGGATCGCTTGGAGTAGCGTCGGGGGAAGTGACGCGACCCCTGGGGTCAACCCATCCAGGCCGGTCGCGGTCGGGGGAGCGGGACCGGGTGTGTCGACGAATCCTGCATGGTGGAGTCGACGGACGGGAGCTGGTTGCCGGCAAGCACAGCGATGACTGCCTTTCCGCCGGCGCATTCGAGACTATCGCACTGGCTGGCGATGACCTGGCTGACGACGACCTTCTGGCCGGCCTCCAGCGCCTGCCGGGAATACTCCCCGGCCACCCTGCCGAGATCGGCATCCCTGGGCGCGATGATGATGAACATCACCGTGAGCCAGAAGGCGGACCTGAGCAGGAACATCGACACCCTCGCGAAGAACCGGGACGGCGACCTGCCGGCCCGTGTCGTTCATCGCCGTCGAGACTAGCCGGGGCGGCTTAAGTCCCCTTTCGAAATCCCGATAAAATTGGAGACAAATGCCACCCGTTCCGGCCCTGCCGCGGCGCAAGGAAGTGTTTACGCTAACGGGAGAAAGCCCCGGTCCAACCCGGTGCAAAGCGGGGGCATCGGCGCCGCGGCGGGTTCCGCTTAAGCCTGTCTTAGCCGTTGGAGTGGAAGCTCCGGGCAAAGACAAGAAGGACGTCGGGGCGTTGTTTCAGTTTATGCGTAGCCTCTGGTCACGGATGGTGGGTGGCTCCGGCCGCGGCCGCCCCGGTACCGGCGGAAGGCCCGAGCGAATCCGCCGCGCCGCCATTGCCACCAATGCCAGCATCGTGCTTGCCGGCAGCGCGGCGGCAGTGCCGTTCGCCATCTACGCGGTGACGCAGCTGGTCGTGTTGCCCTTCGTGCTCGCCATGGTCGGCCTCGTGACGGGCCTGCTGACGCTCGCGCTCTGCCAGCGCGGCCAGTACGAGCGCGCAGCGGCCGGCCAGGTCTATGCCACCCTGTTCACCGGGCTGCTGCTGACCGTTGCCGATCCGGCCATCGTCGACTTCGGCCTCGCCACGGCGCTGCTGGCGCCGGTTCACGCCTCGCTGCTCACCCGATCGCCGGTGAAGAAGCGCAGCTGGGCCATCCTGGTGGTGGTCGTCGGCGCCGCCGCCCTGTCGAGCCTTGGCCTCCTGGTCTGGCCCGAGGCCTTCCGGCCCGAATTCACCCTGATCGGCGCCGGCGTCTTCGCCCTCGCCGCCTCGGTGGTGGCGCATGCCGCCAATCGGCTGAACTCGGCCTTCGAGGTCTACGAGAAAGGGCAGATCAACGCCTACCGGCACCTGATCGAACATGTGCAGGACGCCGTGATGCGATTCGGCACCGACGGCGCGGTGCTGTTCGTGTCGCGTTCGGCGGAGCGGCTGTTCGGCTGCCGCCGCTTCGAACTGACCGGCCCGGGCCTCCTCGAGCGCATCCACCTGCTCGACCGCCCCGCCTATCTCACCGCCTTCGCCGAGGCCAGTGCCGACGGGCAGACGCGGCGCGTGGAGATCCGCATGCGCCGCGACGAGGCCGACCGGCCGGCCCACCCCAACTTCGTCTGGGTCGAGGTGTCGCTCTCTCCGGTGATCGATCCCGAGCAGACCGACACGCGGCACGAAGTGGTGCTGCTGCTGCGCGACATCACCGAGCGCCATGATCGCGAAAACGAGCTGCAGCAGGCCCGCCTCGCCGCCGAAGAGGCCTCGATCGCCAAGTCGCGCTTCCTCGCCACCATCGGGCACGAACTGCGCACCCCGCTCAACGCCATCGT
Source organism: Devosia sp. (assembly GCF_041917035.1). Taxonomy (GTDB): domain Bacteria; phylum Pseudomonadota; class Alphaproteobacteria; order Rhizobiales; family Devosiaceae; genus Devosia_A. The sequence continues at coordinate 209 of NZ_JAYRYM010000357.1, read as the reverse complement.
CGGCTTCTCGGAGATGATGACATCGGGCGTCGTCGGCGAACTCTCGCCGCAGCACAAGGAATACGCCGCGCTCATCCACCAGAGCGGCCAGCACCTGATCGAGGTGGTCAAGATGCTGCTCGACATGTCGCGCCTCGAGGCCGGCAAGTTCGAGCTGCAGACCGAGGCCTTCGCGCCCGACACCCTGGTCGAGCCATGTTTCAAGATGG
>NZ_JAYRYM010000356.1:0-2867 GCF_041917035.1 Devosia sp. | reverse complement strand
GACTTTGCGGCGCTGGTCGATGCGCATGGCGGGGTGTTCGGCGGCTGCTGGTGCCTCGGCTTTCACGATCGGTCGCTGTTCGCGCTCCCCTATGCGGAAAAGCGCGAGCGCAAGCGGCAGATGGTCATCGGCGGGCAGGCGCACGCGGCGCTGGTCTATGCGGGCGGCGACTGCGTCGGCTGGTGCCAGTTCGGCTCACCCGAGGAACTGCCGCAGATCAAGAACCGGCGGAACTATGAAGCGAGCCTTTCTGGCGACGCGGCGCCGCCCTGGCGGCTCACCTGCTTTTTCGTCCATCGGCGGCATCGCGGCCTGGGCGTGGCGCGTGCCGCACTTGCCGGCGCACTGGCCGAGATCGCGCGGCAGGGCGGCGGCCTCGTCGAGGCCTATCCGGAGGACGTCCATCAGGCGCGCGTGTCGCCGACTTTCCTGCATGCCGGCACCCTCGCCCTGTTCGAGGCGGCCGGCTTCGCGAAGGCGGCGCAGATCGGCAAAAACAAGTGGGTGGTGCGCCGGCAGGTGGCGGCGGCGGGCGCCGACTAAGCTGTGGAGCGGGCCTGCCGCCCCGGCTTGGCTTTGTGCCCGCGCTCGGCCACGATTGGCACCGATCGAGAGGAGATGAAGCGATGAGCGAGACGTTTCGGGTGGAGCCGCTGGCCTGGGGGCGGGGTCCGCGCGAGTTCGAGGTGTTCCTCGAGCCGACCTGCCCCTATTCGGCAAAGGTGTTCGGCAAGCTCGAGGCCTTTCTCGACACGGTGGGCGAGGACCGCGTGACGGTCAGGATCAGGCTCCACTCGCAGCCCTGGCACATGTTCTCGCCGGTGATCGTGCGGGCGATCTATGCGGCGGCGTCGCTGCCCGAGGGCAAGGCGGCGGCTTGGCGGGTGATGGCGGCGGTCTACGCGCATCGCGAGGCGTTCGAGTTCGACCGGCACGCGACCGGCCCCAACCGGGACGCGACGCCGAACGACCTGATCCGGCGCATCGAGGGCCATACCGGGCTCGCCCTGATGGCGGCGTTCGACGAACCGCTGCTCGACAAGTCCACCCGCTGGGATGCCCGCTACGCCCGGCAGAACGGCATCCACGTCTCGCCGAGCTTCATGATCGACCGCATCGTGCAGTCCGACATGAGCAGCGGCGACGAGATCTCGGCCTGGGTGAAGAAGCTCGGATAGAGGGGCCCTCGGCGCGCCCCCTCCACCGGCTGAGCCGGTCCCCCTCCCCCGCGATGCGGGGGAGGATCGGTAGTGGGCGTCGATCGCGGCGCTCCAGCCCGGGCCGCTACATCGCGTCGGTGCGCAGCAGCTGCGCGTCGCGCTCGGCGGCGAAGGTATCGGCATTGAAGGCCGGCGCCGCGTCGAGCTGCTCGCGCGTCACGTTGAGGAAGAGGAAGCGGTTGGCATTGGCATCGGTCGAGAAGCGCAGGTTCTCCACCCCGACGGCGACCGGCTTGGTGCCGATGCCGAGGAAGCCGCCGAAGTCGATGACCACCGCCTCGATGGTGGCCCCGTCGGCCGCCAGCATCACGTCGCCGACCGCGCCCAGGTGCTCGTCGCCGGGGCCGTAGGCGTTGGTGCCGATGAGTTCCTCGGCGGAGAGCGGGGCATCGGTGAGCGTGGTGCGGTCGATGGGACCCGCCACCGGGGCGACGACGCGGTCGGCCGGCATGGCCTGATCGGTCGGCACGATGGTGTCTGCCGGCAACGCGCCGGGATCGGCCGGCGCGGTCATGGCATTGCCGGCGGGCGTCGCGGAATCGTCGGCGCGGAAGTCGGGGGCCGCTTCGAGCGCCTCGCGGGTCGTTGCGAGCACGAAGCGTTCGGAATTGTCGGCGGCGATGACCCAGTCGAGTTCGGAGAAGGTCACGGCGACGTTCTTTTCGCCGATGCCGAGAAAGCCGCCGACGCCGATGATCACCGCGGCAATGCCGCCATCCTCGCCGATCACCAGGTTGTTGACGTCGCCGATGTGCTCGGCATCCGCCGCGGCGGAGGCATAGACCTGCCGGCCGATGATCTCGGTGGCGAGATTGTCGCGGTCGGCAACGGCGTAGCCGCTGGCGAGGATCGAAGCGGCAGGATCGGCGGGCCGGGTCGCGGGTGTCTCGATCGGAGCGGTCTCGGCCGGAGCCGGGGCATCCTGGGCGATGGCGCCGGTGGCAAGGAGTGCGCCGAGCGCGGTGGTGGCAAGCAAGGTGCGGATCATTTATGGTTCCTCTCGTTCGTGTCCGACATGAACAAGGCCGTGTGGCACAACGCTTGGCTGTGGGGTGCTGCACGGCCCGATGACCGGACAACGCCGGACGCGGGTGGTTGTTCCGGCCGGTTGCGCGCGGCCTTGACCCGGGCGGGTGGCCGTGACGTCATGCGGCATGTTCCTGTCGGTCTTCGACATCTTCAAGGTGAGCGTCGGCCCGTCGTCCTCCCACACCATGGGACCGATGCTGGCGGCGCGACGCTTTGCCGAGCGGGTTGCCGGACTGCCGGCCGCCGGGGGCGCCACCATCGAGTGCCGGCTGTATGGCTCGCTCGCCTATACCGGGGAGGGGCACGGCACGCATCGCGCGGTGCTGTGCGGGCTGCTCGGGCTTTCACCGCAGACCTATGACCGGGAGGCGGCGAGCGCCGCGCTCGAGGCGCTCAACGCCCGCAAATGGGTGAGCATGGGGCCACATCGCATCCGGCTCGATCCGGGCGAGGCCATCATCCCGGAAAAGGGCAAGCGCCTCGACGGGCACCCCAATGCCATGCGGTTCCGGCTGCTGAAGGGTGAACCGGACCTGCTCTCGGAGGTGTACTACTCGGTGGGCGGGGGGTTCGTGCTCAGCGAGGCCGAACTGGCCGCCCAGGGCGGGCCAAGCGAGA
>NZ_JAYRYM010000355.1:0-2872 GCF_041917035.1 Devosia sp. | reverse complement strand
CGTACCGACGAATGGCTGCAGCGCTCCTGCCGCAGCTATCGCGCGCCGAGCGCCTTCGCCGATGAACCGCGCTATCAGCCCGCCGCGCCGGTCGCCACGTCCGAGTTCACCGAGGCGGTGATCGAGGCCCGGCAGGCCGCCGAGATCAACCTCGCCGTCGCGGTCGCCGCCGGCGTGTCGGGCAAGTGCCCGGCGGCGGTGTCCGCGGCACGCGGCATCACCCTGTTCGTCCCCTATGTCGACAAGCTGCTCGCCGACGTCGCCACACGGCCGCAGGCGCTCGGCCCGCGGGCGAGCCGGCGGGCGCTGCAGGACACCCGTTCGCAGCTGATCGCCGCGCTCGACAGGCTCGAGGCGGCGTTCGGAGCCCGGTGCAGCGGCGGCGGAGCGGCGGCGCAGGCGCCGGCCGGACCAGGACCGTGAGCGGCCGACAAAAAACTGTCACCCGGCTCGCTTTTTGCCTTGAGGTGGCCGGTCAGTCCTCCTATATAGCCGCTGCGCCGCGGTGATGGCCGCAGCAGATGGCGCGACAAAAGCCCAAGGCTTTGGTGTTGATGGCGCGGGGTGGAGCAGCCCGGTAGCTCGTCAGGCTCATAACCTGAAGGTCACAGGTTCAAATCCTGTCCCCGCAACCAATCTCACCATCTCGAAAGCCCCGCGAAAGCGGGGTTTTTCGTTTCTGCCGCATTCTCCCGTTCAGGGCGGGTCGAGCCGGCCCTCGGCCCAGGCGGCGATCAGGGCGCCGGCTATGGCGCCGCGACGGGGGGCGTTGATTTCGGGGTGGTCGCCGGCGAGGACGCGCTGGACCTCGTCACGGCTCACCCAGCGGGCATCCGCCAGTTCCACCGGATCGGCGCTGATCGCCTCGTCCAGCGCGGCCCCGATGCAGCCGAACATCAGCGACATCGGGAAGGGCCAGGGTTGCGAGGCGACATAGCGCACCGCGCCGACATGGATGGCCGTTTCCTCCACCGTCTCCCGCCGCACCGCGGCCTCGATGGTTTCGCCCGGCTCGACGAAGCCGGCGAGCAGCGAGTACATCCGCTCCGGCCAGCTCGGGCCGCGGCCGAGCAGCAGATGGTCGTTGCGGATGATCGCCATGATCACCACCGGATCGGTCCGCGGGAAATGCTGGGTGCCGCAGGCCGGGCACCTGCGCTGCCAGCCGGCGGCCTCGATGGCGCTGGGCTGGCCGCAATTGGCGCAGAAGCGGTGCGTGCCGTGCCAGCCGAGCATGGCCCGGCCGGTGGCGATGCACTCCCCGTCCAGCGGGTCGAGCGCGGCGATCAGGCCCCGCACCTCGAGCAGCCGCGCCCCGGGGAATGCCGGATGCAGCTGCGCCGTCGCGTCGGTGAACTGGCCGATGATTGCGGCGTCCTCGTGCGGCTGCCACAGGGTCAGTTCGGCGGCAAAGCGCGGCCCATCCGGGGCGAGGCCGAGGAACAGCGGCGCATCCCGGCTGTCCGACAGCGCCGGATGATCGAGGGCCGCGAGGACCGGCCGCCCGTCGAGATCGACGAGCAGCTTGCCGCGCCAGAAGATGTAGGTCCTGGCGCGATCGTCTTGCCGGGGGCCGCCCTCGGCGCGCAGCGCCGCCGCACGGTCCAGGCCGCCCGGCTGAAATGCATGTCCGTAGTCCAAGTGCCGGCTCCTCCGTGTGTGCCGATCTAGGCCGACATGAGCCGGGCCCGCAAGCCCGCCGCGCATCGACTTGACGGCGGCTGTCGGACAGGCTTCCTGAGGCCGCGGCATCGAGGGAGGGGAGGCTCGGGTGCATTCGCTGGGCAGCTGGGACTATGTGATCGTCGGGGCGGGCTCGGCAGGCTGTGTGCTCGCCAACCGGCTGAGCGCCGATCCGCGGGTCAGCGTGCTGCTGCTCGAGGCGGGCGGCAGCGACCGCTACCACTGGATCGACGTGCCGATCGGCTATCTCTACTGCATGGGCAATCCGCGCACGGACTGGATGATGCGGACCGAGCCCGAGGCCGGCCTCAACGGCCGGGCGCTGCCCTACCCCCGCGGCAAGGTGCTGGGTGGCTGCTCGGCAATCAACGGCATGATCTACATGCGCGGCCAGGCCGCGGACTATGACGGCTGGCGGCAATTGGGCAATCCCGGCTGGGGCTGGTCCGACGTGCTGCCCTATTTCCGCAGGGCCGAGGACCATCACGCCGGCGCCACCGAACTGCATGGTGCGGGCGGCGAGTGGCGCGTCGAGCGGCAGCGCCTCAGCTGGCCCATTCTCGATGCCTTCGCCGCGGCGGCGGAGGAACTGGGCCTGCCGCGCCGATCCGACTTCAACGATGGCGACAACGAGGGGTCGGGGTATTTCGAGGTGAATCAGCGCCGCGGCGTGCGCTGGCATGCCGCCAGGGCCTTCCTCCGCCCGATTCGGGGCCGTCCGAACCTCACCGTGCTGACCGGGGCCGACGCCGAGGGCGTGCTGTTCGAGGGGCGCCGCGCCATCGGGGTCCGGTGGCGGCGTGGCGGGCGGGTGGAGGAGGCCCGGGCCGGTCGCGAGGTCGTCGTCGCCGCCGGCGCGGTCAATACGCCGCGCCTCATGGAGCTCTCCGGCATCGGGCGGCCGGAGGTGCTGGGAGCGCTCGGCATTCCGGTGCGCCATGCCGCGCACGAACTGGGCGAGAACCTGCAGGACCACCTGCAGATCCGCACCGTCTTCAGGCTGGCGCGCGGCCGCACCCTCAATGCGCTGTACCACAGCCCCTGGGGCCGGGTCGGCATGGGCCTCGAGTATGCGCTGCGCCGCTCCGGTCCGCTGTCGATGGCTCCGAGCCAGTTCGGCATTTTTGCCCGCTCCGACGCGAGCCGGGCGACGGCCGACCTCGAGTACCACGTGCAGCCGCTGTCGACG
>NZ_JAYRYM010000354.1:0-2891 GCF_041917035.1 Devosia sp. | reverse complement strand
CTCGCCGAAGGACGCTACGACATGCAGGACCTCGCCCGCGCCACGGCCAGGGTCGCGTCCTTCGTCGCCGCGACGGCGCCGGCCGGCGAGCGGCTGGCGCTGGGCTACTCGAACGGCGCCAACATCACCGCCTCGGTGCTGTTCGCCGCGCCGGCGAGCTTCGACGCGGCGGTGCTGATGCACCCGCTGATTCCCTTCGATCCGCCCGTCCAGCCGGGGCTGGCCGGGCGCCGCATCCTGATCACTGCCGGCCGGCACGACCCCATCGCACCCGCCGCCGGCGCCCAGCGCCTCGCCGACTATTTCGCCGCCAACGGTGCCGATGTCGGTCTCGTCTGGCACGATGGCGGGCACGAGATCCGCCGCGACGAGCTGCTGGCCGTGCGCGATTTCTTACTTTAAGAACATGAACTTAAGTGGCGTTCCGGAGCGTTGCGGGACGCCGCTTTTGCGGTCGGGCTTAGCCTTCCGTTTACGCCTTGGACCCTAGTCTTTGGGGGAAATGGGGAGACGGATCGGGAGAAGCCGGCCGGACCGAGATTGGCACTTGGCAGGATGAGGAGCGCACTGGCGTCCAGCCTCAGGACGCGCATCCTGCTGCTCACGCTGGCGGTGTTCGTGGCGCTCTCGGTCCCGGCCTATTTCTCCTTCACCGCCATCGTCAATGCCACGGTGGTGCGGCTGGGCACGCTGTTCGCCGAAAAGCAGATACTGTTCGACCGCTATCGCGGCCTCGGGGCGCTGATGCAGGAGGTCAAGCTCGCCGAAACCCTGTCGCGCTCGACCGCCATCCGGGAATGGGCCAAGAACGAGGGCAATGCCGAGCGCTGGGCGCGGGGCCTCGCCGAACTCGAACACTACCGGAAGGCCTTTGCCGACCATTCCTACTTCTTCGTGGTCGATGCCTCGCGGAACTACTACTTCAACGATGCCGCAAACAGCTTTGCCGGGCGCCAGCTGAGCCACACGCTGAGCCCGGACAACCCGCGCGACGCCTGGTACTTCAAGACCACGGCGCTGGGCGAGGGCTGTCACCTCAATGTCGATCACGACGACGTGCTGGCCGTCACCAAGGTCTGGATCAACTGCGTCATCGCTGACGGCGACAAGGTCGTGGGGGTGCTGGGCACCGGTCTCGATCTCAGCCGCTTCGTCGCCGAGGTGGTGGACATCCCGCAGACCGGGGTGACGGCGATGTTCGTCGATCGTGCCGGCGCGGTGCAGGCCCATCGCGATGCCAGCCTCGTCGATTTCCACTCCATCACCAAGGACCTCGCCAACAAGAAGACCGTCTTCGCCCTGCTCGACCGGCCCGAGGATCGCGCCCAGATGCGGGCCATGCTCGCCCGGGTGACCTCGGACGAGGTCAGGGTGGAGAGCCGCTTCATGCATATGGGCGGCCGGGAGGTGCTGGTCGGGGTGGGCTATCTCGACCGGCTGGGCTGGTACAACGTCACGCTGATGGAGGTGGACAAGGTCATCGACCGCAGCCTGTTCCTGCCGCTCGGCTTGCTGCTCGGGGCGATCATGGCGGTCCTCGCCGCCATCATCGGGCTGGTGTTCAAGCGCGGCGTTCTGGATCGGCTGGCCCGGCTCGAAGCCGGGATCAGCGCGGTCCGGGCCGGCGAGTTCGCCCGGGCGCCGGTCGACGGGGGGCAGGACGAGATCGGGCGGCTGTCGCGCGGCCTCGCCGCGATGGCCGAGGCGGTGGGCGGCAATACGAGGATGCTAGAGCAGATGGTCGAAGAGCGGACCGACGAGCTGCGCCGGCTCGCCTTCCGGGACCAGCTCACCGGCATTGCCAATCGCCGCGGCTTCGCCGAGGCCTACGAGCGGATCGGTTCGGCCGGTCGCTCGCGGCTGGCGCTGCTGCTGATCGACATCGACGCGTTCAAGGCGGTCAACGACCGGTTCGGCCACCGGGCCGGCGACATGGTGGTGGCCGAGACGGCCCGGCGGCTGTCCGGCATGGTCCGCCCCGCCGATGCCTGCGGCCGCTGGGGCGGCGACGAGTTCATCCTCCTCGTCAACGGCATCGGCGAACTCGATCCGGGCGCGGTGGCCGAGGCCATCCGCGTCGCGCTCTCGTCCCGGCCGATCGATATCGGCGGCGACCGGCAGATCGCCATCACCGTCAGCATCGGGGCGAGCGAGCTGGATGCCGGCGAGTCGCTGGATGTCGCGGTGGAACTGGCCGATGCCGCGCTCTATCGCGCCAAGGCCGACGGGCGCAATCGCGTGGTGGCATTCGACGCGGAGTCGCCGGCCCGCCTGACGGCCTGAGCCGGTGCCGGGCGCTCAGTCGGCCCTGAGATCGGCCCATTCGGGGTGGCGGCGGAACTGCGCGACCACGTAGGAGCATACCGGCACGATGCGGAAGCCGTCGCGGCGGGCGGCGGTCATTGCCGCCTCGACCAGCTTCAGCGCGAGGCCGTGGTTGCGGTATTGCGGCGGCACGCCGGTATGGTCGGCGACGATGGTGTCCGGGTCGCGCCGCACATAGGTCATCTCCGCCTCGGATCCGTCCGGCAGGTAGATCACGTAGCGGCCGCGATGGCCCGCATCTTCGTGCTTGATCTCGAACGCGTCCGTCATGGTTCAGTCCTTACTGGCGACAGTGCCGCCAGTATGGCGGTCGGCGGCGACTTCTGGAAGGGCGCTCGTCAGATGCGGGTCGCCGGTTCGCCCAGTTCGGGGAAGAACTGCCGCTCGACGAGGAACGGGTGGATCGCCACGGCCGTTGCCATGTCCTTGAGTGCCAGGTCGCGCTTGCCCATCTGCAGGTACATCAGCGAGCGCCCGCTGAGCGCCCCGAAGTGGCGCGGTTCGAGCGCCAGCACCCGGGCGCAGTCGGCGATCGAATCGTCGTAGCGACCGAGCATGTAGTAGAG
>NZ_JAYRYM010000353.1:0-2893 GCF_041917035.1 Devosia sp. | reverse complement strand
TGGGCAGGGACCAGTTGCGGGAGCCGGAGGCCTGGATCGAGAACCGCCTGCGCCAGCACCGGCGCCCGGGCCGCACCAGCACGCAGCACCTCTCGGACGGGCGCTGGCTGCAGGTCCGCGAGCGGCTCTCGCCGAGCGGCAACATCGTCGGGGTGCGCACCGACATCACCGCGCTCAAGCGCGCCGAACAGCAGATCAAGAACCAGTCCGAACGCGACCCGCTGACCGGCCTCTACAATCGTTCGGTGCTGATCGACCAGCTGTCGCGCCAGGTCGACCGCAGCCTGCGGTCCGGAACCCCGGGCGCCCTGGCGGTGTTCGATCTGGACGGCTTCAAGGACATCAACGACTCCCTTGGGCATGCCGCCGGCGACACCCTGCTCGGCACCATCGGGCGGCGCCTGCGCGCCGCGCTGCGGGCCAGCGACATCGAGGTGCGGCTGGGCGGCGACGAATTCGCCCTGATCCTGCCCCGGCTCGCCGACACGCGGCTGGTGGAGCGCCTGCTGGCGCGGGTCTACGAGGCCATCGAGGCACCGCTCCGCTTGGGTGGCCGCCGCATCCGGCCGGCGGCCAGCATGGGCGTGTGCCTGTTCCCGCGCGACGGCACCGACCCGGCCGAGCTGCTGCGCAACGCCGACATCGCGCTCTACCAGGCCAAGGCCCGCGGCCGTGGCCGGCACTGCTTCTTTTCGACACCGCTGCGCGAACGCATCGAGCGGCGCGAGGCGCTCGCCGACGACCTGCGCATCGCGCTCGAACGCGACGAGATCGGAATCGCGCTGCAGCCCCAGATCGCCACGGCCGGAGGCCTGCACGTGGGCTTCGAGGCGCTGGCCCGCTGGCTGCGCCGGGGCGCCGACGTGCCGCCGGGCCAGTTCATCCCGGTGGCGGAGCAGACCGAACTGATTGTGCCGCTGGGACAGCGGGTCCTCGAGCGGGCCCTGTCGGAGCTGGCCCGGATGCGGCTGGCGGGACTGCGGCCGGGGCCGGTGGCGGTCAATGTGGCGGCCGCGCAGCTCAAGCTGCCCGACTTCGTCGAGAGCGTCATGGACTGCCTCGCGAGGACCGGCTCGAGCCCCGCCGATCTCGAGGTCGAGGTGACCGAGACGGTGCTGCTGGACCGCTCCGCCGAGCAGATCGGGCGGAGCCTCGCTGCCCTGCACGAACGGGGCGTCAGCATCGCGCTCGACGATTTCGGCACCGGCCACGCCTCGCTGTCGCACCTCAAGCGCTTCCCGGTCGACCGGCTGAAGATCGACCGCAGCTTCGTTGCCGGCATCGGCGACAATGCCGAGGACGAGATCATCGTCAAGGCGGTGATCAACCTGGCCCAGAGCCTTGGCAAATCGGTGGTGGCCGAAGGCGTCGAGACCGACGAGCAGCTGCAGTTCCTCGCGGCGCTGGGCTGCGACACGGTGCAGGGCTACCTGCTCGGCCGGCCGCTGCCCCCGCACGAGGCCGCCCTGTTCGTCGCGCAGCGGACGCGGCCGCGCGCCGCCTGACGGAGGGGTCGGGTCGGACGCGGCACCGGCCCGAGGCGCAGGCGCCTGCCCGGTCTGTCAGATGGCGAGATATTCCTGCCGCAGCTCGGCATTGTCGAGCACGTCCCGGGCGGTGCCGGTGAAGGCGACCTCGCCGGTATCGAGGATCACGGCGCGATCGGCGAGCTGCAGCGCCGCCACGGCGTTCTGCTCGACGATGATGGTGGTGATGCCGAGGCTCTTGATCTCGTTGACGATGTTCTCGATCTCGCGGACGATGACCGGCGCCAGCCCCTCATAGGGCTCGTCGAGCAGCAGGAGCTTTATGTCGCGCATCAGCGCGCGGGCGATGGCGAGCATCTGCTGCTCGCCGCCGGACAGGGTCACGCCCTCCTGGCGCCGGCGCTCGGCGAGACGGGGGAAGTGGCTGTAGACGCGCTCGAGGTTCCAGCCGGCGCCCGGGGCGACCTGGGCCAGCGTCAGGTTCTCCTCTACGGTGAGGCCCTGGATGATGCGGCGATCCTCCGGCACCAGCTGGATGCCGGCCCGCGCCGCCTCGAACGCCTTCATCCTGTGCACGGGCTTGCCGTCGAGCCAGATCTCGCCCTTGACCAGGCCGGGCGATTCGACTCGCGCGATGGCCCTGAGCGTCGAGGTCTTGCCGGCGCCGTTGCGGCCGAGCAGGGCGAGCACCTCGCCGTGCCGGATATCGAACGACACCCCCTGCACGATGTAGCTCTCGCCATAGTTGGCATGCATGTCCCTGGCCGCAAAGAACGGCATCTCGCGCGCGGCGGCGACGCCGGTGGCGGGGGCGGCGGTGGTGGCAAGGCTGCTGTCCATGGTCATCACGCTCATTTGGTATGGTTCCCCAGGTCGTGCGCGCCGCCCAGATAGGCTTCCTGCACCTTGGGATTGCCGCGCACCTCGTCCGGCGCACCCTCGGCGATGATGCGCCCGCCGGCCAGCACCGAGATATGGTCGGCCAGCGAGAACACCACATGCATGTCGTGCTCGATGATCACCTTGGTCATGCCGCGCGCCTTGATCTTCTTGAGCAGATCGATCGTGGTGTTGGTGTCGTGCCGGCTCATCCCGGCCGTCGGCTCGTCGAGCAGCAGCAGGCGGGGGTGCTGGATCAGGCACATGGCCAGCTCCATGCGGCGCTTGTCGCCGCGGCTCAGGGCGCCGGCATGCACGTCGCGGCGCTCGTAGAGCCCGACATCCTCGAGGATGGCCCCGGCCTCCTCCCGGATCTCGGTCTCGGCCTCGAGCGGCTTCCAGATATTGGCCCTGTAGGCGCCGTCGCGCCTGGCGAAGGCGGGGGTCATGACGTTCTGCAGCACGCTCAGGTCGGGGAAGATCTCCGGCGTCTGGAACACGCGGACCACACCCATCTGGTTGATCTC
>NZ_JAYRYM010000352.1:0-2928 GCF_041917035.1 Devosia sp. | reverse complement strand
CCAAGGTCAAGGTCGGCACCGTCAACGGTCGAATCCGGCTCTCGGGAACGGTGACCGACCAGGTATCGATGGACAAGGTGCTGGAGGTGGTGGCGCAATACGGCAGTCCGGCCGTCATCAACACCCTGACCATCGTGGGCGGCCAGCAGGTCAACCTCGAGGTCCGCATCCTCGAGGCGCAGCGGGACGCGGGTCGGGAACTCGGCATTTCGTGGGGTGGCAGCATCGGGGGAACCGACATCACCCTGGGCGGCGGCCCGGACAATCCCTCGGCCGGCGCCAAGAGCTTTTCCTCGTTCATCACCAGCGTGATCTCCGGGGCCGCCGGAATCGACCTCAACATGACGATCAATGCGCTCGAGGGAAAACAGCTCGTGCGCACCCTGGCGGAGCCGAACCTGACGACGCTGTCCGGGGTCAAGGCGAGCTTTCTCGCCGGTGGACAGGTGCCGGTGCGCATCCCCGACTCGAACGGCAATGCGGCCATCAACTACCGGGACTTCGGCGTGCGGCTGGTATTCACGCCGGTGGTGCTGGACGGCGAGCGCATCCAGATCCAGCTGACGCCGGAAGTCAGCGGCATCGGCGGCTTCACCTCCGCCGGCGACCCGGTGTTCAACACCCGCACGCTCGATGCGACGGTCGAGCTGCGCGACGGCCAGAGCTTCGCCGTAGCGGGGCTGCTGCAGAACAGCACGGCGCTGAGCCAGAACCAGCTGCCCTGGATCGGCGATGTGCCGGTGCTGGGCTCGCTCTTCAAATCCTCGAGCTTTCAGAAGCACGACACCGAGCTGGTGGTCATCGTCACGCCGCGGCTGATGCAGCCGGCAACCCCCGGGCAGGTGCTGGCCACGCCGCTCGACCAGACCCTGCCGGCCAATGACGTCGAGTTCTTCGCCCTTGGGCAGATGGAAGTGACGCCGAAGATGCTCAAGGGCTTCCAGTCGGGCGCCGGCGTCGCCGGGCCTTTCGGCTTCATCATCGAGCTGGGCCAGTGAGGGTGCCGATGCGACAGCGGTCAACGCGCATGCTGCTGAAGGGCGCCGCGGGCCTTGCCCTGGCGATCGGGCTGGGCGGCTGCGCCTACGACTACCTGCAGCGCAGCGACAAGGTAGCCTACAGCTCCGGGGACGCCGTCAAGGCCAATCTCGAGCAGCAGACGATCGACCCGAGCCGGTCGAGCGCCTATTCCACCAAGGGACTGGGCAAGAACGGCAAGGTCGTTCCGGGCGAGGTGCCCGCCGACGGAGAGACGCCCGCGCCCTGAGCGCCCTGCCCGCCAGGGAGCGCGGGCGAGGCAGCCGCACGCCTCAGGCGCGCGTCCGCGCCGCATCCTTGAGAATCTGGATATTGTTGGCGACGACGATGTTGTCGGGATCGAGCCGCTGCGCCTTGCGGAAATTGGTCAGCGCCGCCGTCAGGTTGCCGCGCAGCATGTAGGAATAGCCGACATTGTTGTAGTACTGCGCGGTACCGCCGGTGATCTCGTAGAGGGCGGAGTAGACGCGGTCGGACAGATCGAAGCGCCCCAGCCGATCATAGGAGGCACTGAGCCCGACATAGGCCTCGGCGCTCTTGGGCGCCAGTTCCGCCGCGCGCTTGTAGAGCGCCGCGGAATGACCGAAATCGTTGTTGCGGAAGTGAGCCCGGGCTTCGGCAAGCGCTCCCTCCGCGGTGTAGCTGCCCGGGTTGGTGATTTCCGCCACTTCGAGCTTGTTGTTGCCATAGGTGCCAAAGCCGCCCAGGTTGGAGGACGTGCAGCCGGCCAGCAGCGTGGCGAGCACCGCCGCGCCAGCCATCCCCAAGGCGATCCTGTTGCCGAAGCGGCGACGCATTTCCAAAGCCCCCAAAGTACCGATCCGGACCGACCCCGGACACCGTGACCCTCGCCAACAAACCTAAGCGGCGAGCGAATACCGCTTGGTAAATGCAAGGTAGTTGCGCGCCATCATGGCTAACGCGGCGTTACCGCGGTTCGCCCGGTTCGGCCATTGCGGCAGGAGTCTCGGCGTGATAGTTAGCCATATGGAACACTATCTGCTCGACAACGTCTTCCAGGCCCTAACCGACCCGACACGCCGCGCCGTGATCGGCCGATTGGGGCGGGGTCCCGCCAGCATCACAGAACTGGCCGAACCGTTCGGCATCGCGCTGCCATCCTTCCTCAAGCACATCCATGTGCTGGAGGCGGCCGGCTGGATCCGCACCAGCAAGGCCGGCCGCGTGCGCACCTGCACCCTCGAGCGCAGCGCCCTGGCGGCGGCCGAGGGGTGGCTCGGCCAGCAGCGCGCCATCTGGGACGCGCGGACGGACCGCCTCGAGGACCTCGTCACCCATGAAAGCACGGATGCCTGATGACCCACCCGATCGACCCCGACCGCGACCTCACCCTTTCGCGCATCATCCGGGCACCCCGTGCCGCCATCTGGAGGGCGTGGACCGACCCGGCACGCTTTGCCCGGTGGTGGATTCCGCAGCCGGCCCTGTGCCGGGTCGTCGAAATGGACCTCCGGCCCGGAGGGGCCCTGGTCACGGAGATGAGCGAGAACGGCGGCCCGTTCGGACCTCATCTCGACGCCTGCTACCTGGACCTCGCCGAGAACGAACGGCTGGTGTTCACCAACGCGCTGACCGGCGGCTGGCGGCCCGCCAAGCAGCCGTTCATCACCGCCATCATCACGCTGCGGGCGCATGAGGAGGGCACCGAGTACCACGCGCACGTGATGCACAAGACCCCGGACGATCGCCGGCTGCACGACGAACTCGGCTTCTTCGACGGCTGGGGAACAGTGGCCGCGCAACTGGCGCAACTGGTCGAGGCGGAGCGGAACTGAACGGGCCGCGCGGACAGGGCGATGCCGGAGCACCGCAACGTGGTACATTGCGATGCCGACGGCGGAGCCGTCCACAGCATCAAATGCAGACCTT
>NZ_JAYRYM010000351.1:0-2938 GCF_041917035.1 Devosia sp. | reverse complement strand
CCTCGCGCGGCGCCGATGCCATGCCGAGCGCCGTCATGTAGAGCTCCAGCAGCGCTTCCTGTTCCAGGCGTTCGTTGTGGTCCTGCTTGCGGATCGACACGATCTTGCGCAGCACCTTGGTGTCGAAGCCGTTGCCCTTGGCCTCGGCGTAGACCTCCTTGATGTCGCCCGCGATGGCGGCCTTTTCCTCCTCGAGCCGCTCGATGCGCTCGATGAAGGCCTTGATCTGGTCCTGCGCGACGCTGTCGGGGGAAACGGTAGCCATCTTCGTCCTCGTTCGAAACTGCCCTCTTCAACCTGTTTGATCACCCCGGTTCAAGCCCGGAACCGACCAATTCACATCGCTGAAGCCTTGCACCCCGCAATTCCGACAAAACGCAGCGTTAGCGATTGACACGGCGCGGGGTGCTTTGCACAACACCACCGCTGCAAACGATTGCACGTGGCGTCCGGGTCGATCCATTGCGCTATCTTATGGCCATCGCTGGTTTGCTCGCTGCGGCGTTCGTGGCGCTGGCCGTCTGGTTCCTCGTGCCGCGTGCGGAGATTTCCTCGGGAACGGCCCAGGCGCAGGACGTTTCCCCCGCCCCCGAGGCCCCCGCCGAGATCGCTGCCGAAAACGGTGGCACGGGTGACTTCCGGGTGTGCAACGAGACCTCAAATCGCGTCTCGGTCGCCTTCGGCTACCGGGCCGACAAGGGCTGGCAGTCGGAGGGGTGGTGGGTCGCCGAGCCCGGCGTCTGCGTGACCGTCTATCGGGGAGACCTCGGGACCCGGCGCTACTACTACCTCTATGCCGCCGACGACATCGGCGGCGGCGCCTGGGACGGCAACGTCTACATGTGCACGCGCGACGAGAGCTTCACCATCTTCGGGGTTGAGGATTGCCTGGCGCGCGGCTACGAACGAACGGGCTTTTTTGAAGTCGATACGCAAAACAAGAGCAACTGGACGCTGCAGCTGACCGAGGGAGAGGTGGTCGGCGGCGACGCGGAGGGGACGGAAGAGACCCTGCCGCTGGAAGGCGATCTGCCGGGCGAAGCTGACGACGCAGGCCAGACCGACGACACTCCCACTGATGAAGGTGCACCCCTCCAATGAGACGCATGAGACGCGTGAAGATCGTCGCCACACTGGGCCCTGCGTCCAACGATGAGGCCACCATCGAGAAGCTGGCCCGGGCCGGCGCCGATGTGTTCCGCATCAACATGAGCCATGCCAGCCACGACCTGCTCAAGCAGACGGTGACGCGCATCCGTAATGTCGAGGAGCGCCTGCGCCACCCGATCGGCATCCTCGTCGACCTGCAGGGGCCCAAGCTCCGGGTCGGCAAGTTCGGCGAAGGCGCGGTGCACCTGGCGGCCGGCGCCCGCTTCGTGCTCGACGGCTCCGACGAGCCGGGCACCGGCGAACGGGTCAAGCTGCCCCACCCCGAGATCATCGAATCGGTGTCGGTCGGCGACCGGCTGCTGCTCGACGATGGCAAGCTGCAGCTCAGGGCGACGCGCGTCGGCGGCGGCTCGGTCGAAACCGAGGTGATCTATGGCGGCAAGCTGAGCGACAAGAAGGGCGTCAGCCTGCCCGACACCCTGCTGCCGGTCGGCGCCCTCACCGAGAAGGATCATGCCGACCTGCTCAAGGGCCTCGAGGCGGGCGCCGACTGGATCGCGCTCAGCTTCGTGCAGCGTCCGGAAGACATCATCGACGTCAGGAAGATCGTGCAGGGCCGGGCCGGCGTCATGGCCAAGATCGAGAAGCCGCAGGCCGTCGAGCGGCTCGAAGAGATCATCAAGCTGTGCGACGCCTTCATGATCGCGCGCGGCGACCTCGGCGTGGAAATGCCGCTCGAACAGGTCCCGGGCCTGCAGAAGCGGATGATCCGCATTGCCCGCCGCTACGGTAAGCCCGTGGTGGTCGCCACCCAGATGCTGGAATCGATGATCAGTTCGCCGGTGCCGACCCGCGCCGAGGTGTCGGACGTCTCGATCGCCGTGTTCGAGGGTGCCGATGCCGTCATGCTCTCGGCCGAAAGCGCCTCGGGCCAGTATCCGGTCGAGTCGGTCACCATGATGAACAAGGTGGCGATGGCGGTGGAGTCCGACGTCAACTACCGCGGCATCATCCGGGCGCAGGCCGCCGAGCCCGAGGCCACCGCCGCCGACGCCATCTCGGCCGCCACCCGCCAGGTTGCCGAAACCCTCGATCTGGCAGCCATCGTCACCTACACCTCCTCGGGTTCCACCGCCATCCGCGCGGCGCGCGAGCGGCCTGCCAAGCCCGTCCTCGCCCTCTCGCCCAACCTGCGCACGGCACGCCGGCTTGCGGTGGTCTGGGGCGTGCAGTGCGTCGAGACGCCGGACGCGGTCAACCTCGAGGACATGGTCGATCGGGCCTGCGTCATCGCCTACCAGGAGGGGCTGGCCCGGCCGGGCGACCGCATCGCCATCACGGCCGGTATCCCGCTCGGCACCCCCGGCGCCACCAACATGCTCCGCATTGCCTTCGTCCGGCAGGACGGCGCCGGGTCCTCGTAAGGGCGGCCCGCTCAATACCCCCTCCCGTTCTCTCCCGCATAGGGGGAGCCGCGGATCGAGCCTCCGGTCGGGCCTGGCCTCGACCACCGGCGGACACCCTCCCCCTTGCGGGGAGGGTCGGGGAGGGGGTAGCCACAGGCACCCACTCGAAAGGTTTCCCCATGACCACCGCCCTCGACGCCACCCTCGCCCATGTCGACGCCCATCTCGATGAGAGCGTCGAGCGGCTGAAGACGCTGGTGGCGATCAAGTCGATCTCCACCGACCCGGCCTTTGTCGGCGAGGTGCACCGGGCCGCCGACTGGCTGGCTGCCGAGATCGGGGCGCTGGGCTTCAGCTCTTCCGTCCGCCCCACGCCCGGCCATCCGGTGGTGATCGGGCACGATCTCGCCGCCGCCGGACCG
>NZ_JAYRYM010000350.1:0-3002 GCF_041917035.1 Devosia sp. | reverse complement strand
TCGGAGCCGCGCATCGGGGTGGCGCTGGGCGGCGGATCGGCGCGCGGGCTCACCCACATCCCCTATATCGAGGCGATGGACGAAATCGGCCTCAGGCCCAGTGTCATCGCCGGCACCTCGATCGGGGCGCTGATCGGTTCGGGCTGGGCCAACGGCATGAGCGGGGCGGAACTGCGCGAACACTCCTTCGCCGTGCTGGGCACCATGCGCATCATCGCCTCGCGGCTGTGGGGCGCCCAGGTCCGCAATCTCGGCAGCTTCTTCCAGGGCGGCTTCAACGGACCGCTCGACGCGCGCAAGGTGGTGGACGCCTTCCTGCCCGAGCCGTTCCCGCACGATTTCAAGGACCTGAAGGTGCCGCTCTTCGTGGTGGCCACCGATTTCCAGTCCTGGCACCAGACGGTGTTCGACAGCGGGCCGCTGCGCGATGCAATCGCCGGCTCGATCGCCATCCCCAGCCTGTTCAGGCCGGTGCCGTTCGCCAATCACCTGCTGGTCGACGGCGGGGTGGTGAACCCGCTGCCGCTCGACCAGGCGGCGGCCGATACCGACATTCTGGTGGGCATCGACGTCAACGGCGATCCGTCCGAGCAACTGGGCAAGACCAACCACTCGATGATCGATGTCTGGTTCGGCTCGGCGCAGATCATGATGCACTCGCTGACCGCGCACATGATGGCGGCCTATCCGCCGGACATCTACGTGCGGCCGCACCTGGGGCTGTTCGGCGCGCTCGAGTTCTGGCGCGTGCGCGAGATCATCGCGCATGTCGAGCGCGACAAGGACAACTTCAAGCGCTCGCTGGAGCGCCGGGTCGAGAACTTCCTGCGCCACCGCGAGGGCACGCATCGCGCCGAGGACCGCTGAGGGCGCCCCCGGCTCAGCGCAGGCGGGCGAAGAACCGCCGCAGCAGGTCCGCGGCGCGGCGCTCGCCGAGCCCGGCGATCACCTCCGGCCGGTGGTGGCATTGCGGGCTCGCGAACAGCCGCACGCCATTGTCCACGGCGCCGGCCTTGGTGTCCTCGGCGGCGTAGTAGAGGCGGCGCAGCCGGGCATGGGCGATGGCCCCGGCGCACATGGAGCAGGGCTCGAGCGTCACGTAGAGGTCGCAGCCATCGAGCCGGCCCGTGCCGCGGGCGGCGAGCGCCGCGCGGATGGCGAGGAGCTCGGCGTGCGCGGTGGGATCGTTCAGCTCGCGCATGCGGTTGCGCTCGGCGGCGAGCACGGTGTCGCCCTCGACGACGACGGCGCCGACCGGGGCCTCGCCGGCGGCTTCCGCGGCTTAGCGCCAGGTCCATCGGGCCGGGCATGGCTAGACCCCCGCCGCCATCACGGCGAAGGCCGTGGCCGAGGATTGCCAGGGCGCGCCGGTGGCGAAGTCGAGCGGCTCGGAGGCCGAAAAGCCCGCCGCGGCCAGTTCCGCGGCGATCGATTGCGGGGTGTAGTACTGCATCCAGTTGCAGATCTCGAAGGTCTCCCGGCGCCGGACGACGAGGTAGCGCTCGAGGCTGATCGACGCCGCCGGATAGAGAAAGCTGGCGCTGAACACGAAGTGATCGCCCTCGGCCCAGAAACCGCCATCGCGATGATGGGCGAAGCCCTCCACCTCGCGCAGGGCGGCGAACTGGCCGGGGCTGAACAGATCGAGGACGAAACGCCCGCCCGGCGCGAGGATTTCGGCGATCCGGCCGAGCAGCAGCCGGCGGCGATCCGGCGACAGGGCGCAGTAATCGCCGTAGATCAGGGTGACGAGGTCGACCGGACCGGGCAGCGGATCGGCGAGATAGTCCGCCTCGCGATAGGCGATCCCGAGGCCCTGCGTCGCGGCGCTGTGCCGGGCGTGGGCCAGGGAGCGGGCGGAGAAATCGAGCCCGGTGACGCGTGCGCCCCGCAGCGCCATGCGCTCGCAGTAGAGGCCCGGGCCGCAGCCGAGGTCGAGCACGCGGCGGCCGGCAAGCCCGATCCGCCGGTCGAGCCAGGAGACGAAGCCGTCGATGGTCGCGGGCCGGCGCGAGGCGAGATCGTGGGCGGGATCGAGATGGGCCGCCAGCATCTGCTGCGCCACATGCGGATCGGTCCACAGCCGGCGCGTGGTGTAGCGCGAGAACGGCTCGGGGCGTGCGAAGAAGTCGGAGAGCTGCGCGTGCATGGTTCCCGCTTCAGCCGAAACTGTGCGGCAAGTCAACCGCGGGTCGGCAGCGCCGGCCCGATCGCCTACATAATGGGGCAAGGAGAATCGCCCGTGCCCATCCGCCAGCTGCCAGAGGACCTGATCAACCGCATCGCCGCGGGCGAAGTGGTGGAGCGGCCGGCCAGCGTCGTCAAGGAGCTGATCGAGAACGCCGTCGATGCCGGCGCCGGCCGGATCCGGGTGACGACCGCGGGCGGCGGCATCGCGCTCATCCGCATCGAAGACGACGGCGCCGGGATGGACGAGGCCGACCTCATGTTGTCGGTGGAGCGGCACGCCACCTCGAAGCTCCCCGACGACGGGCTCGACGACATCCGCACGCTCGGCTTCAGGGGCGAGGCGCTGGCCTCGATCGGCTCGGTCGCCGAACTGAGGATCGCGACGCGGCAGGCTGAGGCCGCGACGGGCCTTGCCCTCGAGGTCCGCCACGGGGTGCGCGGGCGGCCGGTGCCGATCGCGATCAACCGCGGCACCATCGTCGAGGTGCGCGACCTGTTCGGCCGGGTTCCGGCCCGGCGGAAGTTCCTCAAGGGCGAGCGGGCCGAGGCAGCGGCGATCACCGACGCGGTGAGGCGCCTCGCGATGGCCAATCCGCACGTGCAGTTCGGGCTCGAGGGGGCCGACCGGACGGCCTCGAACTGGCCGGCCGAGACCGGCGACGGAGCGCTTCGGGCCCGCGTCGCGGCGGTGATGGGCGCCGATTTCGGCGACAACGCGGTGCCGCTGGCGATGATCCGGCACGGCATCGTGGTCACCGGCCTTGCCGGGCTGCCGACCTATACGCGGGCCAATTCGCTGGGTCAGTATTTCT
>NZ_JAYRYM010000349.1:0-3050 GCF_041917035.1 Devosia sp. | reverse complement strand
CGGAAGTCGTTGACGTTGGTGCCGGTCGGACCGGTGACGAAGAGTCCGCCAATGGCGTTGAAGGCGGCATAGGCATCGTTGTCGGCAAGTGCGCCGCGAGGGTCGATGCCGGCGGCCCGCATACGAGTCGCGGTGTTGCCATCCGCCACCGCGCCGGCATTGTCCCCGGAACCGTCGATGCCGTCCGTGTCGGCGGCCAGCGCCGAAATGCCGGAAACGCCGTCGATGGCGATAGCAAAGGCCAGCAGGAACTCGGCGTTGCGCCCGCCCCGGCCGGACCCACGGACGGTGACCGTGGTCTCGCCACCCGACAGGAGCAGCGCGGGGCGCGCAAACGGACGCCCGCGCGTGCGGATCTCCCGGGCGAGCGCCGCGTGCACCCGGGCCACCTCACGGGCCTCGCCCTCGACCGCATCGGACAGGATGTGCGCGGCAATGCCGATCGCCCGCGCCGCCTCCGCCGCCGCCTCGAGCGACAGCGCCGCGGACGCGACGACGCGCACGGTGTTGCCGACAAAGCGCGGGTCGGACGGCAGCGGCGCCGGGTTGCCGTCGGACGCCAGAAGCTGTTCGGCCGCGGCCGGCAGCTGCAGACGGTGGAGCGCGACCAGATGCCTCGCCTCGGACCGGCCCGCGGCCATTGGTACCGTCGGCCCGGAGGCGACGAACGAGGGATCGTCGCCGGGTACATCGGAGACGACCAGGGTGGCGACCCGCGCCGGAGATGCGAGGGCGGCGAGGCGACCGCCCTTGACGGCGCTCAGCTCGTTGCGAATGACGTTCATGGCCGAAATCGGGGCACCGGACGCCAGCAGGATCTCATTGACGCGCTGTTCGTCCTCGAAGGTGAGCCCGGGTGCGGGCTGAGGCAGGAGGGCCGAGCCGCCGCCCGAGATCAGCGCGACCACAAGGTCGTCGTGACTGAGACCGGAGACCATCTCCATCATCCGGCGCGCCGCAAGGAAACCGGCGACATCGGGCACCGGATGGGCCGCCTCGACGATCTCTATCCGCCGGCAGGTCGCGCCGTAGCCGTAGCGGGTCACGACGAGCCCCTTGTCGATGGGGTGAGGCCAGGCGCGCTCGAACGCGGCGGCCATCTGGGCGGAGGCCTTGCCGGCCCCGATGACGATGGTGCGCCCGGCGGGCGGCGCCGGCAGGTTGGCGGCGATGGCGCGCTCGGGTTGGGCGGCCTCGACCGCAAGCCGGAACAGCCGTTCAAGGAGTTCGCGATCCATTGGCAATGCTCTGATGAAACGAACGGCATCATGCGCAAGTCGGCCGGCACCGTGCAAGCGCATTGCGCATCACCCCCAAACCCCATCGCCGGCCGGGGGACCCGGGTGAACGCCCGCTTAACGGTAACCTCAGGGGGGGTTCAAGCGGTCGGGGCTATTGCGCGCAAAACGAAATGACACGACATTGCGGGTCTGCCGGTGTGGACGCGCCTGCGGGAACTCGAACAGGAAACCGAATGCCCCGAATCCGTCCAAGACTCGCTGCCCTGCTGGCGGCGTTGCTGCTCGTCTCCGGCCCGGCGATGGCCGACCAGGTGATCAATCTGCTCCCCCCGGGCGGTGGCGGCGTCGGCGTCGATGTCGAGACGCGCCCGGTCGAGAGCGGTCTGGTCCATCCGCTCAGCGGAGGTGGCAACCAGCACAGCTCCGAAAGCCATGATCCGCCCGCCTTCGATCCCCAGCCGAGCCTGCAGACTCGCCACTTCGGCCGGCAGGCGAGCCTGAGTTGCCAGGTGGCGGGAACGCCCGGCGCGCTGGTGCTGATCAATGCCGGAGACGACCCCCTGCCCTCGGGCACCCGCATCAAGTGGCAGCTGAAGGGTGCCGGACTGTTCGGCTTCTTTGCCCTGGTCAACGAGCTCGGTGGCGGGGAATCGCTGGTGGCGGACGACGTCATCGCCGGTTCGCCGGATCGCGGCACGGAATGCCTGGCCCGGGTGATCTGACCGACCGGCCATCCGCAGCGGCGGCTTGCCGCGCTGACAAAAAACTGACATCGAACCGGACTAGTCAGCCTCGGCCCTCGACGAGTCCCAGCCATGTCCGAACGCTACGCCATCTATTTTGCGCCGGACCGGCAGCATCCGCTCTGGTCGGCGGCGGCGCAGTGGCTCGGCCGCGACCCCTCCGGCGCGGGTGTCGGAGCGAACGATGTCGCGGGGCTCGCCCGTGCCGAGCTCGACGCCAGAAGCCTGTCGGCGCGTCGATACGGCTTTCACGCAACCATCAAGGCGCCCATGCGGCTCGGGTCGGATATTGCGCCCGGTGAACTGGCATCCGAACTCGAGCGCTTCGTCGCCGCGCGCGCCCCGGTCTCGCTCGGCCGGATGGAGCTTGCGCTGCTCGACGGCTTTCTTGCCCTGGTGCCGGTCGAGCAGTCGTCGGCCCTCACCGGCTTTGCCGCGGAGGTGGTGGAGCATTTCGACCGGTTCAGGGCGCCGCTGGAGGCCGACGATCGCCGTCGACGGCTGGCCGGAGGGGCGCTGACACCGCGGCAGACCGAGTTGCTCGACCGCTACGGCTACCCCTACGTGCTCGAGCAGTTCCAGTTCCACATGACGCTCACCGATCGCCTGCCGCGCGACGAGCAGGCGTTCTACAGGGCGGCGGCCGCCCGCCACTTCGGCGCCCTCGCCGAGGCCGAGCTGCGGCTCGACCGGCTGGTGCTGTTCGAGGAGCCACAGGCGGGGCAGCCGTTCGTCAGGGGCGCCGACTACCTACTTGCGGAAAGGTCCGATCGATGAACGAACACGCTTTCTCAAATGCCACGATCGTCCTGCCGGATGAGGTCGTGCACGGCTCCGTGCTGGTTCGCGACGGTCGCATCGCCGATATCGACACCACCGATGTGCGGGCCGCGGAGGACTTCGAGGGCGATTTCATCATCCCCGGCCTGGTCGAGTTGCACACCGACCATTTCGAGAGCCATTACCGGCCGCGCCCCGGTGTCACCTGGAATGCCATTGCGGCGCTGCAAAGCCACGACGCGCAGATCGCCGGTGCCGGCATCACCACCGTGTTCGACGCGGTCCG
>NZ_JAYRYM010000348.1:0-3056 GCF_041917035.1 Devosia sp. | reverse complement strand
TCATCGGCAGCTTGGTCGAGCGGGTGATGTCGGTGTAGTAGCCGACGATCTGGTCGGCCGAGAAGCCCCAGTAGAAGGGCGGCACCGAGGAGATGGCGTCGACGCCGGCGGCGGCGGCGTGCTGGGCCAGATCGATCGAGGTGCGCGTGCCGATGGCGCCGATATGGGCGATGACCGGGATGCGGCCCCGGGTCTCGTCGACGGTGATCTCGACGACGCGCTTGCGCTCCTCGGGCGACATCAGGAAGGACTCGCCGGTCGAGCCGGTGATGTAGAGCCCCTCGAGCTTGCGCTCGATGAGGAAGTTGACGATGGCGCGCAGCCGGCCCTCGTCGAGCGCCTCGTTCTCGTCGAACGGGGTCACCATCGCCGGGATGACGCCGGTGACGGACTTGATATCGAAGGCAGGCATATGAGGCTCCGTGTGAGGGGTCAGGCTGCCGGGGCGGCGGCCTCGGGTGCGTCGATCAGGTGGCAGGCGGCGAAGTGGTCGTCCCGTCCGTCGATGGAGTAGCGCTTGAGCGTCGGCACCGCCGTCTTGCAGATGTCCTGGCGGAAGCGGCAGCGCGGATGGAAAGGACAGCCGGACGGTGGATTGACCGGGCTCGGCACGTCGCCCTCGAGCACGACGCGATTGCTGCGCCGGTCGAGGTCGGCGACCGGGATGGCGGAGAGCAGGGCCTGCGTATAGGGGTGCAGCCGTCGGGCGTAGAGGTCCTCGGACCGGCACAGTTCCACGATGCGGCCCAGGTACATCACGGCGATGCGATCGCAGATGTACTCGGTGACGCTGAGGTCGTGGGTGATGAAGACGTAGGTCAGGTTACGCTCGCGCTTGAGCCGCATCAGCAGTTCCAGCACCTGGGCGCGGATCGAGACGTCGAGGGCGCTGACGGCCTCGTCGCAGACGATCAGTTCCGGCTCGACGCTGAGGGCGCGGGCGATGCCGATGCGCTGGCGCTGGCCGCCCGAGAACTCGTGCGGATAGCGGTCCATGTATTCGGGCCGCATGTTCACCGCCTCGAGCAGGTCGCCGACCAGCTTGCGACGCGCCTCGCGGGTCTTGATGCCGTACTTCTTCAGCGCGTCCTCGAGCGAGCCGAAGATGGTGAAGGAGGGATTCAGAGAGGAGTGCGGGTCCTGGAAGACGATCTGCAGTCGCTTGCGATAGGGATCGAGTTCGCGGTCGTCGAGCTGGACCAGATCGACCGTTTCGGTCTTCGAATTGTAGACGATTTCGCCCGACGTGGCGCGGACCAGTTGCAGGATGGTCTTGCCCAGCGTGGTCTTGCCGCAGCCGCTCTCGCCGACGAGGCCGAGCACTTCGCCGCGATGGATGTCGATATCGACGCCGTCGACCGCCTTGACATGCCCGACGGTGCGCTTGAACACCCCGGCCTTGACCGGGAAGTGTGCCTTGACGCCCTTGAGCCTGAGAATGAGGTCGGCTTCAGCGGGGGGCATTGGCGAGCTCCTCGTGGCGCCAGCACATGACCCGATGCGTCGCGGTCATCTGCGTTTCCTCCGGCATCCGGTCGCATTTGTCGATGCGATGGGTGCAGCGATCGGCGAACTGGCAGCCGACCGGTCGGTTGAACGGATCGGGCGTCGCGCCGGGGATGGCGCGGACCGACTGGTTCCTGCCGCGGCCCAGCACCGGGATCGAGTCGAGCAGCGCCCGCGTGTAGGGGTGGGTGGGGTGGCGCAGCACGTCGTCGACGGTGCCGGCCTCGACGATGTTGCCCATGTACATGACGGCCACGTCGTCGGCGAGTTCGGCGACCACCCCCATGTCGTGGGTGATCAGCAGGATGGCCGTGCCGTGCTCGCGCCTGAGCGTCGACATCAGATCGAAGATCTGCGCCTGGATGGTCACGTCGAGCGCCGTGGTCGGCTCGTCGGCGATGAGGATCTTGGGATTGCAGGCCATCGCCATGGCGATCATGGCGCGCTGGCGCATGCCGCCCGAATACTGGTGCGGAAACTGGTCGACGCGCCGCTCGGGCAGCGGAATACCCATGGCGCGCAGCAGGTCGATGGCCTTGTCCTTCAGCTGCCGGCCACGCATGGCGGTGTGGTAGTAGAGGTTCTCCATGATCTGGAAGCCGACGGTGAATACCGGGTTCAGCGCCGTCATCGGATCCTGGAAGATCATCGAGATCTCCGAACCGCGGATGGACCGCATGCGGCTGCCGTTGCGAGGCAGGGTGTCGATGCGGATGTCGCCGCGCTCGCTGTGGTAGATGATCTCGCCGTCCTCGATCCGGCTGAGGGTCGGCAGCAATTGCATGATCGAGGCGGCGGTGACGCTCTTGCCGCAGCCGCTCTCGCCGACCACGCACAGCGTCTTGCCGCGCCGGATCTCGAACGAGACGCCGTTCACCGCCTTGTTGCAGCGGTTGTTGGTGTAAAAGAAGGTCTTGAGGTTCCTGACGCTCAGGGCAACGTCCGAGGCGGTCATGGCGTCAGCCCTGCTGCGTTGGGTCGGTGGCATCGCGCAGGCCGTCGCCGATGAAGTTGACGCTCAGCACGAAGAGCGAGATGACGGTGCCGACCGGCAGCCACAGCCACCAGTTCTTCTGCAGCACGGTCAGGTCCTGGGCGACATTGAGGATGTTGCCCCAGGTGGGAATGGCGAGCGGAACGCCGAGGCCGAGAAAGCTCAGTCCCGCTTCCTGCAGGATGAAGGCGGCGGTCGACAGCGTGATGTTGACCATCACCGGTCCCAGCGCATTGGGCAGCATGTGCTTGAAGCTGATGAGGGCGCGGTTGAGGCCGAAGCTGCGCAGCGCCTGCACGTACTCCTCCTCGCGCAGCGACAGCATGCGGGCGCGGACCAGCCGGTAGATGCCGCACCAGCCGCCGACGATGAAGATCGCCATGATGTTGAACAGCGACTGGCCCATGATCGAGACCAGCATCAGCACGAGGATGATCTCGGGGAAGGCCATGATGGCCTCCGAGATGCGCATCATCACCGCATCGAGCCAGCCCCCGACATAGCCTGCATAGCAGCCGATGATGACGCCGACCGCGGCCGAGATCAGCGCACTGCC
>NZ_JAYRYM010000347.1:0-3085 GCF_041917035.1 Devosia sp. | reverse complement strand
ACACGATTGCATGGGACGACATGCGAAACGAGGAGATCTGAGATGACGACCATATCGCGGGAACGACTGGTTGCAGCGCTGGCAGTGGTGTTTGCCTGCGCCGGACCGGCGGTTGGCCAGCAGTTCCAGTCGAGCTACACCGATGTCGACCTCGACCAGTGCACGGTGATTTCAGCAGACGATTTCGGCGCCACCTGGGCCTGTTCGGGTCTCAAGGGCATGCCGGTGATGATCGCCGAAGGTGACCTCAGGATGTTCGTTTCGTACGGGCTCGAGTCGACCACGGAAAAGGCGGCCCAGCAGACGCTGCCGCCGTTCAATCGTCTCGGCGCCAAGATCGAGTGGCGCGTGTCGAACGTCGAGGGCCAGTACAAGCCGTTCGCCACGATTCTCCGCTTCTTCACCGCCGGACCCGACGGCAGCGATGCCGAGGGCCAGGTTCTGGTGGTCACGAAGGTGGCGCCGGGGGCCACCTGCCATGTCGCCTATGTCGATGCACGCGCCAATGCCGACGCCAACCAGATGGCCCGCGACGCCGCCGACGAACTGGCGATGGACTTCGACTGCGAGAACGAGCCGGAGATCATCGGCGAATTCGCCGCCTGGGAGCGCTAGAAACTCACAAGCAGGGGCATTCCCGCAAGCGGAAAGCCCCTGTCATGAGCCGGCCTGGGTTCGTCCGAGGTCGGCTGCAGGAGAGCAATGGAGGGTGATGGCCGCTAGAACGGGACCTACAGCTTCACTGCCGTACCCGAGACTGAGACCATCAGCATAGAGCCGGACTGGCCAACAACTTCGTAGTCGATGTCGACGCCCACGACAGCGTCGGCGCCGAGGCGTTGCGCTTCGGCACGCAATTCGTCGAAGGCGGCGTGGCGGGCGTCACGCAGCGCCCCTTCGTAGGCCCCGGAGCGGCCGCCCACGATGTCGCGGATACCGGCGAACAGGTCCTTGAAGATATTGGCACCGACGATCACCTCGCCGGTGACGATGCCGAGGTAGTCGCGAATCGGACGGCCTTCGAGCGTGGGGGTGGTGGAAACGATGATCATGCGGTCCTCGTCATCTGGGTGCGCAGCACGGCGCGGTCGCGCGCCGAGACGCCGATCAGTTCGGCGATGCGCCAGACCATGTTGTCCTCGAGTTCGTGGTTCTTGTTGTCGGTGAAGACCACCTGCCACATCATCCGGATGATGTGCAGCTTGTCCGCCGCCTCGAGGTCGCTCAGGGCCGAGGTGAAGCGGTAGAAGTCGACCGATTCCTGGTCGCGGCGGGTGGCTTCGGCGATGAGGCGATCCACCTCGTCGTCGCCGAGCTTGTAGTGATCGATCAGTGCGCCGCGCAGGGCGTCCCGTTCCGCAGGGGTCACGGTACCGTCGATGGCGGCAAGGTGGACGAGCAGCGCGGCGACGGCGAGCTGGGGCGCGATGCCGGCTGGGGCCGGGCCGGGCCTGGAAAAGATGGCGCGCAGGGCATCGAACATGGGCAGCGTCCTGATGGTGCCCCAAGATAGGCACTCGACCCGCTGAGCGGAAGGGCCATCCTTGATCATGCTGTCTTGACCTCACGCGGGCGGACCGTGGCTTGACTCTTCAATGGAGTTTGTTGTTCTCTATTTGTTCTCAAAGTGAACAGTGGGGGCTCCCGTGGGCCTCGTCGGAACAAGCAGAAGCAAGCCAGACAACGCCGAGCTCGAAACCCTTCGCCTCAGGATTGCAGCGCTCGAGAATCGACCGGCCCTCGCCTCGACGCACTCCGGAGATGGGGCAGGGGACGGGCTGGCGCTGCTTTCCCCGCCGGCAGGCCTCCTGCACGAGGTGTTCGCCGATGAACAGCGCGCTGCGGGCGCAGCTCTCGGCTTTGCGCTCGGGATGGCGCGAAGCCATCTGGTCGGTGGGCGCACGGCCATCCTCTATCTCGAACTCGTCTCAGAGGTGCAGGAAGTCGGCATGCCCTATGCCCATGGCCTGGCGAGCTACGGCATCGACCCCGGGCAATTGGTGATCGGCAGAGCCGCAAACCCTGCGCTGCTGTTCTGGGCTATTGAGGAGGCTATCGCGTGTCGGTCGGTTGCCGCCGTGATCGCCGATCTCGCCGCCTGCAACAGGGGGCTGGATTTCACAACTTCGCGCCGGCTGAGCCTGCGGGCTGCCGCGGCCGGCACCTCGGCACTGCTGCTGCGGTATGGCAGGGAGCGGGAAGCCAGTTCGGCGCAATTGCGCTGGCGGGTGCGACCGGCACCGAGCCGGGCCGATCCCTATGATCAATCCGCCCCAGGGAGGCCGCGCTTCCTCGTCGACATCGAAAAGCGCCGTCTCGGCGGCGGCAGGCCGGCACCTGACGACACGACCCTGATTGTGGACTGGACTGGACATGGCTTTGTTGCAGCACAAAATCGCCGGCAGCCTGCCGCTCCCCATCGGTGGCGGACGGCGCCATCTCGCCCTCAGCCTGCCACGCTGGGCGACAGACTGTCTGAGGCGAGCTGATCCCTCTGTCGATCGGAACAGGCCGCTCGCCCTCTGGCGTCGCGAGAAGGGGGCCATGCGCCTTGTCGCACTGGACCTCATCGCGAGCCGGGCTGGCCTCGGAATCGGCCAGAGTCTCTCCGATGCACGGGCGTTGCTCCCCGGACTAGAGGTGCGCGAACTCGACGAAGAGTTCACCGCCCAGGTGTTCGCCGACTTCGCCGACTGGCACAGCAATGCCAGCCCCATCGTCGCCGTTCATGACGATGTGTCGCCATGGGGCGACCTGATCCTCGACATCACCGGCGTCGCCCATCTGTCCGGCGGCGAGGAGAAGCTCCTAGAACGCCTGCTCGGCCGGCTGCGGGAACTTGGCTTCAGCGTTAGCGGGGCAATTGCCGATAGCGTCGGTGCAGCCTGGGCGCTGGCACATTATTCGCCGGACCGGATCGCCGACAGCGGTTCCCTCTCAGATGTGATGGCAGCCCTGCCGGTTGCGGCTCTGCGGCTGACAGAGGCGCAGGTCCTTGGACTCATCCAGATGGGGCTCAAGCAGGTCGGCCAGCTCTATGGGCGGGACCGAAAGGCGCTGCAGGCCCGTTTCGGACAGTCTCTGC
>NZ_JAYRYM010000346.1:0-3101 GCF_041917035.1 Devosia sp. | reverse complement strand
CGCTCGACGAGAGGGAGATACCCACTTCGGCATCGTCGGTCAGCCTTGCCGTTCCGCCGATGAGCCGGCCGTCGAAGCGGCATGCGGCGCCGGCGGTGCAGGGGGCGTCGACCCGATCGCCGCCGGGCAGCGGTCCCAGCCACTCCACGATATTGAGCACAAGACGCGGGAACCCGGTCTGCCCGGACCATGCTGCCGTCGCCGGATCGAAGGCAAGGCGCACCTGCCGTCCGGCCGGCGGGCTCGCGGCGAGGATGAGCGAAACTGCGCCGGAACCGAGCACGGTCTCCTCGTCGGGGCGCGGCGCGAGAACGGCCGCCTCGATGGCCCCCATCTGCGACCAGGCGATGCCGCGCGACAGGGCGTGCTCGTCGTCCCACGCGGTTGGCAATCGGGGGCCGCCCGCCTCGGCTTCAGGTTCCTCGATGAGCCGCGCGTCTCCGATCCAGATCGTGTTGGTGCCGGGTGCGGTGGGCACGGCCACCTTGTCGATCACGGCCAGCGCGAAACGGGAGGCATCCTCCGGCATCTCGGCCGCGGCGAAGACCTTGACACCCTCGATTGCCTGCAAGGCGCGAACCAGGGGCTGCTCGCCGGCGCCGACATAGAGCACCTCGAGGACGGGTGCTTGCTCCCGGACAACGAAGGTCCAGGTGCCGGCTTCGGGCTGCTCCGCCTCGGTCACCGCAACCGTTCCGGGTCCGGGCAGGTCGAGTGGCACTCGGAACGGGGTGGCGGTGCCGTCTGCGCGAGGGGTCACCGTCCAGTTGCTCCATGGCAGCGCAGCATCACTGCCGGCAGGGGTGAAGCTGATGGCGAGCCTGGTCGGCACGGTGTCGGCGAACGCCACGCTGCCCTGGAGCAATACGCCGTCACTTGCCGGGTCGCTGGCCAGCGTCACGTCCGCAATGGTGTTGGCCGGTATCGCCGGCTCTATCGGCACCACCTCGGTCGGTGGCGTGCCCAGGGCCTGCTGCCAGCCGACCGGCGTTGCCTCGTCGGAGACGATGACCAGATGCGCGGGCGTGTCCGCCTGCATGGCGAGCAGCGTCATGCGCGCCGTCTCCCGCCAGTCGGCGACGCCGGGGACAGGCTGCATGCCGTCGCCGAGCTGCCGGGTCAGGGCGGTCTCGAAAGCCCGCCGCGCGAAAACGTACTCACTCCTGGCGCCGACCGAGAGCACCGTCAGTTGGGCAATATCGGGCCCGCGCCGCGCGACGAGGTCGCGGGCGGCCTCGATGCCGGCCTCGAGGCGGCGTTGCGCCTCGGCCCCCGTGACGGTGCGGTCGACGATGACGATCCAGTGTTCACGCGCAGGCGACCCACCCAGGATCGGCTGCGCCAGCGCCAGTGCCAGCAGCAGGATCGTCGCAACCTGCAGCGCCAGCAGCAGGCTTGGTCTGGGCCATTGAAGCCTCGGGTTGGCCGAGCTTGCGGCCGCCGCGATCTGCTGCCAGATCAGCACGCTCGGGACCGTCCGCGACCGCCGCCGGCGCATGTGCAGCAGCACGATGGCGAGGGCGAAGAGCCCGACCGTCAGGAACGCGGGCACGAGGAGGCCGAGCGTGCTCACGGCGATTGCGGCTCGAAGTAGCGCGCCACCACGGCGGCCGCATCGGCACTCACCGGTTCGCGGGAAACGGTCTCGGCCCGTTGCCGCGTCCACTCGAGACCGGCATCGTCCAGGCGACCGTCGACAGCCACGAGGTTGATGCGTGGCGCAACCTGCTGCATCAGCCCCGCACCGGCCTCTGTGTCGTCGGCCGCCAGCGCGACGTCCTCGCGTTCCGTGGCCGCACTGGCGGCCTCGTCCTGATCACCGCCGAGAGGCTGAGAGCCGAGGCCTGCGGCATTGCCGCCGTCCTTTCCGGAATCGGCAGCCGCCCCCGCCGGAAGCAGGCCGATGGACTGCATCGGCTGCTCGCCCATCAGCTGCGGTTCGGATGATCCGCCCGGTTTGGGCAGCTCGGCGGCATCGCTGGCGCGAGCCGCTGCGTCTGCGGCTGCTGCGTCCGCCGCCGCGGCCCGCTGCTTCTGCCCCTCGTCGGCCGAGTACATTTCCCGCGACGACAGAGTCTCGGTAGATCCGGGCGTCGTCGGCGCCGCGCCCTCCGTGTCGGTCGGCACCGAGCCCGCGGCCGGCGGTGCGTCAGACGCCGGGAACCAGGCCGGCAACACATCGCCATAGGCCTTGCGGGCCTGTTCGAGCAGATCGCTCAGCCGCCGGTCTCGCTCGGCCGGGGAGAGCTCCGTGCCGGCGAGTTCGGCAAGCGCCCTGGCGAGGGCCGCAAGGTACTGATCGTCACGGGCCTCGGCATCGCTGGCAACAAGCTCGGCAATCTCGGCGATACTCCGTCCGCTCGTTTCAGGCGAAGGCGCATCCGTCGTCAGCTCTACGGGTGCGGCGGCTCGCCAAGGCGACCAGAGCGCCAGCCCGCTGCTGCAAAGGGCGACGACAACGGCCGCGATCGCCAACGGAGACAGCACCGGTGCCGCAGGCCGGACGTCAATCCGCGCCCCGCTCCGCGCCGCATCCCGCAGCTGAAGTCGCGCGATGGTCCCGGCAGGAGCTGCGGCGCGCCGCAGCTCGATCGC
Organism: Devosia sp.; assembly: GCF_041917035.1. Classification (GTDB taxonomy): domain Bacteria; phylum Pseudomonadota; class Alphaproteobacteria; order Rhizobiales; family Devosiaceae; genus Devosia_A. The sequence goes on along the minus strand of NZ_JAYRYM010000346.1, from coordinate 506 downwards.
GGTGCTGAGCTTCTCCCCGAGCCGAAGACGCTGGTCGAGCCGTCGGGCGAGGCTCATGTCGGAGGGCAGGCCGAACAGGGAGAGCCCCGCGGCTGCGCCTGCAGCGATGAGCAGAGCACCGGGCATCAGCGCGGTCGCACCCGGGGTCGAGAGCATGACGAGGGCGGTCACGCTGACCCCGATACACGCTGCGATCAGGGCGCGGCGCTCCCAGATCCGCCTGCGCAACCGACCGATTGGCGCGCCTATCGACTGCGCCCCGCTCTGCATGTCCGCGACCTCGCCTGCACTCTGTTCGGTGTCGGCGGTCACACTCTCAGCGGCGGGCAGCGCTGTGAATATAGACAGAGTCAATAAGGGCTATTGGTTTTGACGCATGGGGCTCGGCCATCGCGCTCTCGGTTGCGCCGCTGATGGCCTTCCTCATCTACCTGCTCTCCAAGTACATGCGGCATGACGAACGCGCCGCAGGCGTGCAGAAGAACGGGCTCGGCCGCAGCATCGGA
>NZ_JAYRYM010000345.1:0-3116 GCF_041917035.1 Devosia sp. | reverse complement strand
AGTTGGCAGCAGAAGACGAGTCGAAGACGACCCTGTCGGAACCGTCGCCGCCATCGAACGATATGGCTGGAAGGACCGTGGCGCCGAACGAATCGACGTCGATGGTCAAGGTGTCGTTGCCGGCATTGCCGGCGATGGCGACAGAGGTGATGGTGTCAGCGTCGCCGAAGGCCAGCACACGGCCCCCGTCGGTCTGGTCGATGATCTGGACACGCTTGACGGTTACTGTCTCGGTCTCGGTGCGAACGATATCGTCGAACAGGCGGACCAGCAGCTGATGCTCGGCGTCCGGAAGATCGGTACTCAGGGAGACATTCAGGTCTGCGTTGAGCAGCAGGCGCGGCTCGAGCGGATCGAAGATCAGCCGGACCCTGTCCTCGAGTTCGCGCCGAACCCGCGATCCCCGCGACAGTCTGGCAAGCTGCCGACGCAGCGTCGAAACAAGCTTCTCGCGGCGCGGCGAAGCGGGGGGGCCAAAAATGCCCTCGGACCTGAACGGATATGCCACTTTCACCCCCTACCGACGCTTTTGGTCCAGCGCCCGGTCTCTCAACAGAAAGTCGTCGAACGGTTCGCACGGTTCGCCGGGCTTGCCCGGCGGCAGTTTCGCAATGGCGTGGCCTAGGCGGCCGTCTCCTGCCCGGTCACCGGCGCTTCCGCGGGCGCCGTGCCCATTCTCTCGGCAGTGGCCTGCAGGTTCCGCAACGACTGCAGGTGAAGGAAGATGAGTTCGAGGTCATCGGCGGCAGAGAGGGCCGCAAGCTGCTCGCCGGTCAGAGCCCTGAGTCTCTCCCGACTGACTGCTTCGAAGCCAGACAGGGTCAGAACCTGGCCTGACCGCAGGGTGAACTGCGCCTGCATCGGTTCGAGCAGCGCCAGTTCGCGCAGTCGCTCGGTGAGCGCGCGGGTTCGGTGGAACTGGACCTGGTAGGCCTGCAGGAAGCTCAGGACCCCTTTCAGGTACTGCGTCTGCTCACCGTCGGCATCGAACAGCCGCTCGCCGCGCCCATTCTTGTTGACGCCCTCGAAAGCCTCATCGACACAAAGCGTAAAGTTCTGCCCGTCGGGGCTCGACGAGAACACGAACGGGTAGCGTCGCAGGAAGGCCGGGATGTACTTGCCCTGCCAGTGGCCCTCGGCATCGACCATGAGGTTTTCGCTGTCGCGGATTCCGAGCAGAACCGCGGGGACGACCTCGCCCCCCTGCCCGGCGAAGACGATAGTGAGGTCACTAGCCACCTGAGCGAACTCGGCGGCCATGAGTGGCACCGAGTTGATCCCGGTGGCGAAGCGGAAGTCGGCGCCGGCCTTCACGGAGACCTTTCCGTGCTTCTGTCGCGTGACCGGTACGGCATTGTCGTAGATCAGTAGCTGCTTTGGCATTGTCTCCCCTGGGGCGTCCACGAGGCCTGAGCCTCCCCCGGCAGGGGACGGAATCCGCCCCCATTACCAAGTCGTAAACGGCCTTCCGGGAATGATCAATGCGTACTGATATACTATGCCTAAGAAAGCGAAGTCGTTCCTAGCACGTAATAATTCCCGCTAGGGCCGGGTCTTCGCGCGGATACTCGTCCGCCGTCGGCGGTCACGATAAAGTTACGAGGCGCGAGCGGGAATCTGCTCGTCCGGGGAGATCGGTCGCAAGGCGTCCCGGTGATCGCCAAACCGTTCCACATAGGCCGACGTGAGTCCCAGGCACTGCCTGGACCTGCAACTCTGGCGATATGGACACTGATAGAAGCCATTGCGATCGAACTCGACCCAGAAGTCGGTGTCGATGACCAGCTGCGGCTGACCGTTCTCGAGCCGGTGCGCATCCCGGCCGAGGAGACACTCCGGCACGTTCTTGATCTCCACGGCGATATCGTGCTCGTCGGCGCGGCGACAGGCCTCCGCCAGGTAGGGCACGATCTCCCGGTAGTCCGCGAGCAGCGCCTTGTCGTCGTGTTCGGTCATCGGGAAGTAGTGCCAGAACTCCATCTGTGTCAGCGCCCGGATGGGCTTGAGCGCATCGACGACCGCCGGCAGCAGGCGATAGCTGCGCTCCGTCACGACCGTGTTGGTGATCACGGCCGTACCGGGAATGTCGGACAGAATCTCCAGGCCGCGCATCATCTTGGCGAAGGAATTGGGGATGCAGGTTATCTCGTCGTGCGTGGCGGCGTCCGAGCCGGCCACCGAGACGAAGAACTCGTCGACCCCGGCCTCGACCAGTTCCTGTGCGTAGTTGGCGCGGGACAGGTGCATGCCGTGCGTCTGGATGCGGACATGCTCGAAACCGGCGGCACGAGCCTTCCGCGCCAACTCCGGAAGGTCGCGACGAAGGGTGATCTCGGAGCCGGTGAGAATCAGGCCGCTCCAGCGACGCTCGTGCCGATTGATGGCCAGCACGCCCTCGAACTGCTGATCCGACACCGGGGTCAGGCGGTCCATGGTGCCTTCGATCATGCAGTGGACGCAGCGCAGGTTGCAGCGGAACTCCATGGTCAAGGAGACGTAGCGGCTGTGATCGTATCGGCCCATGCGGTCTCCCCTGGTGCTCCCGGCAAAGCGCAGCAACCTTGGCCCAGTCTAGGCCCAGGCCGGCGAAAACCAAAGGGCATGTCACGCGGGGCGCGCCACGGCCCCGAAGTACACTGTCGCAAAGGGTTCGCCGTCGCGCCCATGCCCAAGCGAAACGTGGCCCAGGAACGGGTCGCCGGATGCCGGCAGGGCTGCCGCTAGGCTTGCAGCCGGCACCGCGAGGCCCGCAGCAAGCCGGTCCACGGCGGTCCGCAGTGCGGCGAGCCGGACGCTCGCCCCATATAGATTGACATCGATCGAGCGCCGAGCGGTCCCCAGTTCGACAACCTCCATGGTGGGAAGGCCGTAGTCAGGGACCGTCGGCGCGGCCCCCGCAAGCACGCTGTCGAGGAAGTCGCGGAGGGCCAGGCTCGGTGTGAGGGCCTGCGCGAACCCACGTATCGTGGTTGCAGCACGAACGTCAGGCAAATCACGGTAGATCGAGAAGGTCGCCCGACCGCCGGATACCCACTTGGCGGCAAAGAAGATGGTTCCGGGTGGAACCAGTGCCGGCAGGACCGCACCGACGGGGAACTCCAGATAGAGCTTCAGGG
>NZ_JAYRYM010000344.1:0-3119 GCF_041917035.1 Devosia sp. | reverse complement strand
GCCTTTGCCAACCGGTCGTCCACGACCGTTTTCTTGCCCATCCCACCCGGGGAGCCCGCCTCCCCGATAGGGCGTTGTGTTCCCCGTTTTCCTTGGAGAACACACCGATGCCCCGTCCTACCGCGCCTTCCCTGTGGCTGCCCGGGTTCGACCCAGCGGCCCCGACCCTGCCCCGCCCTGCAGAGCCGATTTGCCTTTCCGTTTCTTGCGGGCCCGCCGAGCCTGTCGAAGTCATTCACGTCGAGAACCTCAGCGACGTAGAGCAAGAGCAGTCTGTAGTCTCTGTCCGCGCCAACTGGCGGGTTGTGGCCACCGCGACCGAGGCCGCCCCGCGCATCCTCTGGCCGCAACTGACCCGCGCCGACCTGGAGCACCTGAGCGGCCCGACCGCGAAGTTCGAGGCCAACCTGGCAGCAATCACGCTCCTGCGCCAGATCGAAGCCGAAGGCCGGCCGGCCTGTACGGATGATCGCCAGGTTCTTCAACGCTACACCGGCTGGGGCGGCTTGCCCGCCAGCTTCAATCTCGAAGCTGCCGACAGCGCCTGGGCCGAACGTGCCCGTCGCTTGCAGGCGATGCTCAGTGCCGAGGACTACGAATCGGCGCGCGCCTCCGTCAACAACAGCCACTACACCGAGGTCCCCGTGATCGAGGCGATATGGCAGGCGGTGGAGCGCTTCGGTTTCACCGGCGGGCGCATCCTGGAACCCGCCGCTGGCATCGGCCACTTCATCGGCGCCATGCCGCAAGCCTTGGCCGAGCGCAGCAGCGTCACCGCCGTCGAGATCGACCGGGTTTCCGGCCGCATCCTCAAGGCGCTCTACGCGCCCGGCGGCGTGGATGTGCGGATTTCCCCTTTCGAGAAAACCCCGCTGCCCGACCACTGGTTCGACCTCGTGATCGGCAACGTCCCGTTCGGTAAGTACAAGGTCGCCGACGTGAGCAACCGGGCCTATGCCCGCTTCAGCATCCACAACTACTTCTTTGGCCGCGCCCTCGACCTGGTGCGTCCCGGTGGGCTGCTGTGCTTCATTACCAGCAGCCACACGATGGATGCCCAGTACGACGCGGTGCGCGAGTACATCGCAAGTCAGGCTCACCTGCTGGGTGCCATCCGGCTCCCCAAGGGCACCTTCGCCGGCATCGCGTCCACCGAGGTGCAGACCGACATCCTGTTCCTGCGCAAGCGGCAGCGGGCCGAGGCGGTCGAGGCGGATTGGCTGAAGCTGGGCGCGGTGCCCGACATCCTCCGGCACCCCCAGTGCTACGAGCGCTACCTGCCGATCAACGCCTGGTACGCCGAGCACCCGCAGTTGTGCATCGGCCGCATCCGCCGCGAGAGCAATGGCTACGAGGAAGTGCCGGTCGCCGTGTTCGAGGGCGACCTGGAGGCGGCCCTGGCCGAGCGCATCGCCTTGCTGCCGGCCGGTGCTTACCGGCCGGTGGCGCACAAGGCAGCCCCGCTGCGAGTGGTGGTCCCGGCCGAGGCCGGTACCCGTCCTGGCAGCTACCGTCTCCACCAGGGGCGGGTGCATCGGGTCGAGGGCAGCGAACTGGTCGATGTCCATGACCAGCTCAACGCCACGCAACGGGCCCGCGTCACCGGCCTGTGCGCCATCCGCGACCACGCCCGGGCCCTGCTCGACGCGCAGTTGGCGGATGCGGGCGACCGTCGGCTGGGTCACCTGCGAGCCATGCTCAACGGGACCTACGAGCGCTTTGTGTCGCGGTACGGTTGCCTGTCCACGCGCGCCAATGCGCACGCGTTCCGGCGCGACCCGGACTATCCGCTGTTGCTGTCGCTGGAGCATTACGACGAAGAGGCCGACACGGCCCGCAAGGCTGCGCTGTTCACCCGGCGCACGCTGACCATGGTCGTCGAACCGAGCACCGCGGGCGAGCCGGCCGAGGCGCTGGCCGCGTCCGTCCAGTGGCGTGGCCGGGTCGATCCGGCTTACATGGCCGAACTGCTTGGGGCACCCGAAGCTGCGGTGCTGGAGGCACTGGCCGGCGCGGGGCAGGTGTTCCTCGACCCGGCCGACGGGGAATGGAAGACCGCCGACGACTACCTGTCGGGCAACGTGAAAGCGAAGCTCAAGCAGGCGGTGCTGTCCGGGAGTACCTACCAGCGCAACATCGACGCGCTGGAACAGGTGCAACCGGAAGACCTGCCACCGGCGGCCATCGAGCCGCGCCTAGGCGCGGTGTGGATTCCGGCCCTCGACGTCGAGGCGTTCATCCAGGAGGTTCTTGAACTCAAGGACTGCCAGGTGGGCTACTCGGCCGAAGCCGGTGCCTGGTCGGTGAGGTACGGCGAGTGGGAAGCGCGGCAGAACGTGAAGGTGACCCAGGAATTCGGCACCTCGCGCATGAACGCGATCGAGCTCGTGCAGTGCGCGCTCAATGTGCAGGTGCCGACCGTGCGCGACCGCGATCCGCTGACCGACAAGTATTTCGTCAATCCCGACGAGACGCTGGCGGCACGGGAGAAGCTGGGCCTGATCAAGGAACGGTTCGCCGGCTGGGCCTTCGAAGATAGCGAACGGCGCGAGAAGTTGTGCAGGATCTACAACGACCTGTTCAACGCCACGCGGCCCAGGCGCTTCGATGGCTCGCACCTGAAGTTGCCGGGATTCTCCCGCTGCTTCGTGCTGCATCCGCACCAGTTGGATTCGGTGTGGCGCATCGTGCAGTCCGGCAACACCGGCCTCTTCCATGTGGTCGGTGCGGGCAAGACGGCGGTATGCGTCATCGCCAGCATGGAGTTGCGCCGGCTGGGTTTCGTCAATAAGCCCTGCCATGTGGTCCCCAACCACATGCTGGCCCAGTACACGGCGGAATTCGTCCGACTCTATCCGAACGCGTCGGTGCTGATGGCGGGCAAGGAGGACCTGGAAGGCGACCGCCGGCGCGAGCTGGTGTCGCGCATCGCCACGGGCGATTGGGACGCGGTAGTCATCACGCACTCGAGCTTCGAGCGCATCAGGATGTCGCCGCGATTCAGCGAGCGATTCATCAAGGAGATCATCCATGAAATAGAGATGGCGGTACGCGCCGAGAAGAGCAACGACCGGTCCAACCGGATCGTCAAGCAACTCGAGGCGATGAAGAAGAACTGG
>NZ_JAYRYM010000343.1:0-3134 GCF_041917035.1 Devosia sp. | reverse complement strand
TCACCATCATCTGCTTGATCTCGGCGATCGCCTTGGCCGGGTTCAGCCCCTTGGGGCAGACCTTGGCGCAGTTCATGATGGTATGGCAGCGATACAGCTTGAACGGGTCCTCGAGATTGTCGAGCCGCTCCGTCGTCGCCTCGTCGCGGCTGTCGATCAGCCAGCGATAGGCCTGCAGCAGCACGGCGGGCCCGAGGTACTTCTCGCCGTTCCACCAGTAGGACGGGCACGAGGTCGAGCAGCACGCGCACAGGATGCACTCGTAGAGCCCGTCGAGCCTGGCCCGGTCGTCCTTGGACTGCAGCCACTCCTTGTCCGGGGTGGGCGAGGTGGTCTTCAGCCAGGGCTGGATCGAGCGGTGCTGGTCGTAGAAGGTGGTGAGGTCGGGGACGAGGTCCTTGATCACCGGCATGTGCGGCAGCGGGTACACCGAGACGGGGCCGTCAATCTCGTCCATGCCCTTGGTGCAGGCGAGCGTGTTGGCGCCCGCGATGTTCATCGAGCACGATCCGCAGATGCCCTCGCGGCAGGAGCGGCGCAGCGTCAGGGTGGGATCGACCTTGTTCTTTATCCACAGGAGCGCGTCGAGCACCATCGGCCCGCAATCGTCGAGATCGACGAAATAGGTATCGAGCCGCGGGTTCTCGCCGGAATCCGGGTCGTAGCGGTAGACGCGGTATTCCTTGAGCCGTGTCGCGCCGGCCGGCTTCGGCCAGGTCCTGCCCGCCATGATCCGCGAATTCTTGGGAAGCGTCAGCTCGGCCATCTTGGTCTCCGGTCGTCCGTGGGGCTCAGCGGGCGCGCGCCTGGCGCTGCTCGAGCCCATAGATCCTGTCGTTGATATCATCCAGTGACTTGGCGAACACCGCCTGCGCGTCCGCCAGTCCCTGATTGTAGTAGAAGGGCCCGATCTCTTCGGTGAAGAAGGCCAGCAGCGCCTCGGCCGGCATCGCGCCGATCGGCCCGTCGAGCTCGGCCTCGAAATAGCGCTGGATGCGGGCGACGATCGCCTGGCGCTCATCCTTTTCGAAACGGATCGGCCTCATCTCGGCCTCAGTAGTTCGGCTTGCAGATCTGGTTCGATTTGGCGACGTAGGTGTTGTACGCCGCGTACTGGTCGGAAGGTGGCGACTTGCCCTTCATCGACGAGATGACGATCGCCATGAACTCGCCGTCGATCAGGTCCATTGCCGCATCGGCCTTGCAGCCGCACAGCGTCGCGTCCTGAGCTATTCCCATGCAGGTCTTGTAGAAATCCGCCTTCTGCTCCGCCGATGGCGGCGCCGCGAGGGCCGCTCCGGTGCAGAGCGCCAGCATCGCAAGCGTCAATGCCGTGGTCTTCATTGTCGTTGTCCTCACCTCAGTTCCTTGCGGATCACCAGCTTCAGTCCCGACCAGATGTCGCTGACCGCCGCCACCTTGATATCGACCAGCCCGATCGGCAGCACCACCTCGCGGATCACGTCTTCGGTGATGTCGGTCTGAACCTTCGATGCCTTCTTCGGCCACGAGATCCAGATCGTCCCGTTCCGGTCGATCGCCTGCATCAGGGGTATCGCATTGTCGTCGAGCACCTGCCGCGAGGTGGCAAAGCCGTGAACGAGGTCATAACCCGGATCACCATCCTGCCACGTCTGCCACCCCGCCTGCGCCATCTCCGAGAAGTGACGCGAGGTGCGCAGCGCGTTGAGTTCCGGCGGCAGGGCGATGAACAGCACCCGCTGCCCGTCCTTCAAGCCCAGCTTTTGCGGGAGCGGAGTGCCGGAATAGCCGGGAGCAGCGGTCATCATTGGGTTGCACCCGCAAAGTCGAACAGCTGGTCGCCGCGACCGGATCGGACCACGCGCCGACGCAGTTCCAGATCGTGGGTGGCGAACTTGGCATCATTCGCCTCGGCAAGCGCCAGATACACACAGTCGTAGACGGGGTGGTTGAGGAGAAGCGCCAGTTCGAAAGCGCGGCCGACGAGTTCCGTCGTCGGCCGGACATCGACCCTCTGCAGGACAAATTCCAGGCCGTCTACCCCCTGCGCGGCGCTGATCAGGCCTCCTGCGAGCTTCTTTCGGAACACGTTGGCGACTTCCACAAGCAACAACTCGGGTGCGACGAGGTCGGGTCGACTTAGCAGCACTTCGGAGAGCTGCGTCGATGCCTCTGGAACAACCCATTGCACAGCAACTGATGCATCAACGACGATCACCTGTCCCGATCTTCTCTGATGAGCGCAACGCTGTCGGTCTGAACCACGCCTTCTGGTGTCATCGCCCGGATCGCTCGAGCACGCCGCACTGCCTCTTCAGCACTCATCGGTGCTCGCACAACTACGCGTTCCGTGACGATCACCCGGGCCTCTTCGTCGATCGACCTGCCATGCGCCTGGGCCAACCTGCTCAGCGCATCCAGCGCGGCCTCGTCCAGTTCGATGGTGATCTTGTCGTCCATGTTCGCCTCCGCGGGGGAGAAAGGACCAATCCTAATACACCCGTGCCTTCGGTGCGATCTTCTTCAAGCTGATGCCGCCCTCGCTCTCGGGCGTCAGCGGGTCGACATGCACCGGGCGGTAGCTGAGGCTCACCTTCCCGGTCGCCGGGTCGATCCGGCTCAGCGTGTGCTTGCGCCATTCGATGTCGTCGCGATTGGGGAAGTCCTCGCGGGCGTGGGCGCCGCGGCTTTCGTGGCGGGCTTCGGCTGAGACCACGGTGGTCGCGGCGCAGGCCATCAGGTTCTCGAGTTCCAGCGTCTCGACGAGGTCGGAGTTCCAGATCATCGAGCGATCGGCGACGCTGAGGTCGTCGAGCGCCCCCCAGAGCTCGCCGATCCGGCGCACCCCCGACTGCAGAGTCTCGGCGGTGCGGAACACGGCGGCATCCTCCTGCATGATGCGCTGCATCTTCTCGCGCACCACCGCGGTCGGCGAGCCGCCGCCGGCGTGGCGCAGGCGATCGAAGCGGGAGAGGATGCGGTCGTCCTCGGCGGCGACGATGCCCGGCACCTTCGTCCCCCTGTCCACCACCTTGGCGGCGCGCAGGGCCGCCGCCCGGCCGAACACCACGAGGTCGGTCAGCGAATTGGAGCCCAGCCGGTTGGCGCCGTGCACCGAGGCACAGGCGGCCTCGCCTGCTGCCATCAGGCCG
>NZ_JAYRYM010000342.1:0-3158 GCF_041917035.1 Devosia sp. | reverse complement strand
CGGGCGACGAGATTCCGAACTACACCCGGGCCTGGGCGCACGAAGCGGGCTGGATGTGGCAGATCCCGACCCAGTTCCGCTTCGGCTGCGGCTACGTCTACTCCGACGCGTTCCAGACGCCGGACGAGGCGCATGCCGCGGCCGAACGGATCGTGGGGCAGAAGATCGAGGCCCGTGGCGATATCCAGTTCAGGATCGGGCGGCTGGAGAAGGCCTGGATCAACAATGTCGTCGCGGTCGGGCTCAGTTCGAGCTTCCTCGAGCCGCTGGAATCGACCTCGATCCACGGAACCATCGTGCAGATGATGATGTTCGCCGGGCAGTACCTGCGCGATCCGGCACTGATGACCGAGAAGCTGCGCGACGACTACAATGCCCGGGTCGGCCGGCAGGTCGACGACTTTCGCACCTTCGTCAACACGCACTACGTCACCGAGCGGGACGATACGCCGTTCTGGCGGGAGGTGCGGGCCAGCCGCATTCATCCGGAAACCACGGAGCGGCTCGCGCGGTGGCGGACCGAGATGCCGCGGCGCGAACATTTCCCGGACTATCTGTTCGGGCTGCCGCATGTCGAAACGCAGTTGCACTACCCGGTGCTGGACGGTCTGGGGTTGCTCGATCCGGCGGTGGCAAAGGCCGAGATGGCCCGCGATCCCAAGCTGAGGAAGTTCGCGCGCGAGACGCATGGCAGCCTGGTCAAGGAGTACAGGCTTGCCTCGAGCCAGGCGCTCGGGCACGCTGAGTTCCTCGAGATCGTGCGCGGCATGGGCTGAGGCACGGCGGCGCCGCATGTCGGGCGCGCGCCGCCCCCGGACGACCGAGCGGGAGGCACATCGTGCCGTCGATTGTCGACAACTGGCTGTTCTGGGCACTGCTGTCTGCCGTATTTGCGGCACTAACGGCGATCTTTGCCAAGATCGGCATTGCCGACATCGATTCCGACTTCGCCACGCTCATCCGCACGCTGGTGATCGTCCTCGTGCTCGCGGTCATCGTGATCGGCATGGGCAAGACACAGCCCCTCGACAGCATTTCCGCAAAGACCTGGCTGTTCCTGATCCTGTCGGGCCTCGCGACCGGGGCCTCGTGGCTGGCCTATTTCCGCGCCCTCAAGCTCGGACAGGCGTCGGAAGTCGCGCCCGTGGACAAGCTGAGCGTCGTCCTCGTGGCGGTCTTCGGCGTGCTGTTCCTGGGCGAGAGGCTGACGCTGCAGGGCTGGATCGGCGTGGCGCTGGTCAGCGTCGGGGCGGTGGTCCTCGCCATCCGGCTGTAGCGCGCCGGCGACCCGGCGTCAGAGCACCAGGTAGCCGCGATAGGCGACGAGGCGCCCGGCCAGCGGGACCGAGATCTCGACGTCGAAGCGATGCCGGCCGCCGCCGTCGACGCGCTCCTCGGCCTTGACCTGCGGCAGCAATGCCCGAGGCAGCGGGATGCCATGCCAGCGGGCCGACACCGGCACCATGTCGAGCCCGTCACTGCGCGCGACGAGACGCATGGTCACGGCGAGGGCGCCGAAGCGTTCCTCGATCAGTCCCTCGCCGGCCGGCGCCATGGTCGACCGCATCGGCGTCCGGTCGAAGACGCGGGTCCAGTGCTCCTGGCCGCCGCGGCTCTCGATGACCACCCGCACCGGGACGCGCCCGTCGATCGCCGGCAGGCCGAAGCGGCGCGCGAGAAAGCGGCCGAGCCAGGTGTCCGCCGGCGCGAGCAACGCTTCACCGGTCGCGACGATGGCCGGGCGGCCGCGATGCAGGCGACGGGTCACTTCCGGCAGCCCGTCGAATTGCTCGCCGAGGAGGCGCCGGAAGAGCGGCCTCTCGCCCTTGTAGGCGGTAAGCGACGTTTCGATCTCCAGTCCCTCGAACATGGCGCGCACATGCTCGAGCGAGAGAATGCCCACGGCCGGGCGAGCCCCCGGCAGCACGCCGCGGCCGAGAAGCATGGCGACGACCAGCGCCGCGGCCGGCGCGACCGGAACGAAGGGCCCGTGCCCCTTCCGGGCCCTGAGGGTCCAGCGCGCCACCTTCGGCACGCCGCGGGCATCCTGGCCGGCGACCTCGATCAGCATGCCGCCGGTGTCGGTGCCGAAGCGATCGAGCAGCCTGGCGAGGCGATAGCCGACACCGGAGAAGACGCCGGCACTGCGGATGAAGCGGTGCCGCACCGGCCAGCCGGCGAGGGCGATGCAGGCGTTCATCACGGGCAGTTCCATGCCGGCACCGAGCCAGGCGCGGACCCGCGGCTCGTAGCGGGTGGCGAGGAGATCGAGATCGGGCACATCGGCGAGGCGGACGCGGCGGCGACCGAGGCCGTCGATCGAGATCGTCGTCGGGTCGCCCCAGCCCCAGCCCTCCTGCCATTCGGCCTCGCGGAACACCGGCACGCGCTGCCCGACCCAGCTGAGGATGGCGGACACCACCGCCTTTCCCTTCGGAGTGCGGTTGCCGGGGACGATGGCGACGTCGATGGTGTCGACGGTCAGCCAGGCGCTGGTGAGGTGATCGAGAACGGCGTGCGTCAGGCATGGCGTCGTGCTGGCGCCCGAAAGCAGGGACACGCCGACGGCGCGGGCCGCCGCGTCGAAACGCGCGATGCCGGCGACGAAGGCACGGGAATCGGCCAGGTCGAGATAGTCGCAGCGGGCGGCGATCGCGGCCTCGATCAGCCGCGTGCCGGCCAGTTGGAACGGACCCGAACAATCCACCACCAGGTTGCAGCGCATTTCCTTCAGTCGCTCGGCGCCGATGGTTTCCCGATCGATGGCGACGAAGGCGAACTCCGCCTGCTCGTCGATTTCGCGCAGCTCACGCTGCCGGGCAGAGACGTGCGCCACGGCGCGGCCGCCGAGGCTGATGCGGAAGGCGCGGCGATGTGCCAGGAGGCGCGCCAGGCGGGAACCGAAGACCCCGGCGGCGCCGACAATCAGAACGTGGGGGCGTGGCGTCATGTCCCCGGTCTCGTCCCGACCGGACGAAGGCCGAGGCTCTCGAGCGGCCGCAGCAATTGCCCCGCGACCATTTCGGCGAGAAGCTTCTGGACCGGTCCCCATTGCGCGGCCACGGCGATGAGCCCATCCCGCAGGAGTGGCAGCAGGGCACCGTCCGACTGATAGAACGGGGTCAGCGTCAGCGACAGCAACTGATAGAGCCGCACAT
>NZ_JAYRYM010000341.1:0-3158 GCF_041917035.1 Devosia sp. | reverse complement strand
GAGGGCGTAGAGCCCGCCCAGCAGGATCCCCTGCACGATGGTGTTGACGTATTCCATCCTAGCTTCCGAAGTACGCTGCGAGGATCTCGGAGCGATCGAAATCGTCCGGGCGGCCGGCGAGGCTGACCTTGCCCTCGAGGAAACAGTAGATGCGGTCGGCCGCGCCGAGGGCCGCGTTGAGGTCCTGCTCGACGATGACGATGGTGGTGCCGCGCTTCTTGATCTCGCCGATGGCGGCGTAGACGTCCTTGATCGCCGCCGGCGACAGCCCGAGGCTGATTTCGTCGCACAGCAGCACGCGCGGATTGGTGATCAGCGCCCGGCCGATGGCGACCATCTGCTGCTGGCCGCCCGACAGGGTCGGCGCCAGCTGCTCGGCACGCTCGCGCAGGATGGGGAACAGGTCGCAGATGGTCTCGTAGGACCAGCCGCGTTCGCCGCTCTTGCCGTTCTCGCCCATCCTGAGATTGTCGGCGACCGACATGGAGGGGAACAGGCGGCGGCCTTCCGGCACGAGTGCGATGCCCGACTTGACCATCTCGTAGGCGGGCCTGCCGCCCACCGGCCTGCCGTCGAGCAGGATGCCGTCCGGCCGGGTCCTGACGAGGCCCGCCAGCGCCTTGAGGAAGGACGACTTGCCGGCGCCGTTGGCGCCGATGATGGCGACGGTCTCGCCCTCATCGACATGGAAATCGACGCCGAACACCGCCTGGAAGTCGCCATAGTGGACTTCGAGGCGCCGGGCCTCCAGCAGCGCGGTCATGCCGCGACCTCTTCGTCGATGCCGAGATAGGAGCGGCGCACTTCCGGGTCGTGCATCACCGCGTTGGGCTCGCCGTCGGCGATCTTGCGCCCGAACTCGAGCACGATCAGCCGGGTCACCACCGAGAGCAGCGCGTGCACCACGTGCTCGATCCACACGATCGTCACGCCCTGCCGGTTCACCTGCTTGATGAACTCCACCAGTTCGTGGCACTCCGCCTCGGTCAGGCCGCCGGCGATCTCGTCGAGCAGCACGATGTCGGGCTCGGTGGCGAGGGCGCGGGCCATCTCGAGCCGCTTGCGATTGAGCAGGGTGAGCTTGCCGGCGAGCGTATTGGCGTGCGCGGCGAGCCCGGTGCGCTCGAGGATCGAGCCGCAGAAGGCGTTGGCTCCCCGGTGCCCGTGCTCGCGGCCGTATTCGGCAGCGACGAGCAGGTTCTCGAACACCGTCAGGCTCTCGAACGGGCGGGGAATCTGGAAGGAGCGCCCGATGCCCGCCACGCAGCGCTTGCGCAGCGAGACATCGGTCACGTCCTCGTCGGAGAGATAGACCTTACCGGCATCGGGCGTCAGGACGCCGGTAATCAGGTTGAACAGGCTCGACTTGCCGGCCCCGTTGGCACCGATGATGCCAAGGGCCTCGCCGCGGGCGACTTCGAGGTCGATATTGTCGGCCACGACGACGGCCCCGAAGCGCTTGGTGACGCCGGCAAGCTTGAGGATCATCTTGTTACTCGATGGCTTCCATCTTGCCGCCCAGCGGAATCTCCGGGTGGGCAGCGTTCTCGACGATCACCAGGTCGTACTTGCCGTCCTTGTAGCGCCACTGACCGCCGACCAGCGGGGTCTTGGAGACGTTGGCGGCGACGGCCGGGGGCAGGCCCTCGGCGCCGAACTGCACATGGCCGACCACGGTGTCGAGGTTGGTCGCGGCGATGGCGTCGGCGAGCGAGTCGGCATCGAACGGATCCTCGGCGCGCTTGACCGAGTCGACGGCGACCTCGAACAGCGCGTGGATGAAGCCGATCGGCTGCGTCCACGGACGGCTGGTCGCGGCGGTGTAGCCGGCGGCCAGTTCACCCGCGCTCGCCCCGCTCAGCGAGGACTTGAACGGATGCGAGGCCGACCACCACACTTCGGTGGAGAGGTTGTTGCCGATCGGGCCGAGCGCCTCGACGGCGACCGGGAACAGGATGGCCTTGGCGATCGAGGCCACCTTGGGCTTGAAGCCCTGCTGGTTGGCCTGCGTCCAGAAGGTGGTGAAGTCGGGCGGGATCACCACGCCGGTGACGATGTCGGTATTGGCTTCCTTGAACGCGTTGATCTGCGCGGTGAAGTCGTCCGACAGGTTCTGGTAGCGACCCGGGTCGATGGTGGTGTAGCCACCCGCCTTGAGCGCCGGCGGCAGGCCGACATCCGGGTTGCCCCAGGCATTGCCGTCCGCATCGTTGGGGAACAGTCCGCCGACCTGCTTGTTGGTCTCGAGCTGGTTCCACATCCCCTGGTAGGTCGCGATGACGTCCTCGAGGCCCCAGAAGAAGTGGTAGGTGTAGCGGAACGACTCCCAGGTGGAGGGATCGGCCGGGTTGGCCTGGCGTTCGATGAACCAGGGCTGCCACGGCGCGATGGTCGAGATGCAGGGGATGCCCTCGATCTCGCACTGCGCCGAAACCGGGTTGGCGGTTTCGGGCGTCGAGGCCACCACGATCAGCTGCACTTCGTCATCGACGATCAGCTCGCGGGCCACTTCGGCGGCGCGGTTCGGGTTGGACTGGCTGTCGCGCACGATGACTTCGAACTTCACCGGACCCTTGGCGGTCTCGATGGTGCCGCCGAGCAGCTCGGTGACCTGGCTGACGACGAACTCGTCGGCTTCGGCGAAGGCGGCCAGCGGACCGCTCTGCGGGGTGACGTAGCCGATCTTGATGGTGGTGTCCTGGGCGAGGACGCCCGGGGCCATCGCGGCCAGTGCGAGGACCGATGTGGCCCCCAGGACTACGCGCCGGGTCACCGACGCGCCTTGCAAGAGGTTGGGCATTCTACTCCTCCGATGTGAGTTGCTTTGGACCGGCCCTGCCAACAGGCCGGTCGAATTGTGGTTGTCCGCTTTCAGACCCTAGGGGAGCGGCAGTGTGCGATCCTGCAAACCGTCGCGCCGATCTTGCATAAAACGATCAGTTCAGTTGCGTTTGGACCGCCGGTAGGCGGCGGGCGTCGTGCCGCAGTGCCGGTGGAACAGACGCGTCAGGTGCTCCTGGTGGGCGAAGCCGCACTCGTAGGCGATCTCGGCGATGGAGACGCTGGTCTTCTCCAGCAGCCGGCGCGCCTTCTCGATGCGCAGGGAGATCAGGTAGCGATGGGGCGGCATGCCCAGCTCGGTCCTGAAGATCCTGGCG
>NZ_JAYRYM010000340.1:2044-3186 GCF_041917035.1 Devosia sp. | reverse complement strand
GTGCTCGGCGAGCCGGTCGAGCCCGATGCGCAGCACCAGCTTGGCGCTGCGGCGGGGCCAGCCGCGCTCGACTTCCACCACCTGCAGGCCCTTGTCGAGGCCGCAGACGTCGAGCACGACGTCGGCACAGTCGCGCGGCAGCACTCGGTGCAGTTCGCTGAGGCGTCGGCGGGCGTCGGCGGCCATGTCGCCGATGTCCGGCGCGCCCGTCGCGCTGCCGCGACCGGCGATCCCGGCAGCCGAGTAGTCGGTGGTCAGCCGCGGCACGAGCCCGGCACGGGCTACCAGCCGCCGCACCCGCTCGCCGGCCGCCACCTGGTGCGGCGCGAGGAACGGCGTCTGCTCGCCGGCTCCAGCCACGGCCAGCCGACCGAGCGGACTCTCGAGCACGTTGCGGATCACGCCGCCGGATTCGCGCCGCAGATCGCGATGCTGCCCGCCCTGCGGGTCTTCGGCGATCAGCTGGCGACGCAGCCAGGATCGCGATGCCGCGATGGCCGTGCACCGTTCGGCATCCCCTCCCAGCACGCCCGCCGCCTGCAGGTCCCGCACCCGCGCCGAGGCGAGCCGGATCGGGACGCCATCGCGCGCTACTTCGAAGGCCTGCCCGGCGCGGTCCGCAGCGCCGTGCTCGATGACGGCGCGGACGAACCGATGCGCCGCGCCGGCTGCCGCCGTCATGGCTGTGCCCCCGTCTCGGTCTCCGCCAGCATCCGCTCCAGGCGGTCGACCGCCTCGTCGTAGACGACGGCCTCGCGGCGCTCCTCGATGCTTGCGCAGGCATGCGCCACCGTGGTCCGGTCGCGGCCGAACACCTTGCCGATGTCGGCATACAGGCAGCCATCCACCACGTGCATGAGGTACATGGCCAGTTGTCGCGCCTCGGCGACCGGCGCCACGCCGCGCTGGCCCTCGAGCAGGCTCGTCGAGGGCACGCCGCGGTCGGCGGCGACCAGGGCGATCACCTGGGCGGCCCTGGCCACAATTCGGCCCCGCATCGGGCCGGCCGCTTGCCCGCCGCGGCCATTTCCAGCTGCCGGTACTCCCGCCTCGGCTCGCTCGCTCCACATTCCCGCCTCCACGCGATATAGGACAATATTCCTATACCTGCGTTCAGCGCCAGCGGGGATAACTCCGCACCG
>NZ_JAYRYM010000340.1:0-2034 GCF_041917035.1 Devosia sp. | reverse complement strand
GGAAATGCAGACGGCCGCCCGGTCGGGGCGGCCGTGCACGACGTGCTCGCCGAGGTGGAACTGCCTCAGCCGAGTTTGCGGCCGAGTCCGTTGTCCTTGGCCAGGCGCGAACGCGTCGCCGAGTAGTTCGGCGCAACCATCGGGTAGTCGGCGGCGAGGCCCCACTTCTCGCGGTATTCTTCCGGCGAGAGATTGTAGTGCGTGCGCAGGTGACGCTTCAGCGACTTGAACTTCTTGCCGTCTTCGAGGCAGATGATGAAGTCCGCGGCAACCGACTTGCGCACCGGAACTGCAGGCTTCAGCTCTTCGACCATAACGGGCGAGGGGGCCGACTGCAGGCCCTGCAGGGCGCCGTGCACGTCCGCGATCAACTTCGGCAGATCGCTCACGCTCAATGCATTGTGGCTAACATATGCGCAGACGATATCGGCACTCAGATCGATGAGATCGTTGTCAGCCATATCGCTGCTACCGTTCATTTCTATCATTTCGGGTCCTTCAGGTAGAGTCGCGGCAGGTGGTCAAAGCTTCCACGGCCACGACTGGTTTCTATGATCAAATCTATCGCGATGCAACTGCATCGCCATCAGCATCGAGTATCTGTTTGTTTCTGGCAATAGTGCGGCCGAGATCAACGGCAAATCAGTGGAAATCCTCAGTACTCGTGCCGGGGGCAGGCGATTCGCCGGCCTTGAGGGCTGCGCGGGCCAGCAGGTGCGCGGCGACGGGCGTCGACAGCACCAGGAACACGATGCCCAGCGCCACCCGCAGCGCCGTCGGCCCGTCGCCCGAGACGATGCCGACCGCGCACAGAATCAGCCCTGCTCCCACGACGCCGGCCTTGGAGGCCGAGTGCAGGCGCGTATAGAGGTCGGGCAGGCGCACGATGCCGATGGCGGCGAGGAGGCTGAAGATCGCGCCCGCGACGATCAGCAGCGCGGCAAGATAGCGCAGCACCTCCCCGATCATCGCCGCCGCTCCTTGCCTGCACTGCCCAGCAGGTAGCGGGCCAGGGCGATGGTCGACAGGAACCCGACGAGCGCGATTGCGATCGCGATGTCGATATAGAGCGAGAAGCCGGTCAGCACGGCGGCAGCGGCTATGAAGCCGATCGACAGCGTCATGATCGTGTCGAGCGCGAGAATCCGGTCCCCCAGGTTGGGTCCGCGAATCAGCCGGACGATGACCAGCAGCATCGCCACCACCAGAAATCCGAGGGCAATCTGCGCAGCCAGCGTTACCGCCATCGTGCCCGTCATCGGCATGCCTCCATGACCTTTCTCTCGAAGCCGTCGCGGATCTCCCTGATCAGCGCCTCCTTGTCCCCGACATCGATGGCATGCACGTAGAGGACGCGGCGGTCCTCGGACACATCGACGCTGAGCGTCCCCGGGGTGAGCGTGATCAGGTTGGCGAGGAGCGCGATCTCCACGTCGCGATCGGTCGACAGCGGGAAGGCGACGATGGCCGGCCGGATGCGGCGGTTGAGGTCGGGGCGGATCACCAGCCTCGCCACCCGGAAGGCGCTGACGAAGAGCTCGCGCACGAACAGCAGCGTCAGCGTGGCGACACGCCGCGCCCGCGGCCCGAAGCCCGGACCGCCGACCTGGTTGCGCACGAGGTAGAGGCTCGCGCCGCCCAGCGCCGCGCCGAAGGCGAGGTTCAGCAGCGAAAAGCTGCCGGTGGCCGCTGCCCAGCCGAGGGCGAGAAGGCCGATGAGCGGCAGTGGGTTCATGGCAAGGCTCCCGGCAGTCCGGTGGCGGCGATGTAGGCGGCCGGGTCGATGAGCGCCGCGGCGGCCAGCCGGCCAAAGGCCATCAGCGGTTCCGGCACCAGTCCCAGCGCGGCGACCAGCCCGGTGAGGATGGCGGCCGAGCCCAGCCCGAACCAGCGGTGCCTCTCGTCGAGCGGGCGCAGGTCGGCGGGCGGCGACTCCGCCTCGGCGCCCTCCCGGCCGGCGCGCCAGAAGACATGCGCCCACAGGCGCGTGCCGGCGATCAATGTCAGCAGGGCATTGGCCAGTACCGCGAGCCA
>NZ_JAYRYM010000339.1:0-3204 GCF_041917035.1 Devosia sp. | reverse complement strand
CTCCCGTCGTGGCCAGTCTGCTCGCCCGTATCAAGCCCGACGACTTCCCGATCCTCGTCGCCTCGGGCTTCATCGTCGTCATCCTGCTGGCCGGCACCGGCTATACGCTCGCAACGCTCGGCACCGCGCCGCTGCTGACGCCGAACTACCTGCTCACGCAATTGCAGACGGGCGCCTTCCTCGGCATCGTCGCGGCCGGCATGATGACGGTGATCCTGCTCGGCCACATCGATCTCTCCGTTCCCTGGACGATGACGGCCGCCGCCATGATGGCCTCGACCATCGGCGGTCCGGCCGCCATCCCGACCGGCCTCGCCATCGGGCTCTGCGTCGGGCTGGTCAACGGGCTCGGGGTGGCCTACCTGCGCATCCCCTCGATGATCTTCACCCTCGGCGTCGATTCGGTGATGCGCGGCCTGATGGTCGCCCATACCGGCGGCTTCGCGCCGCAGGACACCGCCACCGACCTGATGCGCTACCTCGCCGCCGACAAGATTCTCGGCATCCCCGTCGCCATCTTCGTGTGGGCCGCGATCTCGGTGGTGATCGCCGCCATCCTGTCGCGCACCGCCTTCGGCAAGGCCATCTACGCCACCGGCAACCGCGAGGCCGCCGCCTACCTCTCCGGCATCCGCACCCGCTGGGTGATCGTCGGGGCCTTCGTCATCTCGGGCCTCTGCGCCGCCTCGGCCGGCATCCTGCTCGCCGGCTACTCCAACAAGGCCTACCAGGGGATGGGCAATGCCTACCTGCTGCCGGCCATCGCCGCGGTGGTGATCGGTGGCACCCACATCCTGGGCGGACGCGGCCGCTTCATCGGCACCGTGGTCGGCGTCATCCTGATCGTGCTGCTCAACTCGGTGCTCTCGATCATGCAGATGCCCGAGGCCGGCCGGCAGATCATCTACGGCGCGGTGATCATCACCATGCTGCTGGTCTACGGGCGCACGGCGCGCGTCACGAGTTGATTGTGACGCGCCGCTGAGGCACTGACGGCGCAGGCGGCCGGGCCCCCGGCCGCCGCCGCGGAACGAGGCGTCGTGACGACACAGCATGCGGGCACCGCCGGCGAGGTCTTCGTCGCCTTCCTCAAGCTCGGGCTGACCAGCTTCGGCGGGCCGGTGGCGCATCTGGGCTTTTTCCGCACCGCCTTCGTCGAGCGTCGTCGCTGGCTCGACGAGGCCGCCTATGCCGACCTCGTTGCACTCTGCCAGTTCCTGCCCGGTCCCGCCTCGAGCCAGGTCGGCATCGCCATCGGCAAGCAGAGGGCCGGCTACCCCGGCGCGATCGCCGCCTTCGTCGCCTTCACCCTCCCCTCGGTGGTGCTTCTGCTCGCCGTCGCCTCCGGCGCCGCGCTGCTCGGGGGCCCGCTGGCCGCCGGCGCCCTGCACGGGTTGAAGGTCGCCGCGCTCGCCGTCGTCGCCCAGGCGGTCTGGGCCATGGCGAGGACCCTGACGCCGGACACGGCGCGGCGCGGCGTGGCACTCGCCGCCGGGCTCATCGCACTGGTCCTGCCCTCGCCCGTGACGCAGGTGACGATCATCGCGCTCGCCGCGCTGGCCGGGCTGGCGCGGCCGGTGGCCGGTCCCGACCTGCCGCTGCGGCCGCCGACCCGTGGCGACCTGTTCTGGCTGATCGGCTTTCTCGCCTTGCTGGCCGGGCTGCCGCTCTTGGCCCTCGGCGGCGACCCGGCCGTCGGGCTGATCGACAGGATGTATCGCATCGGGGCGCTGGTCTTCGGGGGCGGCCATGTCGTGCTGCCGCTGCTCGAGGCCGACTTCGTCGCGCCCGGACTGATCGGGCGCGATGCCTTTCTCGCCGGCTATGGCGCGGCGCAGGCGGTGCCCGGTCCGCTGTTCGCCTTCGCCGCCTATGTCGGCGCGCTGCAGACCGGGCCGCCGAACGGGCTCGCCGGGGCGCTGCTGGCGCTCTCGGCCATCTACCTGCCGTCGTTCCTGCTGGTCTTTGCGACGCTCGACTGGTGGCAGGGGCTGCGGACGAACCGCCGGCTGCGCCACGGCCTCGACCTCGCCAACGCCGCCGTCGTCGGACTGCTGCTGGCGGCGCTGATCGATCCGCTGCTGCTCGACACGGTCGGCGGCTGGACCGACCTCGCCTGGGCCGCGGCGGCGCTGGTCCTGCTGGTCCGCAGGGTTTCGCCGCCGCTAGTCGTGCTGCTGAGCGCCGCGACCGGGGTCACGACGGCCCTCGCGTCCGGCCTCGGCTAGGGCCGGCGCGCCACGAGGTCGATCTCGACCAGCGCCCCCACCGCCAGCGCCGTGACCCCGACAGTGGTACGGGCCGGCAGGTGTCCCGGCGCAAAAAAGCTCGGCCAGAGGGCATTGAGGGCCGCATAGTCGCGCGCGAACTCGGTCAGGTAGATGCGCGCCATGGTGACGTGCTCGAGCCCCAGCCCCAGCCCGCCGAGGACCACCTTGAGGTTCGCGACCACCTGCCGCGTCTGCGCCTCCACCCCCTGCGGGAGCGGCGCATCCGGCGCCGCGGGATCGGTCGGCATCTGCCCGGTGACGAATACCCAGCCATCCGCTTCGACGGCATGGCTGAACGGCGCGACCGGGCGCGGACCGCCCGAGATCATGTGGTGGATGGGCAGGCTCATCCGATTCCTCCTCTGACGCCAAGGAGTTCGCCGCGTCCGCCGTCCAATGTCAATGTCGGGCGGGAGCAGGGAGCATTCACCGACGGTTCATGCCTTGCCCCGTCATATGCGGCAGGCTGGTGTCGCGCCGGCGGGCGTGACACTGTCGTCCGCGTCGCCGACACCCTGGGGGGAGCAGACCACTCGCATGTTCGAATTCATCCACATGATCTCGGCCTGGCTGGAAGCGGTGCTGCAGGGCATCTCCGACAATTTCTGGCTGTCGATGCTGTTCATTTTCCTCGTCTGTATCGGCGAAGCCGTGTTCATCCTCGGGCTGCTGGTGCCCTCGATGCCCATCCTGCTGCTCACCGGCGGCATCATCGCGCAGGGCGGACTGCCGTTCTGGCCGATCTTCTTCGCCGCGTCGCTGGGCGCCATCATCGGGGACGCCATTTCCTACGTCGTGGGCTGGTGGCTGAAGGACAAGGTGAAGACGGTCTGGCCGTTCAGGAACTACCTGCCGCTGATCGAAAAGGGCGAGACGTTCTTCGCCAACCATGGCGGCAAGGCGATCTTCATCGGGCGCTTCATCACCGGGGTCA
>NZ_JAYRYM010000338.1:0-3215 GCF_041917035.1 Devosia sp. | reverse complement strand
GCGGTGAGCGTGCTCACTGTCTGGCCACAAGCACCGGCCCCCACCTCCCCCGCGACGGGGGAGGCAAGCGCAGCTTGTGAGCGCAGCGAGCTAGCGCAGGTCGGAGGGGGTGTGCGGAACCACCCAGTTGCCCGGCACGCACCCCTCCCCAACCCTCCCCGTCGAGGGGAGGGTGCCCGCCGGTTCACCTGGCACGATCGAGCATCATGAGAATCGACCATGCCCCATCCCCGTGACCCCGAGCTCTTCGCCGCCGCCGAGGCGGTCCGCGCCCGGGCCTATGCGCCCTACTCGAACTTCCACGTCGGCACCGCCATCCTCGCCGATGACGGCAACATCTATGTCGGCTGCAATGTCGAGAACGCCGCCTATCCGGTCGGCAACTGCGCCGAGCCCTCGGCCATCGCGGCGATGCTCGCCGGCGGGGCCCGGCGCATCAGGCGCGTCTATACCACCGGCCCCGGCGCAACCCCCGTCACCCCCTGTGGCGGCTGCCGCCAGCGCATCCGCGAGTTCGCCGATCCCGACGTCGTCGTCGTCTCGCACGGCGTCGACGGCGCGCCGCTCGAGCAGACCATCGGGCAATTGCTGCCGCACTCTTTCGGACCGGAGTTCTTGGGTAGATAATACCCGCAGAAAAACTGCCGCAAAACGGTCGTAGAGCCGCAAGCGGCAAGGAGGCCATCCATGGAACTTCGCGTCGTCGATCAGGCCGCGAGCAAGCCCGCCGGCAAGGCAAAGGCACCGGCGCCGGCAACACCGGACCCCGCTGCCCACCGCCGCAATCCCGGCTATCCGCTCGATCTCGATTGGGTCGAGCGCACGGTGATGAACCGCTCGGCGCTCGAACGCCGCGCCGCGACGCTGCCGGCCCGCCGCACCGTCAAGAAGGATTTCCAGGCCGCCTGGCTGCTCAAGGCCATCACCCTGATGGACCTGACCACCCTCAATTCCGACGATACCCCCGGCCGCGTCGAGCGCCTCTGCGCCAAGGCCCGCCACCCGGTGCGCCAGGATATCCTCGACGGCCTCGGCGCCTCCGGGCTCGCCGTCCGGCCCGCCGCCGTCTGCGTCTACCACGCCTTCGTCAGGACCGCCGTCGCGGCGCTGAAAGGCACCGGCATCAACGTCGCGGCGGTCTCCACCGCCTTCCCGCACGGCCTTGCCCCGCTCTCCACCCGCCTCGCCGAAATCGAGGCCTCGGTGGCCGATGGCGCCAACGAGATCGACATCGTCATCGAGCGCGGCATGGTCCTGCGCGGCGACTGGCAGGCGCTCTACGACGAGGTCAAGGCCATGCGCAAGGCCTGCGGCGACGCCCACATCAAGACCATCCTGGGCACCGGCGAACTCGCCACCCAGACCAACGTCGCCAAGGCCTCGCTGGTCTGCATGCTGGCCGGCGCCGACTTCATCAAGACCTCGACCGGCAAGGAGAAGGTCAACGCCAATCTCGTCACTTCGCTGTCGATGGTCCGCATGATCCGCTGGTTCCACGAGGAAACCGGCATCGAGATCGGCTACAAACCCGCCGGCGGCATCGCCTCGGCCAAGCTCGCGCTCGACTACATGGCGCTGATCAAGGAAGAGCTCGGCACCCACTGGCTCCAGCCCCACCTCTTCCGCTTCGGCGCCAGCTCGCTCCTCACCGACATCGAACGCCAACTGGAGCACACACTGACGGGGCACTACGCAGCGGATTACCGGATGCCGATGGTCTAGTGCGCGGCCACCCCCACCCTCTGTCCCTCCCCACAAGGGGGAGGGAGGCGCAAGAGCCGCAATCGTTGAGTGTGTGGAGCTATCAGTCGTCTCCCTCCCCCTTGTGGGGAGGGATCAAGGGTGGGGGTGGTCCAGTGCGCCGGACACACTGCCCCACCCACAGGGTCATTCCCGCGAAAGCGGGAACCTCCGTTTGCGAACGATCCGCTCGCGCCAACGGAGACAAGGCAAACGGGGTTCCCCGCTTTCGCGGGGACCCGGTGAGGGTGGGGAGGACAAGAGAATGAACAAGATCACCGAAAACGGCCGCCAATAGCGGCCTGCTGTGCCGGGGCCCTTTGTTGCCCCACCCACGGCGTCATTCCCGCGAAAGCGGGAATCTCCGTTTGCGAACGATCCACTCGCGCAGACGGAGAGAAGGAAAACGGAGGTTCCCGCTTTCGCGGGAATGACCCAGTGGGAGTGGAGAGGGAGCGCCTGGAAATGAACAAAATCGCTGAAATCTTCACCTCCCTCGACTACGGCCCGGCGCCTGAAGGCGCGGACGTCGCCAACGCCTGGCTCGCCGCCCACGACGACGCCTTCGGCCATTTCATCGATGGCAAGTGGACCAGGCCCGGCAAGACCTTCGCCACCGAAAACCCCGCGACCAACAAGCCGCTGGCGCAGATCACCGACGGCACGGCGGAAGATGTCGACAGGGCCGTCAAAGCCGCACGCGCTGCTTTCCCGAAATGGGCGGCGCTCTCCGGCCACGAGCGCGGCAAGTACCTCTACGCCATCGCCCGCCTGATCCAGAAGCACTCCCGCCTCTTCGCCGTGCTCGAAACCATGGATAACGGCAAGCCGATCCGCGAGAGCCGCGACGTCGATATCCCGCTCGTCGCGCGCCATTTCTACCACCACGCCGGCTGGGCCCAGCATCGCGATCGCGAGTTCCCCGACCACGTGCCCTACGGCGTCTGCGGCCAGATCATCCCGTGGAACTTCCCGCTGCTGATGCTCGCCTGGAAGATCGCCCCGGCGCTGGCCGCCGGCAACACCGTGGTGCTGAAGCCCGCCGAGTTCACCTCGCTCACCGCGCTGCTCTTCGCCGAAATCTGCGAGAAGGCGAAGCTGCCGCCCGGCGTCGTCAATATCGTCACCGGCGAGGGCGACACCGGCGCCGCCATCGTCAACCACCCGGAAATCGACAAGATCGCCTTCACCGGCTCCACCGAAGTGGGCAAGATCATCCGCCGCGCCACCGCCGGCACCGGCAAGGGCCTGTCGCTCGAGCTCGGCGGCAAGTCGCCCTACATCGTCTTCGACGACGCCGACATGGATTCGGCCATCGAAGGCCTCGTCGATGCCATCTGGTTCAACCAGGGCCAGGTCTGCTGCGCCGGCTCGCGGCTCCTTGTGCAGGAGAGCATCGAAGCGCGCTTCCTCGACAAGCTGAAGAAGCGCATGGCCACCCTGCGGGTCGGCGATCCGCTCGACAAGGCCGTCGA
>NZ_JAYRYM010000337.1:0-3236 GCF_041917035.1 Devosia sp. | reverse complement strand
ACATAACCGAGCGTCGTATAGGCGAAGAGCACAAGGAGCACCGTCGACAGCGCCAGTGCGGCGAAAGCCGGGCGGCGGCGCTTCAGCGCCAGCAGGACGAGGCCGGCGAGCCCGAGCAGCATGATTACCGACATCGGCTGCGCCAGGAGCCAAACGATCCGGGTCAGGTAGGCGAACATCGAAGTGCTCCGTCATGGCCGCTCAATGATCGCATTGCACAGACTCGACTCGAGTCGTAGCAGTTTGTCAGCCCGCCAGCCGACGGCTGTCCCAGGTTCGGGTGCTTTGGAGCCGGAAGAGATGGAATCACCGAGCCACCGCAGTGATGCCCAGCCGAAGCCCAGCTTCGCCGAGCTGTTCACGCCCAAGCTGATAACGGTGCTGCGCGAAGGCTACGGCTGGGACAAGCTCCGCTCCGACATCGTCTCCGGCCTGACCGTGGCGATCGTCGCCCTGCCGCTTTCCATGGCGATTGCCATCGCGTCCGGAACCACCCCGGACCGCGGTCTCTACACGGCCATCATCGGCGGCTTCATCATCTCCGCACTGGGCGGCAGCCGCTTCCAGATCGGTGGACCGGCCGGTGCCTTCATCGTGCTCGTCGCGGCCACGGTGCAGCAGCACGGCCTCGACGGCATGCTGCTCGCCACCCTCATCGCCGGCATCATCCTCATGGCCATCGGCCTGCTGCGCCTGGGCACCTACGTGAAGTTCATTCCCTACCCAGTGACGGTCGGCTTCACCGCCGGCATTGCCGTCATCATCTTTGCCAGCCAGATCAAGGATCTGCTCGGGCTCACCCTGCACGAGGCCGAACCGGCCGAACTGGTGGAGAAGCTCGAGGTGCTGTTTGGTGCGCTCGGCACGTTCAACATTGCCGCCGCGGGGCTGGCGCTGCTCTCGATCGGGATCATCGTGGGGCTGAAGCGCTGGCGCCCCGGCTGGCCGGGGATGCTGGTCGCCGTGGGCCTTACCGCCGTCATCGCGCTCGTCTTCAAGCTCCCGGTCGAAACCATCGGGACCCGCTTCGGCGGTATTCCCAACGCCCTGCCAATGCCCGCGCTGCCGGCGATCTCGGTCGAGAAACTCCAGGCCGTGCTGCCCAATGCCATTGCCTTTGCGCTGCTCGGCGCCATCGAGTCGCTGCTCTCGGCCGTCGTCGCCGACGGGATGACCGGCCGCCGCCACCGCTCGAACTGCGAACTGGTGGCGCAGGGCATTGCCAATATCGCCTCGTCCCTGTTCGGCGGTGTTCCGGCCACCGGCACCATCGCTCGTACCGCCACCAATGTCAGGGCAGGGGCGCGCGGGCCGGTGTCGGGCATGCTGCACTCGGTGTTCCTGCTCGCCTTCATGCTGGTCGCCGCGCCGCTCGCCAGCTACATCCCGCTGGCCGCGCTTGCCGGCGTTCTCGCTGTCGTCGCCTGGAACATGGCGGAAAAGCACGCCGTCTGGACGTTGCTGCGCAGTTCCCGCGGCGATGCGCTCGTGCTGCTCGCCACGCTGTTGCTGACGGTCTTCAAGGACCTGACCTACGGCATCGTCGTCGGCTTCGCGCTGGCGGCGCTGCAGTTCATCAACCGCATGGCCAAGGGCACCGAAGTGGCGCCCGGCGCCGCCGGCCCGCTCGACGATGTCGCCGATGGGACCACGCCCTACGATCCGGCCATGTCCAGCGACCGCGATGTGGTCGTCTACCGCATCTCGGGCGCGTTCTTCTTCGCCGCGGCGTCTTCGGTCAGCGCCGTGCTCGACCGCATCGCCGATCAACACAAGGCTCTCGTGATCGACTTCAGCGCAGTCTCGCTGCTCGATTCGACCGCCGCCAACGCCATTGCCGGCGTCGTTGGCGGCGCCGCGCGCAAGGGCGTCACCATCTACCTGAGCGGCGCCAAGCCCTATGTGCGCCAGGCCCTTGCCAATCACGGCGTTGCCGCGCCCGGCGCGCACTTCGCCGACACCATCGCGGAGGCCGTCGCCAGGGCGCGCGAGCATCGCTTGGCCGAGGCCTGACAAGCCGCCCCGTTTGCGCTAAACCCGCGCCGGGGCCTCGTAGCTCAGGGGATAGAGCAGCAGCCTTCTAAGCTGTTGGTCGGAGGTTCGAATCCTCCCGAGGTCACCACCCGCCCCGTCTGTCCGTTGCGGTCTTGCTGACCCGCACCCGGCTAGAAGGCGAAGACGCCCTCGACGGGCACGTGGTCGCTCGGCTTCTCCCCGCCGCGCATCTCGCGATGGACCACGATGTCGCCAAGTCGGTCCGCCGCCTGCGGTGAGAGCAGCAGGTGGTCGATACGAATGCCGTCGTCCCGGTCCCAGCCGAACGTCTTGAAGTCCCAGAACGTATAGCTCGGCTCGTCGGTTACCGCCCGCGTCGCGTCGGTCAGTCCGAGGTTGAGCAGGGTGCGCCACCGCTGCGCGCTCTCCGGCCGGAACAGCGCATCCCCCACCCATTGCTTGGGGTTCCGCGCATCGATATCGGCGGGGATGATGTTGTAGTCGCCCAGCAGGACGAACGCCTCCTCGAGGGCCAGTCTGGTCTCGACGAAGCGGATGAGCCGGTCCATCCAGCCCAGCTTGTAGGTGTATTTCTCGGTGCCGACCGGGTTGCCGTTGGGCAGGTAGATGCAGCACACCCGCACCACGCCGCCATCGGTCGAGAACACCCCCTCGATCAGCCGCGACTGCTCGTCGGTCTCGTCGCCGGGCAGTCCGCGAGTTACCTCGTCGAAGCGCAGTTTCGACAGGATGGCGACGCCATTCCAGCTCTTCTGCCCGTGTGTCTCGACATTGTAGCCGAGCGCCTCGATCTCGGCCCGCGGGAATGCCTCGTCGACACTCTTGATCTCCTGCAGGCAGACGATGTCGGGCGACTCCCGCTCGAGCCAGCTCAGCAGCTGGCCCTGCCGGGCCTTGACGCCATTGATGTTCCAGGTCGCGATGCGCATGGCGAAAGCCTAGTGGCCGTTGCCGCGAATCGCAACCTCAGCCGTAGACCGCCTGCAGCATGTAGTCGCGGAACGGGCCGTTGCAGCCCTCGGGCGTGGTGTTGGTCATCACCACGATGCTGATGCGGTTGACCGGGTCCACCACCCAGTTGTGACCCCAGGCACCACCCCAGTCCACGGTACCCTTCGGGCTGGGGTTGCGGGCCGCCGCCGGATCGTCGAGCACGGCGCCGATCAGGCTGAAACGCTTGCCGGCATCCCTCGGTCGGCGGGGCAGGTCGCCGATCTGGT
>NZ_JAYRYM010000336.1:0-3302 GCF_041917035.1 Devosia sp. | reverse complement strand
GATGCGCATGCGCCCCGCAATGCGGTCGGCCGGCCACGCCACCGGAAAGCACGGCTGCGAGTCGAACAGGGTGCGCCATTGCGCCGGCGTCGGGCCATCGAAGGCCTCGGCGACTGCGACGCGCAGCACCATGCAGCCGCTTTCGAGCACCGTGCCGAACGACGCGTAGAGATCATGCCCGCCGTCCGCCCGCGGCTCGACATGCAGATCGCCTACGCCGAAGCTCTCGTGCGCCACGATCTTGGCTGCAGCGAACACCTCCATGTCGGTGGGTATTGCGAGGGCCAGCCGCTCAAGCTTCATCGGGGAAACCGCCCGCGACGGCGCCGACTCGGTGGGCGGCACGAACGCCTCGGCGGGGTCGAGATAGGCGAGATCGCCCGCCGAACTCGCCACCAGCAACCGGTCGCCGACCATGGCGAGCTTGGGCAGGCCACTCTCGGCGGGCAGCGTCCACTCGGTCACGGCGAGGCGGTAGTGCGTCGCATCGACCACCCGGTCGGCGGGCTCGTATCCGACCGGTTGTGGGGGCGGAGCGGCGCGGCCGCGCGACACCTGATAGTAGGTGACGCCAACCCCGATGGCGAGCACGAAGCCGAACGCGACCAGTCCGATCCCGGTCAGCACAGATCGCAGCCGGGGCCGCCGTCCTTTAGTCGCTTGCGTCATTGCGGCAATGACTAGCCGCAAACCCTGCGAATGGGAAGATCGGCCGGGGGAGCGGGTGGTGCGTACCGTCGTCGGTAGAGGGCGCGACTTCGACCCGCCCGCGGACGACGCGGCGGCAATCCGCGGCAGGACCCTGCGCCGGGTGCTTCCCGGGCCGTCGCCGGCCGGAGCGGCGAGCACCGGGCCCCCTTGACACCCCGCACCCTTCGCGCCCATAAACCTGCCAGCAATTCTGGGAGCACGTCCGTGCTGAAGAGCATTATCGTAGTAGGGGGGCGCATCGGTCGCGTGGGGTAAAGGTCCCCGCGGATGGCTGGTGCGCCGAAATCAGGTCCCTCGAGGGGCCTTTTTTATTGCCTCCGAATCCGGTGCGGGCGGGGGTGCAGCGACAAGACCGGGCAGGGGCCCGGAAGTGGAGTGAGAAAATGCCCGAGCAGATGACCGGCGCGGAAATGGTGATCGAGGCGCTGATCGATAACGGGGTCGAGCACATCTTCGGCTATCCGGGCGGCGCCGCGCTGCCGATCTACGATGCCATGTTCCAGCAGGACAAGGTGCAGCACATCCTCGTGCGGCACGAGCAGGGCGCGACCCACATGGCCGAAGGCTATGCCCGCTCGACCGGCAGGGTCGGCGTGGTGCTGGTCACCTCGGGCCCCGGTGTCACCAACGCAGTCACCGGCCTCACCGATGCCCTGATGGACTCGATCCCCATGGTCTGCATCACGGCGCAGGTGCCGACCACCCTGATCGGCTCGGACGCGTTCCAGGAGTGCGACACGGTCGGCATCACCCGCTCGTGCACCAAGCACAACTATCTGGTCAAGAACGTCGCCGACCTGGCCCGGGTGCTGCACGAGGCCTTCCACATCGCCCGTTCCGGTCGGCCCGGCCCGGTGCTGGTCGACATCCCCAAGGACGTGCAGTTCGCCATGGGCACCTATCTGCGCCCCGAGGAGATCGGCGCCATCCGCCACAAGAGCTATCACCCGGCCGGCGCCGGCGATGCCGAGGCTATCGCCCAGGCGGTCGAGCTGATGCTCAAGGCCGAGCGCCCGGTCTTCTACACCGGCGGCGGCGTCATCAATGCCGGTCCCGACGCCAGCCAGAAGCTGCGCGAACTGGCCGAACTCACCGGCTTTCCCGTCACCTCGACGCTGATGGGGCTCGGCGCCTTCCCCGGTTCCTCGCCGCAATGGCTGGGCATGCTCGGAATGCACGGCACCTACGAGGCCAACCTCGCGATGCACGACTGCGATCTGATGATCAATATCGGTGCCCGCTTCGACGACCGTATCACCGGCCGCATCGATGCGTTCTCGCCACAGTCGCGCAAGATCCACGTCGACATCGATCCGTCCTCGATCAACAAGAACGTCCGCGTCGAGCTGCCGATCGTCGGCGATTGCGGCCTCGTGCTGGCCGAGATGGTCCGCGTCTGGCGCAGCCGCACCAACGAGCCGCGCACCGAGGCGATCGCGCCCTGGTGGCAGCAGATCGACGCCTGGCGGGCCCGCAACTCGCTGGCGTTCAGGAACTCGACCACCACCATCAAGCCGCAGCACGCCATCCAGCGGCTCTATGAGGCGACCAAGGGGCGCGACGTCTACATCACCACCGAGGTCGGCCAGCACCAGATGTGGGCGGCCCAGCACTTCCCCTTCGAGATGCCGAACCGGTGGATGACCTCGGGCGGGCTGGGCACCATGGGCTACGGCCTGCCGGCGGCCGTGGGCGTTCAGGTCGCGCACCCCGACGCGCTGGTCATCGACATTGCCGGCGAAGCCAGCGTGCAGATGACCATGCAGGAGCTCTCCACCGCCGTGCAGTACCGGCTGCCGATCAAGGTGTTCATCCTCAACAACGAGCGCATGGGCATGGTCCGCCAGTGGCAGGACCTGCTGCATGGCGGCCGCTACGCGCACAGCTACTCGGAAAGCCTGCCCGATTTCGTCAGGCTCGCCGAGGCCTATGGCGCCAAGGGCATCAAGTGCGAGAACCCGGCACTGCTCGACGCGGCGATCGCGGAGATGCTCGCCTATGACGGGCCGGTGCTGTTCGACTGCCTGGTCGAGCGCCACGAGAACTGCCTGCCGATGATTCCGTCGGGCAAGCCGCACAACGAGATGATCCTGCCCGACTTCGACGCCGATATCGGCGCCGTGATCGACGAGAAGGGTCGGCAGCTGGTTTAGGGAAAGCGCCCCCGCCACCAGGTCGCCCCGGTTCAGGCCGGGGTCCAGCTTCCGGGCCGGCATGCATGCCGGCTTTCGCGGGCACGACACGGCGGGTGGCAACAGGGTGCCGAGGCACCGGAGGACGAACGAAATGAATGCACATCTGCAGCCGAGCGGCTCGGCCTACTTCCTCGCCGCGGAAACCCAGAGGCCGGAGCGGCACACGCTCAGCGTGCTTGTCGACAACGAGCCGGGCATCCTCGCCCGCGTTGTCGGGCTGTTCTCGGCCCGTGGCTACAATATCGACAGTCTCACGGTCAGCGAGACCGAGCACGAAAAGGGGCTCAGCCGCATCACCGTGGTCACCGTCGCGACCCCCAAGGTGCTGATCCAGATCAAGCTGCAGCTCGAGCGGCTGATCCCGGTGCATCGCGTGCATGACTTGACCAGCGAGGG
>NZ_JAYRYM010000335.1:0-3342 GCF_041917035.1 Devosia sp. | reverse complement strand
CTGGTCGGTCTCGGTCTCGTGGTTGTGCTGTTCCGGCGCCGCCGGCAGGCGGAGGCGGCTTTCTGCCTGGCGGCCGTCGCCCTGTCGACCGCAACCGGCATGGAGTCGTCCCTGCGCTTCTTTGCCGGCCTCGCCCCGTTTGGTCTGGTGACCTGCGAACTCCTGGCCGAACGGCGTCGCCTCTATTGGCTCGCCTATCCGGTCGGGCTGCTGCTCGGCGCCTACCTGTTTCACGGTTGGCTGACCGGGTCGCGGGCGATGGTCTAGTGATGGCGGGCCTCCTCCCTTACGCCGGTCTGGCCCTGCTCGCCGTGGGCGAGCTGGCCCTGCTCGGCTTTGCCGCAAGCGCCGACGTCTCCGAGACCTACCGGGCCTTCTACATCGACAGGTCCAGCAGCTGCCTGCCGCAGCCGGTGACGGGCGCCTTCCAGTTCGGTCGTCCGATCTCTGCCGGCCGCGCCACCTTGCCCGAGTTCGACGCGGTGGCCATTTGCGGCGTCGCCTATACCGGCGCGGAGGGAACCTGGATGTTCGGGCCCGAGGCCCGCTTTCACTTTGCCGTCCCCCCCGGAACGCAAGATCTGCGGTTTACCCTCGAGGGGAGGCGGGGGCATCAGCGGCGCCTGCTGGTCATGGCCAATGGCACCTCTGTCGGCATGCTCGACAATGACGGCCACGCGGACCAGAGCTATGGCTTTGCCGTGCCCCGCGCCCTGCTGGCCGATGACGGAGCGCTCGATGTGACGCTGCTCATCGAGGATCCGCCCGAACCGCGCAACTCGGTCGCGGCCCGGAAGTTCAACTTCTTCATCCGTTCGATCACCCTGTCGCTCGAACAGGACGAGCGCGGCTCCGTCAGCAGCGGAACCGCGCTCTGAGCGCCGTGGGGGGCTGGCGGCGCTATTCGGAGGGACACCCGGTCATGCCGTCGGCCGCCACGCAGCCGCCGTCGGGAACCTCGCTGGTGACGGTCGGCACCACCAGCACCCGGGCCATGTCGATCAGCTGCATGAACTCGGCGCGATAGCCGTTCTCGTCGCTGCCGCGGGCGCCCTGGGCGAGGTCGCGGATCGCCTCCCAGCTCATCTCGCCATAGTTCGAGCCCTTGAGCTTCTGCCCGAACGCGGCGACCGCCGCGGCAAAGCGCGCGTCCTCGGAGGCCTGGGCCAGTTCCTTGACGGCGAGATCCTTGCCGATCGGCAGCTCGGTCAGCCTCGAGGTGTCGCCGTCGGGCAGCTTGTAGCGCATCTTCAGGAACCCGATCTCGGTCCCCACCTCGGCCGCCGGCACGGCCGCGTCGCTCTCGTAGCGCAGCGGATCGTTCAGTTCGGCGCCCGAGCCGACCGGGGTGATCTCGTAGAGCGCGGTCACCGTGGTGCCCGCCCCGATCTCGCCCGCATCGACCTTGTCGTTGTTGAAGTCCTCGCGGTTGAGCGCCCGCGTCTCGTAGCCGATCAGCCGGTACTCGCTCACCACCGCCGGGTTGAACTCGACCTGGATCTTGACGTCCTTGGCGATCGTCTCGAGCGTGCCGCCGGCGTCCTGCACCAGCACCTTCTGGGCTTCCTTGAAGCTGTCGATGTAGCTGGCATTGCCGTTGCCGTTCTGCGCCAGCGCCTGCATCGTGTCGTCGCCGAGATTGCCCTGCCCGAAGCCGAGCACCGAGAGGAACACGCCGCCCTCGCGCTTGCTCTTGATGTAGGTCTTGAGGTCCTCCGGATCGTCGATGCCGACGTTGAAGTCGCCATCGGTGGCGAGGATCACCCGATTGACCCCATCGGCGACCTTGTTCTGCTCGGCCAGCCGGTAGGCGAGTTCGATCCCTTCCGCCCCGGCGGTAGACCCGCCGGCCGAGAGGTTCTCGAGCGCCGAGAGGATTTTGGCCTTCTCCGTTGCCCGCGTCGGCTCCAGCACAACGCCGGCCGAACCGGCATAGACGACGATCGATACCGTATCGTTGGCGCTCAGCTGATCGACCAGCAGCGCGAAGGCGCGCTTCAGCAGCGGCAGCTTGTCCGGTTCGTCCATCGATCCGGACGTGTCGATAAGGAAGACGAGGTTCGACGCCTTGTCCTCGCCGACCGGCGGCACATAGCCCTTGATGCCGATCTGGACGATCTGCGTCTTGCCGTTCCACGGCGTCGGATACACCGAAACCGTCGGCTCGAACGGTGTCGTCGCATCGGCTGGCGCCGGATAGGCGTAGCTGAAATAGTTGATCAGTTCCTCGATCCGCACCGCGTCGGGCTCGGGCACCCAGCCATCCGTCAGCGCCCGCCGGACATAGGCATAGGACGCCGTGTCGACATCGATCGAGAAGGTCGAGACCGGCTCGTTCTTGACGATCTTGAGTGGCGACTCGGCAAAACGGGTGAACTCGTCGCCCGAGGGCTCGGTCGGCATCACCATGGCGTCGACCGGCGCCGGCATGCCGACGGCCTCAGCCTCCGGCGCGTACTCGGCCATCACGCCATCCTGGGACTGGATGCCGGCCGAAACGCCGAGCTTGGGCTGCGCCACGGCGCGATTGGTCGTCGCAGGGGCGACAGGCGCGGCCTCGTCGGCCGCCGCGATGCTCAGTTGCGCGCCCGGCGTCTCGGTGGCGGCGAGGCCGTTCGCCGTCGCCTCTTCCTTCTTTTCGGCGACAGCATCGGGCTTCATCACCGGAGCGTCGGCGTCGCGCAGCACGGGGGGCACGCCGATCGGACTGATCGCGGTCGAGGTGTAGAGCTGGTAGCCCAGCGGCAGCAGCAGGAGCGCGATCGCGGCGGTGCCGAGGCCGTAGGTGAGGCGGGTATCCATGGTCCAGTTCCCTTTCGCAGTGGCGAACATGGACCTCAGACGCTGCACCAGCGGATTTCCTTGGGCGGCTTTCCCGGCCGCGTTCTGTTCGGCATCGAAGGCCAGCAGCGCCGCTTCCAGCGCACGCTGCCGCGCGGCCTCGGCCGGTGCCGGCGTCGCGATCTGCTTGAGCAGGTCGAGCTTGTCGTCGTTCTGGTTGCTCATAGGAGCCCCCTCAGGGTCTTTTTGGCTTCGTGGACGTGCCAGGAGACGGTGGCCTCCTTGCACCCCATGATCACGCCGGCCTCGGCGTGGCTCATCCCCTCCGCGTAGATCAGCAGCACCGCGTCCCGTTGCTGGTCGGGAAGTCTGCGGACTGCATCCCAGAGTTCCTTCGCCGCCAGGCTGTCCTCCTGGTCGGGAAGGTATTCGTCCGGCGCCACCTCGGCATACCGGTCGACATTCTTGCCCCGACGCGAGCGGGCCCGTTGCATGTCGCGCACCGCGTTCAGCGTCACCCGGTAGAGCCAGCTGGTGAAGGCGCTGCGCCCGTCGAAGCTC
>NZ_JAYRYM010000334.1:0-3352 GCF_041917035.1 Devosia sp. | reverse complement strand
CATGCCACCCATTCCGCCGAATCCGTATCCGAACATCATCCCGAACAGCCCGCTGAACAGCAGCCCTCCGAGAACTGCCCCGCCGAAGCCGCCGAACAGAGACGGGCGCGCCGCCACGCCAGCAGTCGTCGCTGGTTTCGCCGTGGTGTCGGTCACCGGCTTCTGCACGGGTGTGGTGACCTTCGGCGACACCGGGGTCGCCGGGATCACGCGCTCGGTGCGCACGCCCCGGTTGCCGAAGCTGCCGCCGCGCCGCGCCTGCGCGGCGTCGACCGCGACCATGGAGAAGGCCATGACCAGAGTGGCAAATAGGGCCGTAGACCGGAAGCCCCGGGAAGTGAACATCGAAGTCCCCATCGTGAATGTCGGCCGCTGATATGGGGACCACCGCACGGCGATGTTAGGCCTCGAAGGGCATCCGTGCCCGATTTTGCCACGGAGGGGGAAAAACCGTCGACGCCACTCGACGGTGGCCGGCGTTCTGCTTACCTCGCATGCAATGGACGCACCGCATCCCTACTTCCTCGATGTCTCGAAGTCCGTCCTGGGCCGGGCATGGGTCGATCGACTCGACGCCGCCGCCTCGCGCACTGCCGCGGCCATCGGCCAGCGCAGCCAGTTGTCGGAGATCCTGTCCCGCATTGTTGCGGCGCGTGGCGTCTCGATCGACGGGGCAGACGCCTACCTGCAACCCACCATCCGCGCCTTGATGCCGGATCCGTCGAGCCTTGCCGATATGGATGCCCTTGCGGATCGGCTGGCGAGGGCGATCGTCTCGTCCGAGGCCGTGGCCCTGTTCGGGGACTACGACGTCGACGGCGCGGCCTCGGTTGCACTGATGATCCGCTACCTGCGTCACTTCGGACTGAGCCCGCAGGTTCACATCCCCGATCGGATCTTCGAGGGCTATGGGCCGAATGTCGGAGCCGTCGACCGGCTTGCCGATGGGGGAGCGTCCCTGCTCGTCACCCTCGATTGCGGCACGACGAGCGACGAGCCCATCGCCCATGCCCGGCGTCGCGGTCTCGATGTCCTTGTCATCGATCACCACCTGTCGGATGCCGAGTTGCCGCCGGCCACGGCACTGGTCAATCCCAATCGCCCCGACGACATCTCTGGTCTCGGATACCTTTGCGCCGCCGGCGTGACCTTCATGGTGCTCGTGGCCACCAACCGGCTGCTGCGCCAGCGTTCCGTCGATCAGTTGCCCGATCTGATGTCGTGGGCCGACCTCGTGGCCCTCGCAACGGTGTGCGACGTGGTCCCGCTCAAGGGGCTGAATCGAGCATTCGTGGCGCGCGGCCTCGAGATTGCCCGCACCGGCAGCAATCGTGGCATCGCGGCACTGTCCCTGGCGTCGCGCATATCCGGCCCCCTGAACCCTTACCACCTGGGCTTCCTGATCGGGCCTCGCATCAACGCCGGCGGTCGTATCGGCGATGCAGCGCTCGGGGCGCGCCTGCTCTCTCTCGACGATGAACAGCAGGCCATGATTCTCGCGGCTCGCCTGAACGAACTGAATACCGAACGTCAGCGTATCGAGATCGATGCCGTCGAGGAGGCGGTCCGTGCCGCAGAGGCCGAGGTTGGGGGCGGGGACGGGCCTCCGGTGCTGATGCTGGCCTCCGCCAACTGGCACCCGGGGGTCGTAGGTCTGGTGGCGGCCCGCATCCGGGAGCGTTTTGACCGGCCGGCCTTCGCCATTGCGCTCGGGCCGGATGGATCGGGCACCGGGTCCGGCAGGTCGATGCCCGGGGTGGATCTGGGCACTGCCGTGATTGCGGCCGTGGAGGCCGGCATTGCGGCCAAGGGTGGCGGCCACGCGATGGCCGCCGGCGTCACCTTGAAATCCGGGCAGTTCGCCGCCTTTCGGGCCCACCTGACGGAGTCTCTCGGCGGCGCGATAGCCTCCGCCCGCGCGGCCACGGCACTGCAGGTCGACGCGGCGCTGTCGGCTCGCGGCGCCACGGTCGCCTTCGTCCGTGACATCGAGCGGGCCGGGCCCTACGGCAGTGGCAATCCTCAGCCGGTGTTCGCGTTTCCTGCACATCGCGTCCGGTTCCCCGAGATCGTCGGAACGGGCGGTCACGTCCGCTTCACGCTCGCCTCGGGGGACGGCGCACGGCTTAAGGGGATCGCCTTCCGCGCGGCTGGCACGGCCCTGGGGGCGGCCCTCCTCGCCGCGGGCAGCGATACCCCGCTCCACCTGGCCGGCACGTTGTCGCTGGATCACTACCAGGGTCGCGAGGAGGTGCAGTTCCGGGCCAACGATGCTGCGGTCCCCGCAAACGTCTAGCTGATCCGCCCGGCCTCGGGAGCCGTAGATCACAGACGATTATCAGGGGTACCGATCCGAATGACGTCTCGTTCCATTGCCATCATCGGATCCGGTATCTCGGGCCTGTCGGCCGCATGGCTCCTGTCGCGATCGGCCGAGGTGACGCTCTTTGAGAGGGCCGATCGGCTCGGCGGCCATTCGAACACGATTGTCGCCGACACGGCCGATGGCGCCGTTGCCGTCGATACCGGGTTCATCGTCTTCAACGAACGCAACTACGAGAACCTGTGCGCGCTTTTTGCCCATCTCGGCGTCGACACTGCGCCCTCCGACATGGGCTTTGCGGTCTCCGTCGAGGACGGGCGCATGGAATACTCCGGCAGGCACCTCGACGGGCTGTTCGGGCAGCGCCGCAATCTGATCCGGCCCGCGCACTGGCAGCTCGTCTCCGACATCCTGCGTTTCTTCCGGGAGGCGAAGGGGCACCTTCCGACCCTTCCGGCCGAGGTCAGCATCGGCGAGTTCCTTGCCACGCACGGATACTCCCGGGTCTTCATCGAAGACCATATCCTGCCGATGTCGGCGGCCATCTGGTCGACGCCGGCACGGCACATGCTGGACTTCCCGGCCCGGAACTTCATCGAGTTCTTCGCCAATCACGGCCTGCTGCAGGTCAATGACCGGCCACGCTGGAGAACCGTTGTCGGCGGCAGCCGCGCCTATGTCGATCGCCTGGTCGGCGAGGGGCGGTTCAGCTCCGTCACCGGCGCCAGCATTGCCACGGTCCTTCGTGGCCAGCGCGGCGCCGAATTGGTCTTCGAGGATGGGCATCGGCGCATGTTCGATGAAGTGGTGCTCGCGTGTCACGCCGACGACGCGCTTCGGCTGTTGGGTGACGCCTCGGCGGAAGAGCGCGGCATACTCGGGGCCTTCCGCTTCACGCCCAACACGGCGGTGCTGCACACCGACCGTCGGTTCATGCCGCGCCGCAAGCGCCTCTGGAGCGCATGGAACTACCTGCGGACCGCCGGCGACGACGGGGAACGGCTGAGCCTGACCTACTGGATGAACCGG
>NZ_JAYRYM010000333.1:0-3378 GCF_041917035.1 Devosia sp. | reverse complement strand
ATGCCGGCTACGATGCCATGACGCGCGGCGACTACGCCTTTGCCGAGGAGCAGTTCACCCAGTTCGTGGCGCTCTACCCGGACGATGCGCGGGTGCCCGACGCCATCAACTGGCTGGGCGAGGCGCTAATCCAGCGCGGCGCCTACACGGAGGCGGCACAGGTCCTGGCCGACGGCTATACCAGGCACAAGGAGAGCAAGCGGGCGCCGGACATCATGCTGAAGCTCGGCGTGGCGCTGGTGGGCGCGGAGCAGGTCGATGTGGCCTGCCGCACCTTCTACACGCTCAAGCAGCGCTATCCGAACCTGGCACCGGCCTTCCAGCAACGGCTGGCCGAGGAAGTGCAGAAGGCAAAGTGCCCGGTGACCTGACGGCCGATCCGGTCGCGCTGTTCGCGCCCGTGGCGGGGCGCCGCGGCGTGGGCCTCGCCGTCTCGGGCGGGCCCGACAGCCTTGCCCTGCTGCTGCTCGCGGCGGCGTGGCGGCGGCAAAGCTCCACTCCGCCGCTGTTTGTCTATTCGGTGGACCATGGCCTGCGTGCCGAGGCGGCCGATGAGGTGCGATTCGTGCTCGAGACGGCGCGGCATCAGCAACTCCCGGCCCGTGGCCTGCGCTGGGAGGGGCCCAGGCCGACGAGCGGCATCCAGGCGGCCGCCCGGCAGGCGCGCTACCGGCTGATGCGGGACGCCATGGCGGCGGACGGGGCCGACGTGCTGGTGACGGCGCATCACCTCGGAGACCAGGCGGAAACGGTTCTGATGCGGCTCGCGCATGGCAGCGGCATCGAGGGGCTGCGCGGCATGGACCGGTTCGCCACGGTCGAGGGATGCGACCTGTTCCGCCCGCTGCTCGGCGTCGCGCCCGACCGGCTCGGGCAGATCGTCACGGCGGCCGGACTGACACCGGTCAGCGACCCGAGCAATCTCGACGACGACTATGAACGCGTGCGCTGGCGCCGGATGCTGCCGCTGCTGGCGGCGCAGGGGCTCGACGCCGAGCGGCTGTCGCGATTTGCCCGACGCATGGGCGAGGCGGATGCCATGATCGAACGGCAGGCCGATGCCGCGCGTCAGGGCCTGGTGCGTGCGGCGGGGCCGCACGCCTGCCGCATCGAGCACGCCGGCTTCGCGCGGCTCGACCGTCCGGTGGCGGTGCGGCTGCTGGCGCGGGTGCTGGCGGAGGTCGGGGGGCAGCGCAAGCCGCATGCGCTGGGGGCGATCGAGACACTGCACGACAAGTTGATGCTGCCGACCGTGCTGAGGCGAGCGAGCCTGCACGGGTGCCTCGTCGGCAGCGACGGGACAGAGATCACGGTGAACCGCGAGGGGGCCCGCCGCCGTAGTGGTGCCGGTAACGTCGTCGTGACACGGAATTAACCGAGGTGACGCACACTCTCTCGACTCCGCGGCCATTCCGCCGCACCAGTGGCTACGTGCGCAACACTTGTAAGGCCCCGGACCGAGGCCTACATTCGGCCAATCTCGCAGCCCGGCCGGGCTGGTCTTCAGGACAGGTTTGATGAACGTCAATTTCCGCAACTTCGCCATCTGGCTGGTGATCCTGTTCATGCTGATGGGCCTGTTCCAGGT
This sequence comes from Devosia sp., assembly GCF_041917035.1. Taxonomy (GTDB): domain Bacteria; phylum Pseudomonadota; class Alphaproteobacteria; order Rhizobiales; family Devosiaceae; genus Devosia_A. The sequence goes on along the minus strand of NZ_JAYRYM010000333.1, from coordinate 1,790 downwards.
CTTTCAGACATCGACCCGCTCGATTGCGGTCGCCGACAAGAGCTACAGCCAATTCGTGACGGACGTGGATGCGGGCAGCGTCCGGTCGGTGACGATCACCAATGACGTCATCTCCGGCGTGCTGAGCGACGGCAGCAAGTTCGAGACGGTGATTCCCCAGGGTGCGGACATCGTCAGCCGCCTCGAGAACCGGGGGGTGCAGATCACCGCCCGCGCGCCGGAGTCGAGCCCGTTCTGGGGTGTGCTGCTCAGTTCCTGGCTGCCTTTCCTCGTCATCATCGGCGTGTGGTTCTTCTTCATCCGGCAGATGCAGGGCGGGGGGCGCGGAGGTGCCATGGGCTTTGGCAAGTCGCGCGCCAAGCTGCTGACCGAGGCGCAGGGCAAGATCACGTTCGAGGATGTCGCCGGCGTCGACGAGGCCAAGCAGGACCTCGAGGAGATCGTCGAGTTCCTGCGCGACCCGGGCAAGTTCCAGCGGCTGGGCGGCAAGATCCCGCGCGGCGTGCTGCTGGTCGGCCCGCCCGGCACCGGCAAGACGCTGATCGCGCGCGCCGTCGCAGGCGAAGCCAATGTGCCGTTCTTCACCATTTCCGGCTCCGACTTCGTCGAGATGTTCGTCGGCGTCGGCGCGAGCCGCGTGCGCGACATGTTCGAGCAGGCCAAGAAGAACGCGCCGTGCATCATCTTCATCGACGAAATCGACGCGGTCGGCCGGCATCGTGGCGCGGGCCTCGGCGGCGGCAATGACGAGCGCGAGCAGACGCTGAACCAGCTGCTGGTCGAGATGGACGGCTTCGAGGCCAATGAAGGCATCATCCTGATCGCCGCCACCAACCGCCCCGACGTGCTCGACCCGGCGCTGCTGCGTCCCGGCCGCTTCGATCGGCAGGTGGTGGTGCCGAACCCGGACGTGCAGGGCCGCGAAAAGATCCTCAAGGTGCATGTGCGCAAGGTGCCGCTGGCGCCCGACGTCGATCTCAAGGTGCTGGCGCGCGGCACGCCGGGGTTCTCCGGTGCGGACCTGATGAACCTCGTCAATGAAGGGGCCCTGCTGGCGGCGCGCCGCAACAAGCGCTTCGTGACGATGAGCGAATTCGAGGATGCCAAGGACAAGCTGATGATGGGTGCCGAACGGCGCACGCTCAGCCTGACCGAAGAGGACAAGAAGCTCACCGCCTATCACGAGGCCGGGCACGCGCTGCTGGCCATCAAGATGGACGCCTCCGACCCCATCCACAAGGCGACGATCATCCCGCGCGGCCGTGCGCTGGGCATGGTGATGCGCCTGCCGGAACGCGATCAGGTGTCGCTGACGCGGCGCAAGGCCTATGCCGACCTCGCCGTCGCCATGGGTGGCCGGGTCGCCGAGGAAGAAATCTTCGGGTACGACAAGGTGACCTCCGGCGCCTCGGCCGACATCAAGATGGCGACGGGCCTTGCCCGCGCCATGGCGACGGAATGGGGCATGTCCGACAAGCTCGGGCCGCTGCTCTACGGCGACAACCAGGACGAGGTGTTCCTCGGTCGCTCGATGGTATCGCGCCAGGTGCACATGTCGAACGACACGCAGAAGATCGTCGACGAGGAAGTGAAGCGCTTCGTCGAGGAAGGCTACCAGACGGCGCAGAAGGTGATCCGCGAGAACATCGATGACCTCCACACCATCGCCAAGGCGCTGATCGAGTACGAGACGCTGACCGGCGACGAGATTCGCGGGCTGATGGACGGCAAGACGCCCTACCGGCCGATCGACAATGACCTGCCGCCCAAGTCGACGGGCGTCCCGACCG
>NZ_JAYRYM010000332.1:0-3393 GCF_041917035.1 Devosia sp. | reverse complement strand
CGCACGAAGGGCGACAGCACCGACAGCACGCGCGGTATCGAGAGCGAACGATCCAGCCGGTCATAGTCGTAGAAATAGAACTCGAAGCTCAGCCTGCCGTCGGCCAGCTTGACCCCGTAGACCGTGCGGAATGCGCCGAGCCCGCGGCGCAATTCGCCGCAGGCGGCCGCGAGGCGCGGATCGGCGCCGGCGGCATGGAGCGCCAGCCAGAGCAGGCTCGACTGCCGCCACTTGCCGCCGACCGGGGCCGGCGGATCGTAGGGCCACTGGCAGTAGTCGGCATAACGATCGCCGGGAAGGACCGGCTCGCACCAGGTCGGCGTCATCTCGGGCCACCCCCGTAGTAGAGGGTCAGGAACGGCCGACCATCGCGGCCCCGTCCGCCGGAGAGATGGCCGAGGACCTCTGCGGAGGGCAGCCGCGAGAGCCTGTCCCGATCCACCCGATCGAAGCCGAAGGCGGTTGCGAGTTCGCTCATCGCGTCGCCGAAGGAACCGACGGTGAAGCCGGCATCGTAGACCTTGAGATCGAACGAGCGCCGATCGGTGCCTTGCTCAGTGACCTCGAGGAACAGCCGGTCCTGCGCCGGGAGCCGGCCGGCCGCGCGATGGAACACCGACACGACGAGATCGGCCGCGGGATGATCGCCCAGCAGGTCGAAGATGCGGTCGACGGTATCGGTGACCGACAGGGTCGGGTCGGCTTCGTACAGCGAGACCGCCGCGCCCTCGGCAGAGTCGGGGTCCCACTTGACGGCACGATGGACGAGCAGGCGTCGCCCTTCCCGGCGCGCCCGGTTCCAGTCGCCGACGACGGCGGCGAACTCGCAATAGAGCTTCAGTATGGCGCCTTCGGCACGGCTGCCCTCGTAGCCGAAATGCAGGACGTCGGCAGTCTCGAGATCGAAGGACAGGATGGCGGCCGCCTCGGAGTCGAGGCCGAGAGTCTCGGCCATTTCGACGATGTCGGCCACCGCCCCGGGCGCGAGCGCGGCGATCGGCGCCGAGAGCAGAAAGCGGTCGGTGAGCAGCGCGCCGGGCACCAGCTTGGCGGACGCTTCGCCCATGAGCGGCACGCCGAGGGCCTCGGCAAACCGCCTCAAGCGCAGTTCGGCGGCCGACTCAGGAGTTTGCCGGATGGATGACATCGAGCAGGTCCACGTGTCGGGGAAGGGTTTCGGCAATCACGGCGTTGTGGCGGCGCAGTCCCGCCAGGGTCTCATCGATATCGCGCGCCGGAGGCAGGGCCGTGCGCGGGTGCGGACGCTTCGGATAACGTCCGGACCCGTCGAGGATGAGGTAGTAGCTGGTGTCGGCAAAGACGTTGGCCTCGACGGGCTCGATCTGGCCGAACTCGTCGTAAAGCGCCAGCAGGCGCTCGAGGCTTGGCGTGAGCGGCACCTCGCGGGCATCTCGCCAGAACGGCTCGGTGCGTCGGGTGAAGCGATAGTGCAGCATGATGAAGTCGCGCACCTCGTCGAAGATGCGGCCCAGGCGATCGTTGTAGGCGTCGCGCAGCACCGGGTTGATGCCGATTCCGGGCCAGTACTCGAACAGCAACTCGACGCCGCGCAGGGTCGTATGCAGACCGGTCGACTCGATGGGCTCGACGAATCCCCCGGCAAGCCCGATGGCCACGCAGTTGCGGTTCCAGAAGCGGGTGCGCCGGCCGATGCGCATCCGGAGGAGGCGGGGATCGGCCAAGCCCCGCCGCTGCGTACCGACCTGGGCAACGAGGGTCTCGGCGGCGCGATCCGGATCGACATGCGCGCTCGAATGCACGTAGCCCATGCCGGTGCGGGTGGCGAGCGCGATCTGCCAGACCCAGCCACCCCCCGGCATGGCGGTCGAGTGGGTATAGGGCGGCACCTCGTCGCTCCGGGTCACCGGCATGACGACGGCACGGTCGTTGAGCAACTGGTGGTTCCAGTCGATCCAGGGGTCGGCAAGGGCCCCTTCCGCGAGGACGCCGCGAAAGCCGGTGCAGTCGATATAGAGATCGGCAGACAGGCGGCGGCCGCCGCCGATACCGATGCCGGCGATGGAACCATCCGGCGTCAATTCGACCTGCTGCACCTCGCCCAGGAGGTGCTCGACCCCGTCGCCCGTCGCGATCTCGCGCAGGTAGGCCGCGAGGGCGCCAGCGTCGAGATGGTAGGCGTAGGCGCCCGCATCGATGATCGGCGAGGTCGCATGGAGCGGACGCGGCCCCTTGCCGGCTTCGGCCAGCAGCCGCTGCAGCGCGTACTCGGAATATGGAGCAGTTGCCGCTCCCGCGGCGCGACGGGCGAACCAGTAGTGAAACAGATCGTTGCCGGCGACGCGCGGACCCACGGGACCGAAGGGGTGCCAATAGGTGTGCCCGTCCTCGATCCAGTCGGAGAAGCGGATGGCGAGCTTGTAGCTGCCGGCGACCCGCCGCATGAACTCGGCCTCATCGAGCCCCATGGCGCGCACGAAGCGCACCATGGAGGGTATGGTGGCCTCGCCCACGCCGATGGTGCCGATATCGGGGGATTCGACCAGGGTGACCCGGACCCGCTGCCGACGCAGCATGCGCGCGAGGTAGCTCGCCGCTATCCAGCCGGCGGACCCGCCGCCGACGACCAGGATCGAACCGATGGACGGCGGCAGGCTCATGGGGCGGCCCTGCTGCCGGCGGCGCGACGGACGAGGAAGGCGACGATCTGCTCGACGCCGTCCTCGAGGGCGGTGCCGGGCGCGATCACCAGGTCGGCGAGCGGCAGCACGCGCTGGCGCTGCATCGCGACGGCCGGCCGGACAATCGCCAGGTAGTGCGACAGGTAGCTGTCGAGCCAGCCGACGAAGCGCCTGGCGCCGCCCGGTCCGGGATCGGCGACCTGATCGGCGACGAACTGCCTGAGCTTGCGCGCCAGCGCCTCGTCGGCGGGGGTATCGATGAACACCGAGGTGTCGATGAAGGCGGCAGTGGCCGCGTGCGCGCGGCCGAACGGGGTCTCGAAGACCACCAGCGGCCGCGGCTGCAGCTGGCCGCCCTTCATCCGATCCGGAATGGGGCGCCCCTCGGAAAGGGCCGCGAGATCGGCGACCAGTTCGGGCACGATCACCCGGTCGTAGGGGCCGCCGGCAGCGAGCCACTCGCGCACCGCCGAGGGCTCCATGTCGGTCATCCGGTCGTAGGCATCGTACTCGACCAGCGCCGCGCCCAGGCGGTTCGCCAGGGCCGCCGCGAAGGTCGACTTGCCGCCTCCGGGGGGCGATGAAAGGGCGACGATGCGGGGTCTCATCGGCGTCCTGCCCTTCTTCCGCTCACGACGTGGAACGGCATGTCGATCTCGATGCCGCCGGTCTCGATGTCGACGAATCCCAGCTCGGCCAGCAGTTCAGCATAGACCGACGGCGCTCGGTAGAA
>NZ_JAYRYM010000331.1:0-3444 GCF_041917035.1 Devosia sp. | reverse complement strand
TCAAGGCCGACGTCGATGCCGGCAAGCTGCCCGGCGTCGCCGAGCGCCTGCCCGTCAACCCGCTGGTCGTCACCCCGCTCGAGCGGGTCGGCCAGCAGGGCGGGGACTGGAAGCACGCCCTCGTCGGGGGCGGCTCGCTGTCGATGCTGGTGCGCTACCAGGGCTACGAGCCGCTGGTGCGCTTCACTCCAGACTGGTCGGGCATCACCGAGAACGTCGCCGCATCCTATGCGGTGAACCCCGAGGCGACCGAATACACCATCACCCTGCGCAAGGGGCACAAGTGGTCCGACGGGCACCCGTTCACCACCGCCGACGTGCAGTTCTGGTACGACGCCTATTTCACCGATGCCGAGACCTCGCTGGGCGGCAATGCCTGGTGGAGCGCCGGCGGCGAGAAGGCGAAGCTCGAGGTGTTGGACGAACAGACCTTCAAGGTGGTCTTCGCCAAGCCCAACGGCTTCTTCCTGCAGCAGCTGGCCTGGGCGCAGCAGGACCAGCTGACCCGCACGCCCAAGCACTATCTCGAGCAGTTCCACCTGCGCTACAACCCGGAGGCGGATGCGCTGGCCAAGGCGCAGGGCCTCGAGAGCTGGATCGCGCTGTTCCAGCGCGAGATCGGCATGGCCGACGACAACACCTTCTTCCAGAACCCCAGCCGCCCGACGCTCAATGCCTGGATGTTCGCGGTGGCGCCCGGACAGAACACCGAGCAGGCGCTGGCCGTCCGCAACCCCTACTACTTCAAGGTCGACACCGAGGGTACCCAGCTGCCCTATTTCGACCGCATTGTCTACCAGATGGTCGCCGATCCCGAGGTGCTGCTGCTCAAGACGCTGCAGGGCGAGATCGACATCATGGACCAGTACATCTGCATCCCGGCCAACAAGCCGGTGCTGTTCGACGGCCAGGCGAGCGGGGGCTACGGCTTCTATACGCTCAAGGAGACGGCGGCCAACGTGATGGCCTTCCAGCTCAACCTCAACCATCTCGACCTGACCAAGCGCGAGCTGTTCAACACCATGGACTTCCGGCGCGCCCTGTCGCTGTCGGTCGACCGGCAGGCGCTGATCGACGCGGTGTTCGTCGGGCAGGGCTCGCCGGCGCAGGCCTCGATGCGCGAGGGCGATCCGCTCTACAACGAGCAGCTGGCAAAGCAGTACACCGAGTACGACTCGGACCGGGCCAACGCGCTGCTCGATGCCATCATCCCCAACAAGGACGGCGAGGGCTACCGGCTCGACAAGGAGGGGCGGCGGGTGACGATCATCTTCGAGATCGACCAGACCCGCACCACCTTCCTCGACATGTTCGAGCTCGCCATCCCGATGTTCCAGGCGGTGGGGATCGACGCGCAGATGCGCACCATGGACCGTTCGCTGTGGGAAGAGCGGGTGCGGCGCGGGCGCGAGTACGACGCCACCGCGCACCAGTTCGGCGCCAATTCGGGGATCGCGGCCATGCTCGATCCGCGCTTCTACGTGCCGATCAACAATAACTGCTTCTACGCCCAGGGCTGGGCCCTCTACTACACGCAGCCGACCAACGAGGCGGCGATCGAGCCGCCCCCGGAGGTCAAGGCGCAGCAGGATCTCTACCGCTCGCTGCTCGCCTCGGCCGACCCGGCCAAGCAGAGCGAGATCATGGCGCAGGTGCTGCAGAACGCGGCCGACCTGTTCTTCACCTTCGGCGTCAGCCTGCCGGCGGACGGCTATGGCGTGGTCAAGACCAACGTGGTCAACCTGCTCAAGGAAATGCCGAACTCGTTCGGCTGGCCGACCCCCGGCCCGGCCCGGCCCGAGCAGTTCTTCAAGGCCTGACACACACTGGCCACCACAAACTCGGTGTCACCCCGGCGCGAGGCCGGGGTCCATCCTGAGGTCCTCCACGCCGATCGAGCGCTGCAGCATCTCGGGATGGGTTCCGGCCTTCGCCGGAATGACCCGGTGGGGTAGGCCGAACCAAATCCCAGGCGATCCACGGGCCGCCGCAACCTGGTGCAAGAGACCGAAATGCTGGACGTCAAGGCGCGGGCCACCGATACGCTGCGCACACCCGACTGGTACCGCTCGGCGACGCGCTGGACGCAGCTGACGCTGGCCGAGGACGATCCGGTCAAGTTCGATCCGGCGTTCTGGATCGAGGTGTTCAAGCGCACCCGGTCCAATGCCACCTGCCTCAGCGCCGGGGGCTATGTCGCCTACTATCCCTCGAAGGTGCCGCTGCACCATGTCAGCCGGTTCATCGGCGATACCGACCCGTTCGGCACGCTGGTCGAGGGGGCGCGCGGGCTCGGCATGCATGTGATGGCACGCGTCGATCCGCACGCCATCCACCAGGAGGCGGCCGACGCCCATCCCGAATGGATCGCCGTCGACCGCGACGGCAACAGGCGCCGCCACTGGGCCTATCCGGAGGTGTGGGTGACCTGCGCCTATTCGGACTACAATTTCCGCTTCATGCCGGAGGTGCTGAAGGAGCTGACGGCGAACTACGACATCGACGCCATCTTCGCCAATCGCTGGCAGGGCCACGGGGTGTGCTACTGCGACAGCTGCCGCAGCAGCTTCCGCGCCGCGAGCGGCTTCGAGCTGCCCGGCGGGGCCAATGCCGAGGACCCGGTATGGATGGCGTGGACCGCCTGGCGGCGCACCCTGCTCAGCCGGCTCGTCGTCGAATGGGACGCCACGATGAAGGCGATCAAGCCGCATACCAGCTTCATTCCGAACATGGGTTCGGTCTCGCTGATGGAGTTCGACCTCGGGATCATCGAGAAGTACTGCCCGTTCCTGTGCGTCGACGACCAGGGGCGGCGCGGCACCGAGCCGGTGTGGATGGCAGGACGGAACGGCAAGCGCATGCGCGCCACCTTTCGTGACCGCCCGACCATCCTGATCACCTCGATCGGGCCCGAGGAGGAGTATCGCTGGAAGGATTCGGTGACCACGGGTCCCGAAATCCGGGCCTGGATGGATGCCGGCACGACGCAGGGCATGCTGCCCTGGTTCACCAAGTTCAACGGCGTGGTGCCCGACACCCGCTGGGTCGCGCCGGTGGCGGAGAGCTTTGCCCTGCACGCCAGGCTCGAGCCGGTGCTCTCCGGCATGTCGCCGGTGGCCGAGATCGCCATCCTCGACCCGGCGACGACGCTGCGACACCATGGCGACCGTTCGCGGAAGGCCGCGGAGGCCGACGACCTGGGCGTCTACCAGGCGCTGATCGAGGCGCGGCTGCCGTTCGAGATGCTGTCGGACCAGGCGATGACGGCCGAGAGCCTCAGGCGCTTCAAGGTCGTGATCCTCGCCAATTCGACCTGCCTGTCGGACGCCCAGATCGGCCTGCTCGAGGCCTATGTGGCGCAGGGCGGCGCGCTCGTTGCGGCGTTCGAGACCTCGACGCGCACCGAGGACAACCGGCCGCGCGGCGGACTGGGGCTGGGGCCGC
>NZ_JAYRYM010000330.1:0-3458 GCF_041917035.1 Devosia sp. | reverse complement strand
GCCGGCGGCCGGATGGCAGCCCTCCCAGCCGTAGAAGGTGCCGTCCTCGAGCCGGACGGTGGTGGGCGACTTGAGGATCGACAGGTTGGCACCGGCCGCATCGAGCACGGCGAGCGGCAGGGTCGAGCCGTAGACAGCGTCGCGGAAGGCGACGGTCTCGGCACGGAGCTGGGCCCAGCGCTCGAGCACCTCCTTGGCGATGGTCTCGGCGCCCGTCCACTCGGTGGCGTACCAGTTCTTCCACTGGCCATTGGCCGGCGAGGGGTTGCGGAAGTGCCAGACCGGCGTGATCCAGTACTTGCGGAAATTGGGGGCATACCAGGTGAGCGCGAAGCGCACCGAGCGGGTTTCGCCCGGCGCGACCACGACGTGCCCGGCAACCAGGCTCGAATCGCGGTTGCGCCCCATGCCGCCGGCGACATCGACGGTGCCGTAGTCACGGTCGGCGAAGGGACCGGGCTGGTTGAGCTCCTTCCAGTAGACCTCGAGCGCGTCGAACCAGTGGCCGCGATACAGATGCGTCTGCCGGCTGGTCACCGGGCTGTCGGTGGCCAAGACGATCTCGGCATAGTGCGGGGCGCCGGTGTCGGGCTCGTCGGTGATCACCTTGACGCCGGTGACGCCCTTGCGGTTGACCCGGGTCGCCTTGGTGGGCGGCTGCAGGCCGTGCCCGACGACGCCGACGGCGGTGTAGGTGATCGGCGCCTCGGTGGGGTTGGTGAAGGCGATCTCGAACATTGCCGCCGGGATGCTCGAGTCGCGGTCGTTGAGCGGGATGAACGGGTTGAAGGCGGTGAGGCCGACAGCGCCGGGAAACTGCTCGCTCTCAAAGCTGAGGCTGGCGACCGGGAAGCGCCCCTCGAAGGTGTTCGAGCGGAAGTGCGGCATGCCGGCGAGGGAATCCCGGCGGGCGCCGAAGCCGAAATTGCGCGAGGTATCGGCCGGGAAGTCGCCGGTGCGATTGCCCAGGTACGGCCCGTTGAGGATGCGGGCGTCGAGCACCCTGCCATCCTGCTCGGCGCGGACGGCGAAGTGGCTGAGGCCGTTGGTGATGCCCTTGGCCGGGCGGTTCTGGATCTCCCAGTCGATCAGCCGGCCGGCGCCGCTCAGGCCGATCGAGCCGGTGCCGATGCCGCCCAGCGGAAACGAGATTTCCCGGGTGCTGTCGCCCTCGTAGACAAACGGTGCCGTCATCGGCATCTTGAGACATCCTCCACTAGCGCCATAACGGGCGTCGCTGCGAGGCTAGCCCAGTCGCGGCGGCACCACGTTCAGATGCCGCCACTGGAAAGAAGTGCACACCCTCATCGGCGCCGGAACAGCTCGCGCAGCGAGGGGGCCGCCATGAACACGGCGAGCAGGATCACCACGCCGTAGATGATCCTGAGCGCTCCCGCCTCGAGCCGGAAGATCGGCAGCACGCCGTTGAGCACGGTGAGCACCAGCGCCCCGGCGATGGTGCCCAGGTAGGAACCGGTGCCGCCCAGGATTGAGGCGCCGCCGATCGCCACCGCTGCGATCGAGGTGAACAGGTACGGATCGCCCATGCCCAGATAGGCCTGCCGGCTGTAGCCGGTCAGCAGGATGCCGGCGAGGGCGGCGGTGAGCCCGCTGATGGCGTAGGTGGCGATGATGGTGCGGGTGACCGGCACGCCGGAGAGCGTCGCGACCGTGCGGTTCGAGCCCAGCGCATACAGGTGCCGGGCAAAGCTGGTGCGCCGCTCGACGAAGATGACCGCCGCAGCCAGCGCCAGCCAGACGAGGAACATCACCGGCACATACTGGAAGATGCGGCCGGCGGCGACGAAGGTCAGGGCCTGCGGCGCCATCGGCGGCGGAAAGCCACGCGTGACGATCAGCAATAATCCCTGCGCGATGACGTTGACCGACATGGTCATGACGATGGGCGGCACGCGCAGCAGCGCGATGCCGATGCCGTTGACCACACCCACCGCGCAGCCGAGCAGGAGGATCAGCGGGACGATCCACAGCAGCGGCCAGTTCTGCCCGTGCGCGAGGGCGGTGACGAGGATGGCGGCGCTGTTGAGCACCCAGGGCACGCTGAGATCGATGCCGCCGCCGACGATGACGACGGTCTGGCCGATGGCGACGATGCCGATGAAGGAGGCCAGCGTCACCAGGGTGGCGATGTTGGAGGGCTGGGCGAAACCGGGGGAATAGAGGCTGACGATGACGAACAGCAGCAGCGCCGCGCCATGGGCGAGCAGGATCGGGCTGGGCGACTTCGGCAGGCGCATCAGTGTCCGCCCCCCTTCGCGCCGCGGGCCTCGGCGAGGCCGGTGAGCACAACCACCCCCATCAGGATGGCCCCCGACATCACCCACTGCCAGTAGCTCTGCAGCTTGAGCAGAAAGACCACGTCGCCGATCAGCGTCAGGATGAAGGCGCCGAAGATGGTGCCGGCCAGCGTGCCGCGCCCGCCCATCAGGCTGGTGCCCCCGATCACTACCGCGGCGATGGCCGGCAGCACGTATTGCGTGCCCACCGTGGGGTGGCCGGCGCCGGTCTGGGTACTGAAATAGAGCCCCGCCGCCGCCGCGAAGAGGCCGGACAGGCCATAGGCCCAGGCATTGGTGCCGAGCACCGAGACGCGATTGAGATAGGCGCTGCGCTCGTTGGAGCCGGCGGCGCGGATGGCGCCGAAGGTGCGGGTGCGGCTGAACCAGGCCCAGAGGACGATCAGGCCGGCGAGCAGCAGCGCCGGAATGCCGAGACCGAGCGGCATGGCATGGGCGAACGCGACCCAGTCCTTCGGCACGCCGCTGCTCTCGGCCGGGAGCACGGTCAGCGCGCAGCCCTCGAGGATCGACCAGGTGGCGAGCGTGACGACGAAGGGCTGCAGCCGGCCCAGCGTGATGATGATGCCGTTGAGCACGCCGACGCCGGCCCCGAGCGCCAGCACGAAGCCGATCCAGACGAGCGACTCCCCGAGGCCCGGATCGCCGCGCGTCGCGCAGATGGCGGTGGTGAGGCTTAGGATGCCGCCGATCGACAGATCGATGCCGCCGCGCGTCACCACGATGGTCTCGCCGGCGGCGATCAGGATCAGCGTCATCGCCGCGGCGACCTTGATGTTGAGCTGGTCGGGGGCGAAGGTCGTCGGCCGCATGATGCCGATGGCGAGGGCGAGCAGCACCAGCACGAGCAGCGGCGGCAGCCACAGATGGCGCCGCGACAGTTCGACGAGGCCGGTCATGCGGCGGCTCCCACAGAGAGCGTGGCGCTCAGGATCGCCCCCTCGGTCATCTGTGCGCCGGAGAGGGTCGCGGCGATCCGGCCATAGCTCATCACCAGGGTACGGTCGGCGACGTTGGCCAGTTCGGCCAGATCGGTGGAGAAGAACAGGATGGCGAAGCCGCGGGCGGCGAGATCGCGCATCAGCGCGAAGATCTCGGCCTTGGTGCCGACATCGACGCCGCGGGTGGGATCGAAGAACA
>NZ_JAYRYM010000329.1:0-3486 GCF_041917035.1 Devosia sp. | reverse complement strand
ATGCCCATGCGCCGGGCGGTACGAATGATTCGGCAGGCGATCTCGCCGCGATTGGCGATGAGGAGGCTTTGGAACATCAGGGGGTACCCTCGCCGAGGTTCGAGCCTGAGGCACCCCCCCTCCCAACCTCCCCCGAAAGGGGGGAGGTGCCGTTCTGTGCTTGTGGCACAAATGTGCTTCCCCCACCGGCGGGCACCCTCCCCCATGCGGGGAGGGTTGGGGAGGGGGTGGCCGCGCGCAGGTTGGCCGGGCGGGTCGCCAAGGCAGTTGAGATCACGGTGAACACACCCTCGGGGTTGGTCATGACATCGTCGTTGCTGAAGCGCAGGACGTGGAAGCCTCGGCCGGCGAGGTAGTCGTCCCGCGTGGCATCGTTGCTCTGCGCAAGCCCGGAGGCATGCGTCTCGCCGTCGAGCTCGATCACCAGCCCGGCGTGGAGGCAGGCGAAATCGACATAGTACTCGCCAACCTGCACCTGCTTGCGGAAATGGAAGCTGCCGCTCCGCAAGGGGTAGAGCAAACGCCACAGGCGCCGCTCGGGGGCGGTGGAACTGCGGCGCAGCTTCCGGGCGAGGTCGGTGCTCATGATGCCGGACCGGAGCGTGGTGTTCCCCCCTCCCCAACCCTCCCCGCGAGGGGGAGGGTGCCCGCCGGTGGTCGGGGCACAGATCGCGCGACGCGCGACTGACATGCCAGGCTCACAGCGGAATGTTCCCGTGCTTTTTTGCCGGGATCACCGCCTTCTTGTGCCGGAGCGTCTCGAAGGCGCGGGCGACGCGTCGCCTGGTCTCGCGGGGCATGATGACGTCGTCGATGAAGCCGCGTTCGGCGGCGACGAAGGGGTTGGCGAAGCGGGATTCGTAGTCGGCGGTGCGCTGGGCGATCTTGTCCTTGTCGCCCAGTTCGCTGCGGTAGAGGATCTCGGTGGCGCCCTTGGCGCCCATCACGGCGATTTCGGCGGTGGGCCAGGCGTAGTTGACGTCGGCGCGGATGTGCTTGCTGGCCATCACGTCGTAGGCGCCGCCATAGGCCTTGCGGGTGATGACGGTGACCTTGGGGACGGTCGCCTCGGCATAGGCGAAGAGCAGCTTGGCGCCGTGCTTGATGATGCCGCCATATTCCTGCGCCACGCCGGGGAGGAAACCGGGGACATCGACGAGGGTGAGGATCGGGATCGAGAAGGCATCGCAGAAGCGGATGAAGCGGGCGGCTTTCTTCGACGAGTTGATGTCGAGGCAGCCGGCGAGCACCAGCGGCTGGTTGGCGACGACGCCGACGCTTTCGCCATTGATGCGGACGAACCCGACGAGGATGTTGCCGGCGTGCTCCTTCTGGATTTCGAAGAAATCGCCCTCGTCGGCGATGCGGGTGATCACCTCCCGCATGTCGTAGGGCTTGGCCGCGCTCGCCGGGATGATGCTGTCGAGGCTCGGCTCGGAGCGCTCGATCGTGTCGTTGGTGGCGAGGCGCGGCGGTTTCACGGTGGCGCTGAGCGGCAGGAAGTCGACCAGCCGGCGGACCTCGAGCAGCGTCTCGATGTCGTTGTCGAAGGCGGCATCGGCGACGGCGCTGATCTTGGTGTGAGTGGAGGCGCCGCCCAGTTCCTCGTGGGTGACGATCTCGGAGGTGACGGTCTTCACCACATCGGGGCCGGTCACATACATGTAGGAGGTGTCCTTCACCATGAAGATGAAGTCGGTCATGGCCGGGGAGTAGACCGCGCCGCCGGCGGACGGCCCCATGATCACCGAGATCTGCGGGATGGCGCCCGAGGCCTGGACGTTGCGCCAGAACACCTCGGCATAGCCGCCGAGCGCGGCGACACCCTCCTGGATGCGGGCGCCGCCGGAATCGTTCAGCCCGATTACCGGGGCGCCGTTCTGCACGGCCAAATCCATGATCTTGCAGATCTTTTGCGCGTGGGTTTCGCTGAGCGAGCCGCCGAAGACGGTGAAATCCTGGCTGAACACATAGACCAGCCGGCCGTTGACGGTGCCCCAGCCGGTGACGACGCCATCGCCCGGGATGATGGTCTTTTCCATGCCGAACTCCACCGCGCGGTGGGTGACGAACATGTCGTATTCCTCGAACGAGCCCGGATCGAGCAGCACGTCGAGCCGCTCGCGGGCGGTCAGCTTGCCCTTGGCGTGCTGGGCATCGATGCGCTTCTGCCCGCCGCCGAGGCGGGCCTCCGCGCGCTTTTCCTCGAGCGCGGCGATGATGTTCTGCATGGGGTCCCCTGCCCTGTTCGCGACACCATACAGCAGAGGACGGCGGCTTGCAGACAGGAAGGTGCGGATGTGCTAATTCTGCAAACATGCAAATTGCGAACTTGCGAACATAGCAAATGGCCCAGCAGAAGATCTTCGCCGGCGGCCGTGTCCGGGCCGGGCGCCAGCGCCAGGGACTGACGCAGCGCGAGCTGGCCGGCCAGCTCGAAATCTCGGTGTCCTACCTCAACCAGATCGAGAACAACCAGCGGCCGCTGACGGCGCCGCTGATGCTGGCGCTCAGCGAAAAGTTCGGGCTGGACCTCTCCGAACTGCTGTCGGACCGCGCCGACCGGCTGCTCGCCGACCTGCGGGAAGCCACAGCCGACCCGGTGTTCGGCGACACGGCACCGGGCCTGATCGAGCTAAAGTCGCTGGCGACCGGTGCACCGGACACGGCCCGCGCGCTGCTGCGGCTCTACGAGGCCTGGCGGAAATCGGGCGAGCGGCTGGCCAGCGTCGATGCCGCGATGGCCGGCGCCCCGGCGGGCGGCCTGCAGACCACCTATGAGGAGGTGCGCGACTTCTTCCACTATGCCGACAACTACGTCGATCGGCTCGACACCGCCGCCGAAGCCTTGGCGGAGCAGATCGGCGCGGCACTGCACGGGCGGATCGAGCGGCTGGCGGCGCATATCGAAAGCCGGCACGGCATCGCGGTCGCCTTCGAGGAACTGGAGCGGCCGGAGGCGCTCAGACGCTACGACCGCGAGCGGCGGGTGATCGGACTGAACGCCCGGCTGGCGCCCGCGACGCTGTATTTCCAGCTCGCCGCGCAACTGGCGCTGATCGCCGAGGCCGAACCGATCGAGGCCATCATCGCGGCGGCGCGGTTCAAGACCCGCGAAGCCGAGGCGATCTGCCGGCTGGGCCTCGCCAACTACTATGCCGGGGCGCTGCAGATGCCCTACGGCGCCTTCCTGGCGGCGGCCGGCGAGACCGCCTACGACATCGAGCAGCTGGGGTTCCGCTTCGGCGCCTCGCTCGAGCAGGTCGGCCACCGGCTCTCGACCATGCAGCGACCCAAGGCCCGCGGCGTGCCGTTCTTCTTTGCGCGGGTGGACGCGGCGGGAACCATCACCAAGCGGCATTCGGCGACGCCGCTGCAGTTCCCCCGCTTCGGCGGGGCGTGCCCGCTGTGGAACGTGCATCGCGCGTTCGAGGAGCACGGCCGGATCGGCCGGCAGCTGGCCGAAACGCCGGACGGCAACCGCTA
>NZ_JAYRYM010000328.1:0-3487 GCF_041917035.1 Devosia sp. | reverse complement strand
CGAAGCCGAACGCGCTGTAGCACAGCACGATGCCCAGGTTCCCGCTCGCGACCGCCGGCGGTGGGGGCTTCGGCGCGTCGGGCGTGCCGGCAGGGCTCGCCGCGGCGGATTGCCCGCGCAGACGCCACATGACATGGACGGCGCCGACGACGGCGAGCAGCCCGAGCTCCACCCACAGCACCGCGGCCGCCTGTGCGCCGCCCAGCCAGGTCAGTACACCCGTGGCCGCGATGCCCACGCCCACCCCGGTGTAGATCCATCCGCCCAGCGAGGTCGAACTCCGCCGCGCCAGTTCGGGCAGGCACCAACTGCTGGCGCACACGAGCACCCAGGCGCTGAAGACGCCCGCGCTCGCCCGCAGGGCCAAGCCGAGCCACGGCAAGGCGGCGTTACCCCAAGCCATCGCCAGGGTGGTCGCGGCGACGCCGAGCAACCCGACCTGCAAGCCCAGCCGGGGACTGCGCGCGAACCACGAGGCGCTGATCGCACCGAGCAGGTAGCCGACGTAGTTCGCCGTCGCCCATTCCGTCCCGGTGACGGTATTCAGGCTGCCATCGCGCACCATGAGCGGCATCAGCGGCGTAAATGCGAAGCGACCGATGCCCATCGCGATGGCCAGCGCAAGGAGGCCGATGAAGACGATGGCGCCCGGCGACAGAGACGACGGAGGATTTTTTTCCATGGCGGGATTAGACGCTCGTCGGATAGAATCGAATAGTGAATTTTTAAGAAATAACGTTCTCGATATGAGAAGGATCAGCCTGGAAGACCTGCACATCTTCCGATGTGTGGCGGTGGAAGGCGGTGTGCTGCGTGCGGCGGCCCGGCTCAATCGCGTGCCTTCCAACGTCACGACCCGCATCAAGCAGTTCGAGTCCCGACTGGGTACGCAACTCTTTCGGCGGCAAGGACGGAACGTGGTGCTCACCGATGCGGGTCATCGCCTGCTCGGGCACGCCGAGCGCCTGTTGCGGCTGGCCGACGAAGCCGAGGAGGACCTCTGCAGCGGGGTAGTCGCGGGCTCGCTGCGCCTGGGCTCGCTGGAGAGTGCGGCCAGCGTGCGCCTGCCGCCCATCCTCTCGCGGTACCACGCCGCGCATCCCCGAACGCACGTGGAGCTGCAGACCGGAACGACCGCGGCGCTGCTGCGGCGACTCGACAATCACCAGATCGACGCCGCCTTCGTCTCCGAACCCTTCGACAAGGGAAGCCTCTCGGCCGTGGCCGTCTTCGCGGAAGAGCTGGTCCTCATCACCGCGCGAGGCGGCCCCCGCATCGGCGGTGCGCAGGATCTCGCCGACCAGACGGTCGTCGCCTTTCCGCATGGCTGCTCATACCGGCGCCTGCTGGTCGACTGGTTCGCCGCGGCCGGCGTCACCCCGCGCCGGTTCCTCGACCTCGGCTCCTACCATGCTATCGTGGCCTGCGTCGCGGCCGGAACCGGCGTCGCCATCATGCCGGCGAGCGTCCTCGACAATGCCGTCATGGGCGATTCGATCCAACGCCACGAACTGCCGGAGGCGATGCGGACGAACCGGACGAACCTGGTCTGGGCGGGCGAGCCCGGCGGGCCACTGAGCGCGCTGCTGGAGCTGCTGCGGGTCGGCGCCCAGGCTGGTGCCTGCGGGCGCCATGGTCGAACAAGCAAGTCGATGCCTTGAGGCCCGCCCGGCATCCCCGCCGACGTCGACCTCCGCGAGAGGCCGCGCCAGGGCCTCGGCCGCAACGAGCTCGCCATCGGCGACCGGGTTGGCTTCGTCGGCCGCGACCACCAGGAGCGCAGCGGCTGCGTCATCCGCCTTAACGACAAGACCGTCACCCTCGATTGCGCGGGGCAGCAATGGCGCGTGGCGTACAGCCTGCCCTACCGCGTGGTCGATGCCGACCCGGTGATGATGGACGGGGTCGAGATCCTCGGGCCGGCAAGGTAGCGGCGGGGGTGTCGACGAGGGAAGTGATCGCGCCGCCGGTGCCCTCGACGGCGAATGCGGGCGGATAGGAACACGGATACGGGAGGATGAATCGACGATGAAGCTGATCGAAACATTGCAGGACGAACACGTGCTGATCGATCAGGTGCTCGGATCGTTTCGCGCGTTCGTAGACGGATTCATCGATGGCACCGCGGACCCGGACGACGGCGGACGCTTCGCCGCGTTTTTCACCGAGTTCGCCGGCCATTTCCATCACGATCGCGAGGAGCGGGTGTTCCTCAATGCGCTCGTCACCGACGCGGAACTCCCGGGCGACCGCGGACCGGTGTACGCCGTGCTGCACGAGCACGCCGAGATGGCGGCGTGGCTGTGCGAGATGCTGCCGATTCTCGAACAGCGGCCGCCGTCCGAGGACGACCGTGTTCGGCTGCGCGCGCTGGCAACTCGCTACTCGCACGCGCTCTGGCGTCATATCGACGCGGAGAATTCCGTCCTCTACCCGGAGGGCGTCAAGCGGCTTCGTCGCAGCGGCGTTGCCGAATTGCCGGATCGGCCGATGAGCGAGGCAGAGGCGGCCGCGCGTGAGGGCGCCGCGGCCCTGCTCGTCCGTTACCCGCCGGTCGAGGACTTCGCGCTCACGCGCGGTGACGGTTGCTTCATGTGCCGGGCCCATGGCGAGACCTGCGACGGACTGGAGGCCGAGTGGTGGACCGAGATCGAGTGGGAGGAGTTTTACCTCGGCTGACGCCAGTACTGAAACGCCTCGTCCGCAATGACCCGAGCTGCTGCGCGGGCAAGCCCTCGAGTACTTCGACACCCGGGCCAACACCGCGCGCAGCGGCCAGCTTCTGGAGCTGAGGCGCAAACAGGCCCTGGTGCTCGACACCGCCACCGGCCAGCGCTGGCTGATCCCCTACGCTGCGATCAATCCCGACGGCGCCGACGTCGACATCCGCGAGAAGCCGCGCCAGGGCCTGGGGCGCAATGAGGTCGCCATCGGCGATCGCGTCGGCTTCGTTGGCCGCGACCAGCAGGTGCGCAAGGCACTGAGGACATGCGGTAGGCGCCCTGCGCTGCAAAGCGCAGATGTAAAGCAGGCGCTCACCACCGAAGCGCGGGGATCATCACCCCCACACTTGTAGAGAATATCGTCATTTTTCGACACGACCCGATATCATGTCGATTCCGTCGACACGTCCCATCGACGTGCCGATGAATCATCCAGATATCGACACATGCTCTTCGACCCGCGCAAGCCATACAACGACCTCCCTGCCCTTCCCCCTCAGGCGGAAGTCGAGTCGCGGGCCATCCTGAAGGCTTGCAGCTCGACATCCCGGTGCTCTACCTGTCCAAAGCCATCATCGAAGCCAGGCAGGACTACTACCGCCTCCTGCTGAACGTCAGCCGGGATGCCGCCTGGGAGCCGTGGATACTGTTCATGCTCGACGCGGTCCGCAGTACCGCGCAATGGACGACGTCCCGGATCAAGGCCATCAGAGCGCTCATCGACGACACAGCCGAACGGATGAAGCGCGACGCGCCCGGCATCT